>DCXP01000042.1 GCA_002327725.1 Proteobacteria bacterium UBA2133
GCTGATGTGAGTTTTGCCCTGCATCCTGGCAGGCCAACCTGTGTGGTGGGTCCCAACGGGGCAGGGAAAAGTCTGCTATTGCGGTTGTGTCATGGCCTGCTGATACCATCCGGGGGTTCGATCCGCTGGGCGGGTGGAACCGCCGATCAGCATCGCCGGGCCCAGGCGATGGTGTTTCAGCGTCCGGTGTTGCTGCGCCGCTCGGTACGCGCGAACGTGGAGCATGCACTGGCTTCACGAAACATCTCACGCACCGAGCGGGCCGAGCGGACTGACGCAGTGCTTGAAAAAACCGGGCTGGCGGATCTCGCTGAGCGTAATGCGCGGGTCTTATCCGGGGGCGAACAGCAGCGCCTCGCACTGGCGCGGGTATGGGCGCTTAAGCCGCGGGCCCTGTTTCTGGATGAACCCACTGCGCATCTTGACCCCGCGGCCACGGCTTCGGTGGAACAGATCATCAATGACATCGACAGCGAGGGTGTCAGAATCCTCATGGTTTCACACGATCTCGGCCAGGTCCGCCGCATTGCGGATGATGTGTTGTTTCTGCACAACGGCCGGTTGGTCGAACATTCCCGTGTATCGAGTTTTCTTGACGCGCCGGGTTCTGAACTCGCGGCCGCATTCGTCGAGGGCCGCCTGCTCTGGTAAACAGAAGATCGGCTAGGCGGAATCCACCAGCCACTCGGCAACGGCGTCGCTGAAGCCCGATTCGCTATGGTCCGCAACGGGCTGAAACTCCTGGGAAAGCGGTTCGGGGGCGTTACCCACAACCCGGGCCGTGTTCGCCCAGCGCAGCATGTCGAGGTCGTTAAAGTCGTTCCCGACGGCGAGCGCTGTGGCTGCATCAAGACCAAAGTGATGGCAGATCCATTGTGCGGCGTGTGATTTGCCTACGGTTTTGGGAAAAATTTCATACCAGGCTGAGCGATGGTCAAGCGGCGAAGTGGTTCTGACAACATTGAGATTTGGCAGGCGCTCAGCAAGTTCGTCATGCACGGCGCTTGGGTTTTCCAAGGGTGCGATCGCCAGTAACTGGGCAGCGCCGCTGACAGGAACTGAATCGGGATTCAGCATCTGGTGGTGCCCGGCATACAGAGACAGTCGTCTGTCGAAATCAGGATTGGCGCAGCCGAAGCGGCGCCAGCGGAATCGATGATTGTCCGGAACCGGGTCATGCACCATGAAGTCGAGCTGTAACGCTTCGAGAACCTCAATGGCGTGCGTCATCTCCGCGTTCTCAAGAGCGAACTGGCGCAGCAGTTTTCTTGGGCGGAACGAAAAGATTCCGGCGCCAGATGACGTTACCAGAAGATCGATAGGAAAGGCATCGTTAAGGACACGATCACAGGAAAAAAGAGAACGCCCAGTGACCACCACGCGGGTGATGCCAAGCGTTCCGAGATGTTCAAGGGTTGCCCGGTTGCGCCCGCAAAGTTCCTGACCGGGCCCGAGCAGCGTCCCGTCGAGATCGGTGAAGACGACGCTTTGATTGTGTCTCGGTGCATTCATAAAGGGAAGGTATACACCGAAACCGCCACCGCTTCACCTGCCCTTTTAGAGAAGTGATTCAATTTTGCTGACGAGTTCGGTATTGCCGGGGGTCACCGTCGAGCCAAAACTGCCGACGACCCGGCCCTCGCGGTCGAGAAGATACTTATGGAAATTCCATTTCGGAAACTGCCCGGCTTGCGCGGCGAGTGCCTGGAAAAGAGGTTCGGCGTTACGCTTGGCGACCCGGGATTTTTCGAACATCGGGAATTTCACCTGGTAGGTGAGGTCGCAGAATTCCCGAATCTTTTTCTCCGAGCGGGGATCCTGGAAGAAATCGTTGGAAGGGAACCCGAGCACGGAAAAACCCCGGTTGCCATATTTTTCCTGGAGGGCTTCAAGACCCGCGAACTGCGAGGTAAAGCCACAGTAACTGGCCGTGTTGACCAGCAGCAGAACCGTATCCGGGTAGGCATCACACAGCCGCACCGACTCTTCGCTGGCGAGATAGCGCTTGGTGAAATCAAGATTCACGGCACAGTGACTGTTATCTGTGCTGGCGGGTTGCACAACTAAAGCGAATACGGCCAGAAAAATCGAACGAAGGAGCATGGCAGAAACCTCTTAAAAACACGGCCAAAGTCTAACCCGGTGCTGTGAATTGCAGGTATTCGCGTAGCTCGTGGCTTCTGGGCTCAGCTAACGTGTTATCAGTCGCTCCGTGCTCTTCGATTCTGCCGTCGTGCATGAAGGCGAGGGTATCGGCAATCCGGGCAACCTCCAGAGGCAGATGGCTCACCACGATGACCGTGAGTCCATGGGTCTGGCGCAGTTCATCCACCAGTTCATGCATCTCGGCCCGCAGCCGCGGGTCCAGGCTCGTAAAGGGCTCGTCGAGCAGCAGCAGCGGCCTTCTCTGGCACAGACAGCGGGCGAGTGCTGCCCTCTGGCGTTCACCGCCGGAAACGTCTGCGGGATGTCGGGAACGAAGTGCCCCAAGCCGCGTTGCTTGCAAAGCCCGCTCAATCAGTTCGCGATCGGCTTCGGTGAGTTTCAGGCCCGGGTGGCAGCCCAATGCGATGTTCTGGTAGAGGGTGAGGTGGTTAAAAAGGTTGTTTTCCTGAAACATCATGGTCACGGGCCGCGCGGCAGGCGCGAGTTCATCGATGCGTTGTTCCTTGACCAAGATCACCCCATCGTTCGGCCGCTCAAATCCCGCAATCAGGGACAGCAATGTGGATTTTCCGGCACCGCTTGCCCCGATCAGTGCAATACATTCGCCCCGCTCAGCCTGCAGGGAAACCTGCAGCTGCCAGTCACCGAGGCGGAACCGAAGCTGGTCTATGTTCAGGAAGGGCATCGCGACAGGCTGCGGTCCAGTATCCAGAAGAGCGTGACGCACATGAGGACCAGGACCAGCGCGGTGACCGCCGCTTCGTCGAAGCGGTAGGCGCTCATGCGGTGATAGAGCATCACCGGGAGGGTGATGTGGCCGGTGGTATCGAAAAGGGCGGCCACGCCCATGTCACCGAAAGACAGTGCCCCGCCCAGGGCCAGCGCAAACGCAGCGGGTCTTCGGATCATCGGCCAGTCGATCCGACGGAACCGCTGCCAGCCGGCAAGACCCAACTGCGCACACAGTTTCTGGTACTGCTGGCCGGAACTGATCAGCACCGGGGTGATGCTGCGCAAGAGATAAGGCAGCACCATCACCGCGTTGACGAGTGCAATCATCAGCAGTGTGACGCTGCCGACCAGCGAAATGCGCAGGGCGATCAGGAACAACCCGGTGCCGATCACCATCGGCGGAACTGCCAGGGTGAGAGAGCCGATAAGGAGCGTCAGTTCTTTGGCTCTGTGCTGCTTGCGCTCAAGCATCAGGGATCGGGCGGTGGTTGCCAGACCAAAGGCCATGGCCGCAGATACGCTCGTCGCCGTCACCGCAATGCCAAGGCTCCGTGCAGCCGCCTGCCACAGGCCGGCATCCAGGATGACCGAAACCACAGGGCCCCGCAGTCCGGCAGAGACCAGCGCGGCGATAGGGGCGAACACAAAAAGGCTGCACAGAATGATTGCCACGGAGTCCAGAATCTTTCCAAGGCGCATCGGCGCATCAGGCCGGGCCCGTGGGTCTCGTTTCCGTCCCGGCGTCGGTGTGAGCACCCGCAGCCATCGAATCAGGAGCACAGCGATGCAGGTACACAGGAGCAGTTGTGCCAGTGCCAGTACCGCGGCCTGGCCGGGATCGAATTCAAAACGCAGCGCCTGGTAGATCGCCACCTCAATGGTCGTTGCGGAAGGCCCGCCGCCAAGGGTCAGAACCACCGCAAAACTGGTGAAGCAGAGCAGGAAAACGATGACGATGACGCCGGGCAGGAAGGCGCTGATGGCCGGCCACTCGACAAAACGAAAGAGTTGCTTGCTCGACATACCGAGCGTACCGGCCGTGCGCCAGTTTTCTGTCGTGATCTGCTCCCACGCCGGCAACAGCAGCCGGACCGCGAGCGGCAGGTTAAAGAAGGTATGTGCCAGCAGAATGCCGGTCAGGCCATAAAGCTCAAACGGTACGGCAAGGCCTGCCGGCTGAAGCACGGCATTCAGCAGTCCAGCCCGCCCATAAACCGCCACAATACCGAATACGGCGACAATGACCGGCATGACCACGGGCAGTCCCATCAGCGTGATCAGGATGGTCCGACCGGCAAAGACGGGACGTCTGGCGTACGCCCGCGCGACGGGTATCGCGAGGGCCACACTGATCAGCGTAGAAAGGGCCGCCTGCCATACGGTGAATCGGATGACCTCAAAAAAGTAGGGGTCGAAGAGCGTCAGGGCAACGGAAAGCGGGCGGGACGCGACACCCACTGCCGCCAGCGAACCTGCAATCAACACCGTCAGCAAGAGCGCCGCGATGAGTCCGGGCCAGAGCCCGCGAAGCGATCGGGTGTTCAAAGCATTTTACTGGACGAGAGCCGTGAGCCAGCGCTTGATCCAGCGTTTTCGTTCCGCGCTGACTTCAGCCGGCTCAAAACCCAGGGTTTTGCGGGGAAGTTCGTCATCGCGGAAAGCCTTTGGCAGCGCCTCCCCTGTGCGTACGGCGGGCAGCATCCAGTTGCTTGTCGGGAGTATCGTCTGAACCTCATCCGACAGGAGGAAACGCAGGAAATCTTTCGCCAGTTCGGGCTGAGCCGAATGGGCGAGTCGCGCCGCGACTTCGACCTGCTGGTAGTGACCTTCTTCAAACATGGCGACACGATATCGATCGGTCTTTTCGACGTGGCGGTGATAGGCCGGCGAGGTGGTGTAGCTCAGAACCATCGGCGCTTCACCTTCAAGAAACAAGCCATAGGCTTCCGACCACCCCTTGGTAACCGTGACAATACGCGGCGACAGTGAGGTCCACGCTTTCGTATCGTCATCCCCGAATATTTTGCGGACCCACAGCAGCAGGCCGAGCCCCGGTGTGCTGGTCCGCGGGTCCTGGATAATGATTTTTGGCCCCTGCGTGTCATTAACCAGTTCCCACAGGCTGGTGGGCGGGTTCTGCAGGCTTTCGCTGTCGTAGACGAATCCGAAGTAACCGAAGTCATAGGGGATGAACACGGGGTCTGACCAGGACAGGGCAAACTCGACAGCGCCGAGATCAAGATCGTGCGGCTCCAGAAGACCGGTCTGTTGGGCCTCGGCGACAAGACTGGTATCCAGTCCCAGGATTACGTCAGCCGAAGAACGACTGCCTTCGAGTTTGAGGCGGCCCAGTAACGCGGCGCCGTCTTCGACACCAACAAACTTGAGATCGCAGCCGCAGCGGGCCTCAAACGCCGGCTCAATCAGCGGGCCCGGACCCCAATCGGAGACAAAAGAGGCGTAGGTATAGACCGTCAAGGCCGGCGTTGCCGCGCCCACCGGGAGGTTGATGATAGACAGCAGGCCTGCGCCGAGGGCAGCAAGCAAACGAGAAAATGTCATGCAGACGCTCCTTCGGGATCGAAGAGCGGAGGGGCCGGCGTGGCCGCTATCCAGATTCCTCCGCCGGTATGATCCGGTTCAGGTTCAGCGGGTGATTCTCAGCCCAGCCCGTGCCGGGCACCCCGTTGGATAGTGTGGTCAATCTAGTCAAGGCCGTTCCCGCTGTCAATACAGTCATCGACAACGCGGGTATGGCCTCTTAACTGTCGAGATAGTCGTCAATCAGCCTGATGGCTTGCTCAGAGCGCACCGCGCCGCTTCCCTGAATCAGGGCCCAGCGCGTACCTGAGTTTTCCAGCATGTCGACAAATTGCTGGTGAATGGCCCGCCGTTGCTCAGGTGAACTGCTATCGCGCTGAAGGCCGTCAGGTGCCCACGGCAGGTCAATATCACACAGAAGATACAAATCGCCCGCCCGCTCGATTGCGGGTTTTCTGATCCACTCCGGGGTCACGCCGTAATAATGCTGCGAGTAGATCAGCGTGGACAGAAGATCGGTGTCATGAATGACGAGGTTATGCGCTTTGCGGATAGCAGTCTCCTCAAGTTCGAGCTGGCGGGCCGCAATAGGGCCAACATCATCGATCGTCAGCGCGCGGTCGTGGTCTTCGACATATAAGCGGGCAGCTTCGGGCGAGTACGGGCAGTCAAAATGATCGGCCAGCGCTTTTGCGAGGCAGGTCTTCCCGGTGGATTCACTGCCCGTGACCACAATGCGCTGTGAAGAGGAGGTATGCTTCATTGTCGGTTTATCCTACAATCGAAGAGAGCAAAAACGGCTAACCCAGTCAGAAAAATCACTGACGCGAACCTGGAACACAACCCTGACCTGATGCAAGAATCATTTTCATTAGTCGATCATCCGCTGGTGCAGCACAAGCTCACGCTGATGCGCGACAAGGACTGCCCGACGGCACATTTTCGCCAGTTGATCCGCGAGATTGCACTGTTGCTGGCCTACGAGGTCACGCATGATCTGCCACTGGAGCAGACCGAGGTGGAGACGCCGCTCGAAACCATGCGGGCACCTATTCTCGCTGGCAAGAAGCTGTGCTTCATCTCCGTGCTCCGTGCCGGAAACGGTCTTCTGGAAGGCATGCTGGATCTGATCCCCTCAGCCCGTGTGGGGCATATCGGCCTTTACCGGGACCCCGATACGCTTCAGGCTGTCGAATACTATTACAAGGTGCCTGAAGACATCAGTGAGCGCCAGGCGATTGTGGTGGATCCAATGCTTGCGACAGCCAACTCGCTGAGCGCTGCAGTGACCCGGCTCAAGCAGGATCGCCCGGTGCAGATCAAAGTGGTCTGTCTTCTGGCCGCCCCGGAAGGGGTAAGCGCGTTCAATCAGGCGCACCCCGACGTTCCCGTGTTCAGCGCGGCGCTGGATCGTGAACTGAACGACCATGGGTATATCCTGCCCGGGCTTGGGGATGCCGGCGACCGGATTTACGGCACCCGCTAGCACGCATACTCCCCAGGCGATGGACGGTACAGCGAAGAAGCGTCGCCTGACAGCTGCGCTGGCGGCCGTCCTTGCCATTGCCGCGACGGCCAGCCCCCGATGGGTGTCAGGAGAAACCGTCGGTGTCTATGGACTGACACAGGCAGGCTGGCAAATCGTCAAGCAGATCGAAAAACAGGAGATCCGCTCCGGTGTTTCGCCCTACGCCAGTCTGCAGCGGGTGGTATCAATTACGGAATATCATCTCGAGAAAGAAGGTCGAATCATGGTCTGCTGGGTGTCCTATGACAGCCAGCAGGATATACAGGAGGAAAGGTGCGAGGAACCCCAGGCCTAGCCTGGAATCGCCCAAAGCCATGGTTTTTCAAAAAATTGATCTAGGTCAAGGCGGCGGTGCACGGGGCATGGCTTAATGTGCGTGCATACTTCCTCCACCGATAAAACGGGGAAACTCAAGGCGACGTCCGCAACGGTGTCGCCTCTTTTTTTGCGAGATCGGCCAGGTCTCGCCCTGACCGACGGCTTTAATCCGTTGGTCCCCAGCCTTCCAGATCGGGTCATTTTGAGCCCTTACAGTGCAGCGATACCCGGTAGACGTGGGTTTGAGATACCGTGATTGGCGCAATCGGTGATTTTTTCCGCGATCGGCTCCAGGCTCGAAAAGACAGCGACGGCACCGAAGACGCTTTGCGGCTGGCCGCAGCGGCGTTGCTTTATGAGGCGGCGATGTCAGATTACGATCTGGATGACGAAGAGCGCGCGACCATCCAGGAACTGGTCCGTGAGCAGTTTGATCTCAGCGAAGGCGACGCCGGCGCTTTGGCGACCCTGGCGCAGGACCGGGTTCGCGAAGCCACAGGTCTGCACGGATTCACTTCACTGATCAATCAGCACTGGAGCGAAAAAGACCGCCTCAACCTGGTCGAGCAGATGTGGCGCGTGGTCTACGCCGATGGCCGGCTGGATGATCACGAACTGCACCTGATGCGCAAAATCCAGCGCCTGCTGCACATACCGCAGAAGGATTTTGTGAGCGCCAAACTGCGCCACAAGCCCGCTTGAACTGATCGATCAGTAGCGCAAGATCAGTTCAATGATCGGGTTGCCACCCCGACGTTGCAGTTTGCGGTGATACCAGGCGCTGACGGCCAGAAGCAGTCCCAGCGCAATCAGTACGCTGGCGATAATGATGGGCAACAGCGGCGGATGAAGCGCAATCAATATCCCTGCCAGCAAAAGAACGATTCCGGTTAACATCGGTTTTCCTCGACAACACCTGACTTTTATGCGGTGGTCTCTGCGCTGATTGCAATGGAAGCGGGCGATAAGCAGACGGTTCCCGTACAGCTGAATTGAAGCGGGCATCAGGCTTTATCTATCGATGAAACCAGAAACACAACTCCCGCAAGCCACGCTGGCCGTGGGCATCATCCTATTGAGTCTTGTCCTGCATATCTGTGCTGCCTTTTTCAGTGAGGGCAGGGCGCATCCGGACTCGGACTATCAGATTCTTGAATTTGCCCATTCGAAAATCGATACGGGTATCAGCCGGACACTGCCGTGGGAGTTCTTTGAGCAGATCCGCCCTGCGGTTCAGCCAGCCATCGCTTACGGAGTGCACCAGTACGGATCGGGGCCCGATCCCTTTAGCACGGCTTTGGTGCTGCGGCTTGTCTCGGCCGCTCTTGGGTTCGCCAGTATCTGGCTGATGTGCGGATATGCCTTTCGCTGGCTGTCGCAGGGGTGGGCGAGGGCTGCCCTGGTTCTGGCGACGGGGCTTTTCTGGTTACTGCCTTTTTTGAACGCCCGCTTTGCCTCGGAGACCTGGGCCGGGGCCTTCCTGTGTCTTGGCATTTTGCTGATGCTGGCCGCCTGCGATGGAACCCGCCGCTCATCTCTGGTTCTTGCGGCAGTCGCGGGCCTGGTGCTCGGTTTTGCGTTCTATGTGCGCTTTCCGATGGCCTTTGCACTGGTGGGTCTGGGGCTGTGGCTCGTATTCATCAGAAGACCGGGGATCCGGATCCTAGTCGCCACGGCGCTGGGGGTTTTGCTTGCGCTTGGGCTCAACATCATTCTCGATAACTGGTTCTACGGGAAATGGACGCTGACACCGGTCAACTATTTTCTCGCCAACCTGGTCGACGGCAGGGCGGCGCAGTACGGGGTCGATCCGTGGTGGTATTACATCGAGAAACTCGCGTTACTGCTGGTGCCGCCTTTCAGCCTGCTCCTGCTGCCAGCCATTCTGGCCGCGGTGATACTGCGGCCCGGAAACGTCCTGGTCTGGACCGTGGTGTGCTTTCTGCTGGCCCACTCGTTTATCGACCATAAGGAAACCCGCTTCCTGATGCCGGTGATCTATCCCCTGCTGATACTCGCGGTGATAGGTCTTGAAGCACTGTCGGCCAAACTGGCATTATCCCGGAACCCTTTTTCCGCGAGTCGGGCAACCCGGTATCTCGTGCGTGTGTTCTTTGTGCTGAATGGCCTGGCGCTCATGTATTTCAGTTTTTCGCCAGCGAGCCAGGAGGCCGTGGTTCACAAGTGGATTTACCGCCAGTCCATTGATGCCCCATTACCACTGGTGGTCTACGGACAAGATCCATATCAGACCGGCTCGGGAACCATTGGGTTTTTTCGATCGCCCCGGGTCAGTTTTTCCAAGGTCAGGTCACCGCAAGAGTTTCAGGCACTTTTGGATAGTGCTGACGAGGCCGTATACCTCTTTGTGCCGAGGGCCTATCCGCCGTCGATGCTGTCATCTTTGTGCGCAGACTTCACACTCGAAGCGAGCGCCCTGCCGAGGTGGGTACGCCGAATCGACCGACCGCGCTGGCTTTCGAATCTTCGAATCTGGAGCGTCTATCGCTGTACTCCGCTCCCCTCATGAACTTGCGGCTCACGCTTCGCGCCAGACGACCATCGACATGGGCCGGGCCCCCCGGCTGGCACCCGCTTTCGTAAAATAGACCGATGGCAACCCCCCGGTTTTTACGATGGTTCGCGAGTCCGACAGCCCGCTGGCTGTGGGTGGGATTGGGCCTTGTGGCAACCGCTGTGCTGTTGTACCGCTACCTCGTGCACGATGGTGACTTCGATGTGTACTGGGCCGCCACTTTTCGTTTCGTGCATGGGCTCAAGATTCACATATACGAGCAGAACGTCTTTACCTATCCGACCTTTGCTTCCTTTTTGCTGCTGCCGGTATATCCGCTGGGCTACACGGTCGGCAAGATTATTTTCTTTGCCGTCAATATGGTCTTTCTGGTTGGTGCGGTATATGTGTGTCAGCGTGAGGTGCTTTATGGCAGTGCGCTGCGCGCTGCGACCCTGGTGATCGCACTGCTGTTTTCTTTCCGGTCAATCCTCGCGGTATTCAATAACCAGCAGACGGATATTCTGATTTTCGGGCTGGTGATTTTTGGACTGGCGGTCTTTGCGCGCGTACCGGTGCTGGCCTCCAGCCTGATGGCGCTGGCAGCAGGCCTCAAGGCAAATCCCCTTTTCATGGTGCTGCTGCCGATCTACAAGAAGCGCTGGGCAGCGGTCGGCGTTTTTTTCGGGCTGACCCTGGTGCTGGTGGCGGCGCCGGACCTTGTCAAGTTTGCCGTCACTGACACCTGGCGGGACTCGAGTTTCACGGTACCCGGGTCGGTGTTGCCCAAGCGCGATACGGTTCCGCAGGGTCAGTTCAAGGCGGAGGCCATCACGGGCGGGATGTGGAGTTACCTGCGGGAGCACTACGAGATGACGCTTTCGGTGTCGCCGGGCGAGGTCCGCTGGTGGCAGGACCGGGGAAGCGCAGGCAACCAGTCACTCTACCGGATTGCGGCAACCCGACTGGGGCGGGTGGTGCCGTC
Source organism: Proteobacteria bacterium UBA2133 (assembly GCA_002327725.1). Classification (GTDB taxonomy): domain Bacteria; phylum Pseudomonadota; class Gammaproteobacteria; order Arenicellales; family UBA868; genus UBA868. The sequence continues at coordinate 10,786 of DCXP01000042.1, forward strand.
CAACGTGGTGTTGTTCGGTCTCTGTGCGGCCTTTGCGCTGGCGCTGCTGCTGGCCACCCGTGTGCGCAAAGACGCCATCTTCGTTTTGGGACTGCTGTTTTATACGGCTTTTATATTAATCGGCCCGCAGTCGTCCAAGCCGCATTTCATCGCTTTTTTTGGGCTGCTGCTGTTCTGCTGGCAGGATGCACTGGCAAGAAAGTCGTGGTGGAAAATCGCTGTACTGGCGGTTTTGTCGAGTCTTCTGGGTATCAAGGCAGCGGCGCTTCTGGTTCCTCAGGGACCGCTGGCGCGCGATATCGTTGGCCTCGCGGGACTTGGACTATGGCTCTACAGTTACCTGCTGTTGCTGATCTCGGGCAAACGCAAATCATGATCTGCCCAGACGCAGGCGCCACACCAGCACAAACGCTTCCTTAAAGGTCTGTCCGGACATCTTCGAAACACCGACCGTGCGGTCGGTAAAATGAATAGGCACTTCGACGACACAAAGCCCGCGCTGCAGTGCGCGCCACGTCGTTTCGATTTGAAAGCCGTACCCGACCGAGCGGATTTTGTTGAGGCCGAGTGTCTCCAGGGCTTCGCGCCGGAAGCATTTGAAACCCCCGGTGAGATCGCGATAGGGCGCTCCCAGAATGAGCCGGGCGTAGAGATTGCCGAAGCGCGATAAGGCCAGACGCGACCACGGCCAGCCTGATACACCCCCACCGGGCATCCACCGGCAGCCGAGGGCGACATCGGCGTTTTCCGTCGCTTCGAGCAGTCGCGGCAGATCCTTCGGGTTATGGCTGAAGTCGGCATCGATCTCAAAAACATGGCTGTAGTCGCGCTCAAGCGCCCACGCAAACCCGGCCAGGTAGGCGCGGCCGAGGCCTTCTTTTTTATCGCGGTGCAGAACCTGAACATGAATGTCTTCTCCGGCGATCTCGTCGGCCAGCGCACCGGTGCCATCCGGGGAGTTGTCGTCAATAACAAGGATATCGGCACCCGGGAGGGCGGATCGTACCGCTGAAACAAATGACGGCAAATTGCCTCGCTCGTCATAGGTCGGTATCAGAACAAGCGGCGAGGGCATGTGAGTCCATTACGATGGCTGCAGAGGGGGTGCATGATGCTAATCTTAACCCTTGCATTCGTCCACTCGCGCCGGGAATTGAGTGGATGCCTCCAACCTGACCGACCGGTAATGACAGATGCCGAGCCACGCGTTTCTTGAACACGACGGCATACTCGCTTTTGCCCATCGCGGTGATGGCGAGGCGGCGCCGGAAAACACGGCCGCAGCGTTTGAGAGTGCGGTAACACTGGGCTTTAAATATCTGGAGACGGATGTGCACTGCACCCGCGACGGTGTGCTGATTGCTTTCCACGACGACCGGCTCGACCGCGTGACAGGCGGCCGTGGACGTATTGCGGAGCTGGATTACCCGGACGTAGCGCGCGCCCGCGTCATGGGACGCGAACCGATTCCGCTGATAGAGGATCTTCTGGGGGATTTCCCCGACACCCGCTTCAATATTGATCCCAAATCGGATGCCGCGGTCGGTCCCCTCGTTGAGGTAATCAAGCGCACCCAGGCCCACGACCGGGTCTGCATCGGTTCATTCTCAGACCGGCGGCTGCGTCGGGTGCGCAGCGCATTGCCGGATGTGTGCACCTCCATGGCAACGCTCGAAACGACGCGGGCACGTCTTTCGAGCATTGGCCTTCCGATGGGGGGTCTGCGGGCGGCATGTGCGCAGGTACCGGTGACGTGGAACGGCATCAAAGTCATAGACCGCCGTTTTGTGCGGGCGATGAAAGCACAGGGACTGCAGACACACGTCTGGACGGTGAATGAGCCCGATGAGATGCGTCACCTCCTGGATCTCGGCATTGATGGGCTGATGACCGATCGCCCGGCAGTATTGAAGGCGGTGCTGTTATCAGTCCGGCGGTGGAGTTAGTGCGGCAAAGGACCGATGGGTCTTCGCGTAGCGGTGAGTACGCTTATTCGCTGAGTTTGTGCCGCGTCTTGTAGGAGGCGTCGATTTTTTCATCCTCGTCCAGCAGGATGGCGTGCCCCGGGCCCTGCAGGTCTTCAAACCGGCCTTTGCTGACCGCCCAGAAAAAGCCCCAGATCGCGACGCTGACCAGGATCAACGCCAGGGGAATTAGAAAAAAGACGATGTCTATTGACACTCAAAGATGACCCTGCCAAGGTGGTCAGGTGCCCATTTACGCAGGGCCTGAGGAGTTACAGTGGGCCCCGGTCCACCTTGCAGGGTCAAACCACGCGATCAGCCTCTGGAGAGCCAGATATGATCAAAATGGCAGGCTCATAATATCGGGCGCAAGCAGAAGATTCCCTGACACAGGTCAAATTCCCACCTGACTTGCACTCCCTGCTGGAATCATGGGGGCCTGGAGGCGCTAAATACAGCCGTTCTTTCGGTTTGCCGGACCTGCCTTGAACATGATTTAAATCATTTATAGGCAGATTCACGATGGGTAGATTAGCGTTAGTGTTAACTCACCCAACGCCCTGTGTTGTCAGATACTTCACCGAAACCGTGCGGCGGTGGCGGATTCCCGCCACCGGATTTTGACCCGGATCTGATCCGGCGCTATGACCGGTCGGGTCCGCGCTATACGTCTTACCCGACCGCACTGCAGTTCACTACGTCATTTGACGCAGCACGACTGAAGGAACTTGCTCAGTTCAGTAACGAGGAGCCGGTTCCCAGGGCCTTATCGCTCTACGTGCATATCCCGTTCTGTTCCACGTTATGTTTTTACTGTGCCTGCAACAAGATTGTCACCCGCAATGTGAGCAGGGCAGTGGATTATCTTGAGCGCCTGCACAGCGAGGTGGCCATGTACGGCCAGCTCTTTGACGATGATCGGGAACTGGTGCAGTTGCATTTGGGAGGTGGAACCCCGACATTTCTGGACACCGGTCAGATAGGGCAACTGCTTGCGCAAATCAGCGGCCATTTTCGACTGACTGATGATTCCTCCCGGGATTACTCGATTGAGATTGATCCGCGTACGGTATCCCCTGACACCCTGGACCACCTTCGCGAGATCGGCTTTAACCGGATCAGCATGGGGGTCCAGGATTTCGACCCGGCGGTTCAAAAGGCCATTCACCGGGAGCAACCGTGCGAGGAGACACTCTCACTGATCCGTCATGCACGGGCACGGGGATTCCGGTCGACTAATGTGGACCTGATCTATGGGCTTCCTTTACAGACAGTATCAAGTTTCATTACCACGTTGGATAGGCTGCTGGAAGTGACACCGGATCGGTTGAGCATATTTCACTATGCCCACCTGCCGCATCTCTTTGCCCCGCAACAACGAATTTTAGAATCCCAACTCCCGGACAGTGACGAAAAACTCAGGATTCTGGGTGCTGCAATCGACCGGCTTTCTGATGCCGGATACGTCTACATCGGGATGGATCATTTTGCCCGGGAGGATGATCCTCTGGTGAATGCTTTTCGTGACGGAACGCTGCACAGAAACTTTCAGGGATACTCAACGCACGCGCAGTGTGACCTCATCGGCGTTGGCGTCAGTGCCATCAGTCATATCGGCAACAGCTACAGTCAGAACACCAAAGCACTCTCGAACTATCAGGAAAGCATTGGTGCGGGCAAACTCCCTGTGGACCGTGGGCTGGAATTAAGCCGCGATGACGAGATACGCCAGTGTATCATCGAGCAGTTAATGTGCGCTGGGGAAGTGAATCTCAATCAGGTGCTCTTCGAACATCGTCTTGTGCGAGGTGAGTATTTCGCGAACGAACTTGAGCACCTCCAGCCTCTGGTAGATGACGGCCTGGTTACCCTCCCGTCCCCCAGTGTGATCAGGGTAACCCGAAAAGGGCGATACCTGCTTCGAAATATCTGTATGATTTTTGATCGATATATCGAACCTGATGCCGAAACCCCTAGACATTCAAGAGTGCTCTAGACGAGCCGGGTGCTGAACTTTGCACCGTGAGGTGCGTTGCTGAGTATTTCGATGGTTTAGGACGCTTGCGCTGCGATGCAGCCATCCACCCGGCGGCGTAATGCGTTGATGTCCTGGATGTGAATCTTCCGTCCATGCACCGTCAGTAATCCCGTTTCAGAAAGCCGGCTGAACAGCCGGCTCACCGTCTCGGCAGCGAGACCCAGGTAGTTTGCGATATCGTGTCGCGACATCGACAGGGTGAAGTCAGTCTGTGAGAATCCCCTGTCGGCAAACCGTTTAGACAAGCTCAGGAGGAAAGCGGCAAGACGATCCTCTGCTGTGCGTCTTGCCAACAGCAGCAGCATTGACTGGTCGACGCTGATTTCTCTCGCCATGACTCTATACAACTCGCGATGCAGGCTGGGGACCTCGCGGGAGACCTCGGCAACGGCATCCAGGGGAAGTTCGCAAAGCGTGGTCCGCTCCAGGGCCACTGCGGTACAGGTATGGCCGTCATCAATGCCGTCAAAACCAAAGAGTTCACCGGGCATGGAAAAGCCGATAATCTGTTCGGCACCGTCCGGGGGCGACACGATGATCTTTAAAGACCCTGACTTGACCGCATAGAGTCCGCGAAAGTCATCTCCGGCGCGGTAGATATTTTCCCCGCGTTTCATCGCCGGGCGCTGGCCGACGATAGACTCAAATCGCTCAATGTCCCCGGGATCCAGACCTCTAGGCAGGCAGAGCTCTGCCAGGCTACAGTCCCGACATGAAAGTTTTCCGTTGGCAAGCTCGGCCCAAAGCGTCATCGAAAAAGAATAACATTTAAGATTATGCAAAGCGTAATATATTACGATTTCGCCTGTTTGGGTGTCGATATCAGATGATTGCCTGTTCTGATTCGGGATCGACAGGGAGCCTTGATATGAATATCTTGGCGTGGTAACGGTTTCCCTTGCTTGAGGGCCGTTAGACTGGATCAGGGTAAGTCGCCGTCTATCGAGCAGGATGCGCAGGGAAGTTCGCAAATCTCGAGGATCAGGAGCCTTGTTTGGACGGTAGATAGTCGGACCCGCAGAGCATGCTGTCTACCGGGTGGTTTCCCGGATGCACGGGCCTGATGACGCCGAAGAGCGTTAACAGGCCAAATGACATAATCACCGCACCGGCGATCTGTCGAGCCCTTTTTTGACGGGTCAGTCTGACGAGCGCACTTGTTGCCGATCCAAGCACGGTCAGCATCGGCAGCGTACCAAGACCAAAAGCCCCCATCATTGCTGCGCTGCGAAGCGGGTCAGCGTTCGCGAGCGACCATATCAGGGTTGCATAAACCAGACCACAAGGGAGCCAACCCCAGACGAGCCCCAGAGCCACTGCCTGCCCGGTGTAACGGATGGGAAGCAGACGTCTTGCCCAGGGCTCGATCCGTTTCCACAACAGCAGGCCGACCCGCTCGAGCACCGCCAGTCCTTGCCACCAGCCCGAGATGTAGAGGCCGAGCGTCAGCAGAAAAAGTCCTGACAGCGTCAGGCCTATCGAGGCGACATGAGCGGGAGAAAAAACGGCCAGTGCTTTGTTGCCAAGCCAGCCAGCCAGGATGCCCGCCAGGATATAACTGGTAATGCGGCCGGTGTTGTACGCGAAGAGCATCCGCCAGGGCGGACTTTTTGACGTACCGGTCGAGAGACTGGACAAGGACCCGACAATGCCGCCGCACATCCCAACGCAATGAACTGATCCGAGCAGGCCGACGAGGCCAGCGCCCAGAACCGTCAGACCGGTGTTCAAGAGCCCGGCCCCGGGTCTTGCGGCAACAGCTCCAGGGTAGGCGACCAGTTGAGATTCAGGTTTCCGACCAGGCGCCACTGGGATATCTCGAGCTGG
>DCXP01000032.1 GCA_002327725.1 Proteobacteria bacterium UBA2133
TGATTCGTGATATGGACCGGCGACTGATGCAGGAAACGGGACTGCCCGTCGTGGTGGCTGACGACCCGCTGACCTGCGTTGCCCGCGGCTGTGGCAGAGCGCTGGAGGAAATGAGCGCGCTGGGTGACGTCTTCACTCACGAGTAGACCCTGCCGCGTGTGCGCCCCAGCATCCAGGCGGAATCACTGCTGCCCGGTTGAATTCGCGCGGTCTTCAGGAGCGACGCGGTGGTGAAGCGCAGGAACGGCGGCATCATACGCGGTCTCGGGCCTTACCTGCTGCTGTCCTTGACTCTGATGGCAGCGTATCTTTACATTGCACCCGTGCGCACGGTAGCGCAGTCTGCCGCTGTGATCGGGATACCGGTCCATTTTCTGGCTTCTTTGCCGAGCACGGCTCTGAATGCGATGCAGGGTCACCTGACCTCGGCCGATCAACTGCGCAGCGAGTTCGAGGCGATGCGCCAGCGCAACCTGATTCTGCAGACGCGGCTGCACCGCTTTGAATTCCTCGAAAACGAAAATGCCCGCCTGCGCCAGTTGTTGTCCGCTACCCCTTCCCAGGCGGAGCAGGTCACCCTCGCTGCACTGATCGCCGTGAATCCGGATCCGGGTGCACTGGCCGTGCTGATCGACAAAGGAAGCGCCGATGGGGTTTATCGGGGCCAGCCGGTAGTTGATGCGGGTGGTCTCGTAGGGCAGGTGACCAAGCCGGGTCTGTTCCGTAGCAAGGTGGGCCTGATTACCCAGGAGGATCAGGCGGTTCCCGCCCAGGTGGCGCGCAGTGGACTTCGTACCGTGGTCTATGGCGGGGGACCCAACCGCCCACTGAGAGTCCTTTACCTGGACCGCAATGCGGATATCCGGACAGGAGACCTGCTGGTGACTTCAGGTCTTGGCGGGCGCTACCCGCCCGGCTATCCTGTTGCCCGGATCGCGGCGGTGGAGCGAAACCTTGCCGAGTCCTTCATGAAGATCGGAGCGGAGCCGGCCTCGCACCTTGGGCAGGACCGGGAAGTGCTGCTGCTATGGCTGCCGGGCGCCGGTGCATCTTCGCCCGGGAAAGACGAGACCGAGGCAAAAGCCGCCGATGATTAGTGTCAGCACAACGCAACGGCGTACCTGGGTGCCCTTTGTCACGGTTTTTCTGGCACTCGTGTTGCTGGTGCTTCCCGCGCAGGAACTGATCCGGGGCTTTCTGCCCGACTGGGTATCGCTCGCGCTGATCTACTGGGCGCTGGCACTGCCGACGAGGATGCGGGTGTCATTTGCCTGGCTGGCCGGCCTTGCCGTTGATCTGGTTACGCTGGGGATTCCCGGGGCGCATGCGCTCAGCAAGGCGGTGCTGGTCTATCTCGCAAGGATGCTGGCACTGCGGGTAAGAACCTATCCCCTGTGGCAGCAGGGCGTCGTGGTTATGCTGCTCCTGGGCCTGGAAGTGGTGCTGCTCGCAATCGTGGACCTCGTGACCGCAGGTGGGCTCGGCGAGCTGCATCGCTGGACAGCCGTTATCGTTGGCGGCCTGGCATGGCCACTGGTTTACACGGCGCTTCGGCGCAGCCGCCATCTCGCCAACCTGAGTCACTGATAGGCAAAGCCATGGCCGCTAACGATCTTCCCACGGGGCGGACCCTTGTCGCCGATACGGTGCGACGCCGCCTCCGCATTGCCGCCGCCCTGGCGCTTGCACTCACCCTGGCGCTGGTTTGGCGGTTTTATGTGCTGCAGGTATCGCAGTATGAGCGCTACCAGACCTTATCACTGGATAATCACATCCGGATTCAGGCATTGCCGCCGGTACGCGGGCTTGTGCTGGATAGAAATGGCGTTGTGCTGGCACAGAACACAGCGGTCCATATCCTGCAGGTAGTGCCGGAGAAGGTGGACGATCTGGACACCATGCTGCAGGAAGTCGATGCCCTGGTCGGATTGACACCCGGGGAGGCTTCGGCCTTTCGCAAGCGGTTGAAAAAGCATCCAGCGTTTGAAAAGATTCTCCTCAAAGCGAAACTGGATGATGTCCAGACAGCAACCTTTGCGGTTAATGAATTCCGCTTCCCCGGAGTGACGCTTGAGGCCGTGCTGCATCGGGATTATCCCGAAGGAATCCTGACGGCTCACGTACTGGGCTATGTTGGGCGCATCAGTGAGCGCGATCAGGCGAGGCTCGATGCGTCCTCCTATCAGGGTGTCCACAGTACCGGGAAGATCGGCATCGAGAAGCAGTATGAAGGCGCGTTGCTGGGCCGGTCCGGTTTTGAGCAGGTCGAGATTGATGCCCATGGGCGAACGCTGAGGACGATCAGTCGAAACAGCGCAGTTCCCGGCCATAGCCTGAGTCTGACCCTGGACATTGATCTGCAGCGGGTCGCCCGCGAGGCGCTGGGAAATCGACGGGGGGCGGTGGTTGCGATGGACCCGGCCTCCGGAGAGGTGCTGACCATGGTGAGCAGTCCCTCGTTTGATCCCAATCTCTTCGTCGACGGTATCGATCAGAACTCATACGATGCGCTTCGTGCACTGGACGACAGACCGCTTTTCAACCGGGCGCTGTACGGTCGCTATGCCCCCGGCTCTACCATCAAACCGGTTATTGCCCGGGCGGTCATCGATGCGGGCATCAATCCACAGGAGCGGGTTTACTGTCCGGGCTGGTTTACCCTGCCCGACAGCAGCCGACGTTATCGATGCTGGAGGAAAACCGGCCACGGGTTCATGAATCTGCATGGGGCAATTGAGGAATCCTGCGACGTTTACTTTTATGAAATGGGAAGCAGGCTCGGCATTGATGTGATGGCAAAGGTGCTGTCCGGCTTCGGCCTCGGCAGGATAACCGGTGTCGATCTTCCCCAGGAACCGGCAGGCCTGGTCCCAACCCCCGAGTGGAAACGGGCCAGCAGAAATGAATCCTGGTATCCGGGGGAAGACCTCATCACCGTGATCGGGCAGGGATTTCTGATGGTCACACCGATGCAACTCGCCCGGATGACGGCTACGCTGGCGAACCGCGGAATCCCCGTTCGGCCGAGAATCCTGCTTTCTGAGGAAGACTCACTGAGCGGCGAAAAGATCTCCCCGCCTCAAGCGCAGGCCAGCGGTCAGGAGGCGGACCGTGTCGTTGATACAGAACTCGATCAGATCATCCGGGCCATGGCTGCCGTGATGCACAGTCCACGGGGTACGGGTCGGGCCAGCGGAAGGCGGAGCCCTTACCCGATCGCAGGAAAGACCGGCACGGCCCAGGTGATTGCGATCGGCCAGGATGAAGGATATGACGAAAGCGTCCTACCGGAGAAATTCCATGATCATGCGCTCTTTATTGCCTTCGCGCCGGTCGAAAAACCCCAGATTGCGATAGCGGTCGTCGTCGAGAATGGGGGTAGCGGAGCCAAGGTCGCGGCCCCAATCGCCCGCAAAGTGATGGACCGGTTTTTCCTGAAGCGGCTTCAAAGGGCGGCGCTGGCAGAGAAAAGCGATGTTTTCGGGTAGAGCCCTGCACCTTGACGGGCCTTTGCTGATTGCGCTGCTGTTCCTTTCTGCGTTTGGCCTGATCGTCATATTCAGCGCCTCGGGAGAGGATTGGGAGGTCATGGTCCGCCAGGGAATTCGCCTCGGGATATCTCTCGTTGCCATGGTGATCCTGGCCCAGGTTTCTCCCGAGACCCTTCGCAGACTCTCGCCGCATCTTTTTCTGATTGGACTGGCTGCGCTGCTGGGGGTTCTCTTTATCGGCGTGGTCGCAAAAGGGGCACAGCGTTGGCTCGATTTGGGACTGGTCCGGTTTCAGCCCTCTGAGTTAATGAAACTGGCAGTGCCCATGGCGGTGGCGTGGCTGCTGACCCGGGGCCGGCTGCCGCCAGGGTTCATGATGATATTGGCGGCGCTGATGATCACCCTGATACCCGCGGGTCTCGTGGTGGTGCAGCCCGATCTTGGCACGGGGATCATGCTGATTATTTCGGGCATGATCGTGGTCTTTCTGGCAGGAATCCGCTGGCATCACATCATGATGCTGTTGGCGGCGCTCGCGGCGTTGGCGCCTTTTCTGTGGTCGCGTCTGGACGGCTATCAGCAGCAGCGGGTGCTGACGCTGTTTGACCCTTTTGCGGATCCTCTGGGCAGCGGATATCAAACCATTCAGGCACAGATTGCCATCGGCTCGGCGGGCACCTGGGGGAAGGGCTGGCTGGAGGGGAGTCAGTCCCACCTTGAGTTTATTCCCGAGCGCAGTACCGATTTTATCTTTGCTGTCTTCGCCGAGGAGTTCGGGCTGATGGGCGTCCTGATGCTGGTTATTCTGTACCTCTTTATTGTGGGACGGTGTCTGGTGATGGCGTACAACACCCGGGAGACGTATTCCCGCCTGCTGATGGGGGCTCTGGCACTGACCTTTTTCTTTTATTTGTTTGTTAATCTTGGAATGGTTTCGGGCATTCTCCCGATTGTCGGCGTTCCGCTGCCACTGGTCAGTTATGGAGGAACCTCCATGCTGACCTTGATGGCAGGTTTCGGCATGATTATGGGGATGCACGCGAGACGTCGGCTGATGACGTGAGGAGGGCAGTTTGATCCATAAACAGCGTGGGGTTTTGGGCGCACGCCTGTGGCTCGCAGGTGCGATGGGTGCGCTTGTGCTGACGGTATCCCCGGTCTTCGCGGTCTCTCTCGAGAAATATCCCCAGCTGGCCGAGATGGTAGACCGGCTGGATGGTACCGACGGCCTCAAGCGTGAGCAGATGAAGGCGTGGTTTCGCAATGCAAAGATTCAGTCGAAGATCATCGACGCGATGAACCGACCCGCCGAGCGGCTTTCCTGGCACCGGTACCAATCACGGTTCGTTAACTCGGCGTCTATCAATGGTGGCATTAAGTTCCTGAAACAGCATGCCGGCATTCTGGCGAAAGCCGAGGAGCGCTTCGGTGTTCCCGCCGAGATCATCGTCGCCATTATTGGTATTGAAACCCGCTATGGGAAAGTGCTGGGCAGTCTTCGGGTGCTGGACAGTCTGGTCACGCTTTCGGTGGAATATCCGCGCCGCAGCAAGTTCTTCTCTTCCGAGCTCGAGCATTTCGTACAGTTGTCGGCAGAGCAGGGCCTGGACCCTTTGTCGGTGAAAGGATCCTACGCTGGAGCTATGGGGATACCCCAGTTTATGCCCAGCAGTTACCGCAGTTATGCCGTCGACTTTGACGGCGATGGTCGGGCCGATCTTCTGAACAGTGTCGCCGATGCGATCGGCAGTGCAGCCAATTATCTGGCCCGCCATCACTGGCGCCCCGGGGAGGCGATTGTCACCCGGGTCCTGAATGCGCCCGGCGCTCTGGATGCCCTGGTGACCCGTAAGTTGACTCCGAACTCACCGCTCTCGGCCGTCAGGGCGCTTGATATCCCGGTATCCGGCGATTCAGAAGAGAAGGTGGGTGTCATGCGCTTTGAAGGAAAACTCGGCGCGGATTACCGCCTCGGCCACCACAACTTCTTTGTGATCACGCAGTACAACCGAAGTCAGAACTACGCCATGTCGGTATTTGAACTGGCTGAGCAGATTGCCTCGGCAGCCGGGAGTTGAATATGCAGGTGCGGCGCTGCATTGCGGTCTCAGCCGTAGTACTGACGCTTGCCGGATGCAGCGTTTTTCGTGACCCGCCTTCAGGAGCCTACTTTGAGGATGACGGCCCCCCGGGTTCCGGCCCGGACCCTGCAACGGTGGCGGATGCGGTACCCCGCGCCGAACCGTTAAGCAGGACGGGAAACGCCCCTTACCAGGTTTTCGGTGTCCGCTATGACCCGATGTCCTCGGTGGCGGTGGGCTATTCCGAAACCGGAGAGGCCTCCTGGTATGGGCGCAAATTTCATGGCCGGACGACTTCCAATGGTGACGAGTACGATATGTTCGCCATGACCGCGGCCCACAAGACCCTGCCGCTGCCGACCTACCTGCAGGTGCGCAATCTCGCCAACGGCCGCGAGGTGGTGGTCCGGGTTAACGACCGGGGACCCTTCCTGGGCGGAAGGATTCTGGATCTTTCGTATATGGCGGCAAAAAAGCTCGGGGTGGTGGAAACGGGAACAGCGCCGGTCCGTATCCGGGTTATTGGAACTGCGGGCAGCCGGGAGGCACCCCTGAAGAAGACGGTTTCTGGCGCGATGCAGCCGGTCGTCTTTCTTCAGGCAGGGAGTTTCCGTCTCAGGGGAAACGCGGAGCGGCTCAAGGCTGATCTGGTACGGGCCGGTATCACCCGTATTCGCATTGTGACGGTGGAACTTCAGGAGAATCGGTATTATCGGGTTCAGGCGGGCCCGGTAACCGGCGCGAACGCAATACAGAATCAGCGAGCGGTTATCATGAACGTAACAGGCGTAGAGCCGAAGCCAGTCAGGGAGTGATGTCAATAATGACCAGAAAGTGGGTAAGCGTGCTTCGCCACAGTATCTTCTGCATGTGTCTTGTATTCATGCCATCGATGGCGTCAGCAGAGATTGAGTCGGATCTTTCCGAGGCGATGAGGTCGACGATTCCGCCGCCGAAACTGAAGATGGCGTCCTGGCTGCTGATGGATGCAGCAACCGGGCTGACACTTGCCGGAAGCGGGGCAGACACCCCGGTTGAACCTGCCAGCCTGACCAAGTTGATGACCGCCTATATCGTTTTTCGTGAAATCGAGCGCGGTACCGTGAAACTCGACGATATCGTACTGATCAGCGAAAAAGCGTGGCGTTCCGGAGGGTCACGCATGTTTATCGAGGCAGGTGACAAGGTCCGAATCGAGGACCTCCTCATGGGGCTGATCGTCCAGTCTGGGAATGACGCGGCAGTTGCACTCGCGGAACATGTTGCCGGCAGCGAAGAAGGTTTTGCTGACCTCATGAACCAGACGGCTGTTGAGTTCGGTATGAGCAACAGTCACTTTGTGAACAGCGCCGGGATGCCGCACCCGGATCACTACACCACAGCCCGGGATGTGACATTGCTGACGCGCGCAATTATCGATAGCCAGCCCGACCACTACCGGAGGTATGCGGTCCGCGAATTTACCTGGAACGATATTACCCAGAAGAACCGCAACCCCCTGCTCGGCCGCGACAGCAGCATCGATGGCGTAAAGACCGGCCATACGCGGTCAGCGGGTTACTGCCTGGTCGGCTCGGCACAGCGTGACGGGATGCGACTGATCGGCACGGTAATCGGCGCCAAGAGTGACCGTGAGCGGGCGGATGCTGTTTACTCACTGCTGCGCTTTGGTTTTGCCGCCTACGAGAACCACGATCTTTACCCCGCTGGCCAAAAGATCGTGGAGCCGCGGGTATTTAAAGGCGAAGCGGGCGCGGTGCCTCTCGGCCTGTCAGAGCCCATTGCACTGGTGCTGGCCAAAGGTTCCGGCAAAAACCTGAAAGCCAGCGTGTCGCTGACTGATCCCGTGGTGGCGCCGGTTACGCAAGGCCAGGAGTTGGGAACACTGATGGTCACATTGGGTGATTCACAACTCCTCTCCCGGCCCCTGGTGGCGCTCCAGGGTGTTGCTGCGGGGTCGTGGATGCATCGACTGTCGGACGCTGTTCGACTCTGGTTTTACTGATGCCAGTAGAGGACGAAGGCGCAACAATTTCTGAAGAACTGCTGAATTTTCCCTGCGAATTTCAGATCAAGGCGATGGGAAAACAGGTGCTTGGCTTCGACCAGCGTGTCCGGGCCATTGTCTCGCGCCATCTGGCAGGCGCAAGGATCCTCGATCTCAGTACCCGGGAGAGCGGCTCCTCCAAGTATGTCTCGGTCAGCTGCACGATCGAGGCAACCAGCCGTGAACAGCTGGATGCCATCTACATGGATCTCAATAGCGAGAGTGACATTCTGCTTACGCTGTAGGTGCTCTGCAAAGTAACGTACGATGACGCCATCGTTGGAGTTTCGCCGATTTGGGATTCGCGATTACGCGACAACGCTGGTGCAGATGCGGGATTGGACACACACGCGTCAGCCCGACACGCCTGATGAGATCTGGTTTCTTGAGCATTCGCCGGTATATACCCAGGGCGTGAGTTGCCGGGAGTCTGTGCGAGATGGGGGCGGCGACATACCCCTGCTGAAGTCTGATCGGGGGGGGCAGATTACCTATCACGGGCCGGGGCAACTGGTTGCCTACCTGCTGCTCGATCTTCGGCGGCTGGGTTTTGGGGTCCGCCAACTCGTCAGCCTGATCGAAACATCACTGCTCATGCTGTTGGGCGAATTCGGTCTCGGCGCGGCAACCCGGCCCGGCGCGCCCGGCATTTACATTGATGGAGAGAAAATCGCGGCACTTGGACTCAGGGTGCGCTCAGGCTGCTGCTACCATGGCCTGAGTCTCAACGTTGATATGGATCTGGATCCGTTCTCCCGCATCAATCCCTGCGGCTTTTCAGATCTTCGTGTAACCAGCCTGAAAGCGCAGGGGCTGACGGTAACGGTGGACGAGGCGGCCGACGTGTTACAGGCGATCCTGCTCGCTACGCTTGCTACTGGTGCAACGGGCAAAGTCTGAGGCGCAAGATTCCAAGCTTCAGCTGTTGGCCTGGCAGCCTCGTGGATTGCGCGTGCAAATCTAAGGCTGCCTGAGCTCGCCTTCGGCTTGGCGCCGCGCTTGCTCGAGCCGTTGCGGCGTACCGATATCCATCCAGTTGCCGCGATACACTTCGCCGCTCAGTTGACCGGCCTGTGCGGCTTGGTTCAATAGCGGCGCCAGCGGAAAACGACCACTGCTGCAATCTTTAAACAGGCGCTTTCTATAAAGCCCGATTCCGGAGTAGGTCAGGGTGGTCGTTGAACCTTGGCCTGTCTGCTGGACCGCCCCATCGTGAAACACAAAATCCCCGTCGGGGTGGTGCTGCGGATTTGGCACCAGCACAAGATGGGCGAGACCTTCGATGGTATCTGGAAGCGGCGCGAATGAAAAGTCTGTCCAGATATCTGCATTCACCACGATAAAGGGATCACTCTCAATCAAGTCAAGCGCATTGTGAATGCCGCCCCCTGTTTCAAGGGCGCCTTGCGGTTCATGAGAGAAACCAACCCGGACAGGGTCGGGGCGGACACTCGTGAGATGGGCAACGATCTGTTCGCTTAGATGGGTGACGTTGACAGTGACCTGGGTGACGCCCGCGTGAGCCAACGCGTGAAGGTGGTGGTCGATCAGTGGTTTCCCTGCAATCTCGAGCAGGGGTTTTGGCGTCACATCGGTCAGTGGCGCCAGCCGTTCGCCGCGACC
>DCXP01000023.1:0-3978 GCA_002327725.1 Proteobacteria bacterium UBA2133
GACGGCACCATCTTCCACCGCGTGATTCCAGGATTTGTGATCCAGGGGGGCGGAATGGAAAGTGGCATGCGTGAAAAAGCCACCCGTGCGCCGATCGAAAACGAAGCCGACAACGGGCTTAAGAACCTGACAGGCACCATCTGCATGGCGCGCACCAACGATCCGCATTCGGCAACGTCACAGTTTTTTATTAACCTCAAAGACAACAGTTTTCTCGATCACACCGAAAAGTCAGGCTCGGGCTGGGGTTATGCTGTCTTTGGCCGGGTAATTTCAGGGATGGAGGTGGTGGAAGCGATTGCAGCGGTGCAAACGGGCAACGCGGGATATCACCAGGATGTGCCGAGTGAAGACATCGTCGTTGAAAAAGTCAGCATCGCCGATTCGAAGGACTGATGCCCAAAGCCGCAGTTCTCGTAGGAGCAGAAACCGGTTGTTGGTTTCTGTGAGCCCGCTGCGTCGAGTGTGACTCCACTGTTTGTGCCGTCTTTAGCATTGAGGATTTTTGATACCTGTGCCTGACTGGATTACGCTGTCGAAATTTCTGCCGCAGCTGGTCTATCCATTTAATCTGGCGCTGCTGCTGTTACTCGCTGCATTGGCGCTGATCATGGCTGGTCGGCGCCGCAGTGGCGTCTTCGCGGTTTTCGTTGCTTTTGCTGTCCTGGTAGTTTGCGCGTCTCCCTTGTCACTGATGTTGTATCGCGAGCACGAGCTTCAGTATCCACCCGTACCGGTGTTATCTTCGCCAACCGCAGACGCTATCGTTCTGCTGGGGGGTGATGTGGGCATTCCGGTCCCACCCAGGACGCAGAGTCAACTGCATGGCAACCGGCTGCTGCATGCGTTTCGTCTCTTTAAGGCCGGCAAGGCTCCGCTGATCATGGTGACGGGCGGTAACGTATTTCCCCAGGAGGGTCTCTACGCCGAAGCAAGCTACAGCAAAACCATATTAACCGGCTGGGGTGTTCCGGATGATGTCATCGTCACCGAAAGCAAAAGCCGTAATACCCGTCAGAATGCCCTCTATAGCCATCAGATACTGGCAGCGCAGGGCGTTGATAGAATACTGTTGGTTACAAATGCCTTTCATATGCCCCGGGCGGCCGCTGTCTTTGGTCGGGCGGGCTTTGAGGTGGTGCCTTCGCCTTCTAGTTTTTCAATCACAGATTACCGCCGGCCGAAACTGCTTGACTGGTGGCCCAGTCTGGGCAACCTCGGCAAAGCACAGGCGGTGATGCGTGAAAAACTCGGACTTCTGGTATATCGACTGCGCGGTTGGACAGAATAAATGACGACTTCCTCACCAAACCATCTGCTGCTCGATGCAAGCGCGGCCTCTGCCCTTTGTAATCAGGGGACGGGCTCTGAATTAGATGGGCTCTTGAAGTCCCTCCAGGAAAAAGATGTCAGGGTCTGGTGTTATGCGGGTGAGTATTCCGATCTATTGAGCCGGTCGAAGGCCTTGATGGAAAGTGCTGCATCTTCTGAGGGCTTGAGCGCGCTCACACCGCGCCAGCATCTTGGGCAGAGCCTGGCCGGAGTCCAGTGGTTGTCAGCGCTCGCGGGCGATCTGCAGGGCAACGATGATCCGGACCCGATCGCACTCGCACTCACCCGGGCCGCCACCCGTCTCGGAAGTGAGGCATGGGTGGTGACCGCCGACCACAGTCGACTGGCGCGGGGCGCACCTTTTGTCTCCATCCACGGTCTTAAGATCGCGCAACCCGACAGTCAGGTCGCCTTTATCGATCTTGGCGCCCAGCAGGATCGCATCAGAGCAGAACTTGAGGAAGGCATCCACCGTGTACTGCACCATGGCCGCTATGTGATGGGCGAGGAGATCGGTCGGTTAGAGGCACAGCTTGCAGAGACGTCTGGTGCAGCACATTGCATCTGTGTATCGAGCGGCACCGATGCGCTGCTTGCAGCCTTGATGGCGATCGATATCAAGCCCGGGGATGAAGTGATCACCTCGCCGTTTACGTTTTTTGCCACCGCGGAGACCATCGTGCTTCTGGGTGGGTTGCCGGTTTATGTGGATATTGATCCCGAAACCTTTAATCTTGACCCAGGGGGAATCGAGGCGGCTATCGGTTCGCGTACGCGCGCGATCATGCCGGTCAGCCTTTATGGGCAATGCGCCGAGATGGAGGAGATCAACGCTATCGCCCGACGCTATTCCCTCACCGTGATAGAGGATGCTGCGCAGAGCTTTGGAGCAAGTTTTCATGGCCGTCGTTCATGCGCGTTGAGCGATCTTGCCTGTACCAGTTTTTTCCCCGCCAAGCCTCTGGGAGCCTATGGAGACGGCGGCGCGTGCTTCACGCAGGATGCTTCTCTGGCGGACCGGTTGCGGCAGATTCGGGACCACGGCCAGCAGGGCCGTTACCACCACACAGCCCTCGGCATTAACGGTCGCCTGGATACGATCCAGGCAGCAGTCTTAACCGCCAAACTGAAGATATTCCCGGATGAACTTGCCGCCCGTCAGAGGGTGGCCGAAGGCTATGCTGAGTTATTGGCCGATCTTCAGGACGCCGGGCGTATAACCTTACCGGTGGTTCGACCCCATAACACGTCCGCCTGGGCGCAGTACACGATCCGGGTGGCTGACCGCGATGAAATACAGAAGTCCTTATCCGAGCAGGGGGTACCCAGTGCAGTTCACTATCCTGCACCGCTGTATGATCAGCCTGCGCTCGCACACTCCGGTGAGGACTGCCCTGAGAGCGGCCGTGCCGCGAGGGAGGTGCTAAGCCTGCCGATGCATCCGTATCTTGATGAAGCGACCCAGGTCAGAGTGTCGCAGGCCCTGCATGACGCCATTGCGTCATGCGCGAGCGCACCGTCTCAGAGCGCTGCGGTGGAGGCGTAACCGATGAAGATTGCCATTATCGGCCTTGGCTATGTCGGCATCCAGCTTGCGGCCGGCCTGGGCCGTACCCACAGCGTGATCGGTCTGGACCTGGATGCCAAGAAAATCGCTGACTACCAGTCGGGCTACGATTCCACCGGAGAGGTTTCCGAGGCCGAGTTACGCGCCGCTGACAGCCTTGAATTCACAACCCGGCCCTCGGACCTTAAAGGCTGTGAGATCTTTATTGTCGCGGTGCCGACGCCGGTCGATTCGGCGTGTAATCCGGATTTTGGCCCGCTGCTGAGCGCAAGCCGGACGGTAGGGAGCGTCATGGGTTCCGGGTCGACGGTGGTCTACGAATCAACGGTCTATCCCGGGGCAACAGAGGAGGTCTGCGTGCCGCAACTTGAATCTGCCTCGGGCCTTACCTGGAAAAAAGACTTCTCCGTAGGCTACTCGCCAGAACGCATTAATCCGGGTGATCCTGAGCATACATTGGCAACAATCACCAAGGTGGTGT
The DNA here is from genome assembly GCA_002327725.1 of Proteobacteria bacterium UBA2133. Taxonomy (GTDB): domain Bacteria; phylum Pseudomonadota; class Gammaproteobacteria; order Arenicellales; family UBA868; genus UBA868. The sequence goes on from DCXP01000023.1 coordinate 3,381, forward strand.
CGGCTGATAATGATGAGACCCTCGACATGCTTGCGCAGCTTTACGGTGAAGTGGTACCGGCAGGTATCCATCGGGCGCCGAGCATCCGGGTTGCTGAGGCCGCGAAGGTTATTGAAAACACACAACGGGATCTCAATATCGCCCTGGTAAATGAACTGGTCGTGCTCTTCGACCGGCTCAACATCAATACCCGTGATGTGCTCGATGCGGCGGGCAGCAAGTGGAATTTCCTGCCGTTCAAGCCGGGCCTTGTCGGCGGGCACTGCATCGGCGTTGACCCTTACTACCTGACCCACAAAGCCCAGATGGTCAGCTATCAGCCCGAGGTCATTCTTGCCGGTCGGCGCATCAACGACAGCATGGCGCATTTTGTGGCAGGCAAGACCTTGAAACTCATGACTGAGGAGGGAATCTCCGCATCGGGAGCGACCGCGAATGTGCTCGGCGTGACGTTTAAAGAAAATTGTCCCGATACCCGCAATTCCCAGGTGTTCCCGCTGATCGAAGCATTGGAGGGGTTCGGACTCAAGGTTTCTGCAGTTGACCCCCGCGCAGATGTCTCGTTGGTTTATGATGAAACAGGTGTTCATCTTAAGAA
>DCXP01000023.1:4316-17123 GCA_002327725.1 Proteobacteria bacterium UBA2133
GAGCCTGCGGCGGTGACACTCCTCGCCGTACCGCACCGGGAACTCTGTGAGAAAGGGTATGCCTGGTTGCAGTCAATGACCAAAACGCCCGGCGTTTTGGTCGATATCCAGGCGGTATTCCGGGCGTCAGCCGCTGCTGACGATGAAACCTTGCGTTACTGGAGTTTGTAGCCGTGCATGTGATGATTACGGGTGCAGCTGGATTTATTGGCGCAGGTCTTGCGCTTCGGCTGCTTGAGCGTGGGGATAGGGTCACCGGAATCGATAACCTGAATGACTATTACGATGTGTCTCTTAAGGAAGCAAGACTCGCCCGCTTAACATCGTCGGATCAGTTTGATTTCATCAAAACCGATATTTCGGACCAGGGCGGGATGCAAAGTCTTTTCTCCAAAAACCGTTTTGATGCGGTGGTTAATCTCGCAGCGCAGGCGGGTGTACGCTACTCGATCGAAAATCCGGCCGCTTACATCGATGCCAATCTCGTCGGATTTGGTCATATCCTTGAGGGATGCCGGGACAGCGGGGTGCGTCATCTGGTCTATGCCTCGTCAAGTTCGGTTTACGGTTCGAATACCAAACTGCCGTTTTCAGAAAAGGACAATGTGGACCATCCCATCTCGCTTTATGCCGCGAGCAAAAAGGCCAACGAATTGATGGCACATGCGTACGCACACCTTTACGGAATGCCCACGACCGGACTTCGGTTCTTTACTGTTTACGGTCCGTGGGGCAGACCTGACATGGCGCTCTTCAAGTTCACCCGGGGAATTCTGCAGGATGAGCCTATTCCGGTCTTTAACCGGGGCGAGATGGTTCGTGATTTCACCTATGTAGACGATATTGTCGAGGGTGTCGTCCGGGTGATTGATCAGCCGGCTGAAAGATCAGATGGCGCAAACGATCCGGATCGCAGCACCAGCGCACCCTGGCGCATCTACAACATCGGCAACAGTCACCGGGTGCCCCTGATGGACTACATTCAGGCGCTTGAAAAGGCATTGGGAAAGCAGGCGGAACTTGATCTTCTGCCGATGCAGGATGGCGACGTTCGCGCGACCGAGGCGGACCTGACGGCACTGGAATCGGACTTTGGCTACCGACCAAAGATGAAGCTGGAAGAAGGTATCCAGCGCTTTGTTGACTGGTACCGTTCTTACTACAAGGCGTGAAGAGTGTGGAGAAAATGCGGGACGAGGGCCTAAGAGACCTGCCCTGGGTAACCCGTCAGTAAAACCCAGAGCCAGAGTCGGCGGATTCCTAACCTCCTCCGGAAAGGTGCAGCCCGATGGTGTTCTGCACCGAGTTCATTCGGGCAAGCGCCTGCTCGGCCGCTTCGGTATCACCACCCTCCTGCTTTCTTTGCAGAATCAGGTACTGAAGACCCTGTCGGTCGTAAAGAGATGACCGGCCGCCGTTGCGCAACTGGGCGACGAAGCCTTCCCCCGGAAGATTGAAAAGACCGGTAAATTCTTCCATCCAATCGGTACTCGCCAAGGTATTGCCGCGCCACGCGGCGCGATGCGTATCGTCTGACTACGCTTAGAGTTTATCTGAATCAACTGTTTCCTACGGCAGGAGGTAAAATCCAGACACCGTCTACCCAGGATTTTAACCATGAGCCAGGATCAGCAAAAGCGCCTCGCTGCGCAGGCCGCGCTTGATTTCATCGAATCCGGGGAGATCGTGGGCGTCGGAACCGGGTCGACCACCAACTTTTTCATCGACGCCCTGGCCGGTGTCAAAGGCAGAATCGATGGTGTCGTTTCCAGTTCAGAGGCATCCGCTGATCGGCTCAAGGCGATCGGTCTGCCGGTGCTGGATCTCAACCGCACCGGAGATCTGTCGCTCTACGTTGACGGCGCCGATGAAGCGACAGCGCATCTGCAGTTGATCAAGGGTGGCGGCGGGGCGCTCACCTGCGAGAAGATTGTGGCCAGCGCCAGCAGGCGGTTTATCTGCATCATTGATGAATCCAAGTTGTCAGATCATCTTGGATCCTTTCCTTTGCCGGTCGAAGTGATCCCGATGGCGCAGAGCCTTGTGGCCCGTAAACTGATCGCAATGGGCGGCCAGCCGCAACTGCGCGCCGACTTCACCACGGATAACGGCAATGTGATCCTGGATGTCCGCGGCCTTGATCTCACAGACCCTCTGGCGATGGAGTCGAAGATCAACCTGCTCCCGGGTGTGGTTGATAACGGGCTCTTTGCGGCCCGACGGGCAGACGTACTGTTGGTGGGAAGCGACGCCGGCGTACGGCAGATGACGATCTAGGGTTTCGCTGCCTTTACTCCGAAAGAAGCACGCCCTTAAATAGATCGGCAAATGCGTTAAACGAAGGCATCCTGCGCATGATGCCTTCGCGGTGATCCACCAGGCCGTACCCTGGGTTGACCAGCTGCCACCAGTAGACCCGTTCGGCACAACCGGTTCGGTACGCGATCCGGTAGTATTCAGTGAGGTACTTCGCCTGCGTGGTTTCATCGACCGTGGAGCGCGGCAGGCCCGAGTTGGGGGTATAGGGCCGCGTGTTCAGAAGCGGCCAGTTGGTCTCCGTGATCCAGAGACGAGGTGCACAGCGGTTTGATCCCTGTGCCATCGCGTGAATCAATCGGATTTTCCGTTCAAGGTCGAAAAATCCGTACTGGCGGGCATGAGGTGAACCCCGGCGGTTCACATATAGCGCGCAGGTGCAGGCGTCAAGCTGGTAGCAGTTGCTGTTGGTCAAGGTACGAAGTGTCGCCAGCGGTTCAAAGTCGATAACAGACGATCCACCCAGGATAAGGTCCGGTCGGCTCTTCCGAAGATTGTCTATCCCGTTCAGGAGTTCAAGATAGTCACCGGTATGGTGGCAGCCCCACTTGCTGCGGTTCACCGCGTTACCGATCTGAAACGTCTTGGTCAGCGGGTAGAAGGCACTGATAATCTCGTCAACGGCATCGAGCCAGCTTGATGGGTCCAATACGCTTTTCCGGGACTGCAGGATATTGATCAGCAGTTCGCGGTCTTTGAACCGGGCCGCAAAGTCGAGGTAGTAATCAAGTGCACCGGTGTGCCAGGAGGGTACCCGCAGCAGCAGTTTCCGAACGCCTAACTCTTCAATCAGGTCAGCGACTGCATCGTGATCCCCGTGATCGGGAGAGATACCAAGGCCGATAAACTCAGCGGGCGGTGGCGGCATCATCTTCTGTGAACGCGAGTAGTGCCACGCAATTGCCGGCATTGACCCTATGGCGGTAAGCGCCGTTCGCAGATACTCGTTGAGATGGCCAGCCTTCAGCCGGGGCTTTTCCGAACGGTCGAGCTTGAACGGCTGATCCGAGTGTGGATCCCACCAGGATGGGTGTTCGGGCTTCATATTCTTTTGCCAGCGATATCGAATACCTGGTGACCGAGCCGCAACCCGCGTTGCTCGTACTTGGTCACAGGCCGCCAGTCGGGGCGTGCACAAAATGCGAGCCGGCCGGCTTCATTACAAAGGTTTGGCGTCTCATCAAGCGCGTTGAGAATCTCCTCGGCATACTCATGCCAGTCGGTAGCAATGTGCAGGCCTCCCTGAGGCTGCAGTTTTTCCCCCAATATGCGCAAAAATTCCGGAGTGAGCAGTCGACGTTTGTGATGGCGTTTTTTCGGCCAGGGATCGGGAAAAAGTACAAGAATCTGTGTTAACGATTTGGGCTCGATCGAGGGTACAAGTTCGGCTGCATCACCTATGATAAGACGTACATTCTCGACTTCCTCGCGCTCAAGCTGCAAAAGCAGTCGTCCCGCACCGGGCCGATGGGGATCAATCCCAATAAAGCGCCCTTGCGGACTTTGTTTGGCAAGTGCGAGCAGTGCTTCTCCGTCACCAAAGCCAATCTCCAGAGTGACCCGGCCATTCCTGGGGGCAGGAAGTTTTCCGGCAAGACCGCGATCAACATCAATTCCGTAGACTGGCCACAATTTTTCCAGTGCCCGTTTTTGCGCGGCTGTCATCCGGCCCTCGCGCCGGACGAAACTTCGCACCGGTCTTTCAGTGAGGTCATTCATGTCTCTCGAATGCTCCAACTCATCACCTCGAGGAAATCTGCCGGTAAAATCAGAGGACCTGTTCGCCGGCGCAGGTCAGTGATAACCTTAGCCGTATTTACAATGCGGGTGTAGTTCAATGGTAGAACCTCAGCTTCCCAAGCTGATGACGTGGGTTCGATTCCCATCACCCGCTCCATTTTACCTCTGCGGATACTGCGGTATAGGGTCCACACCCAGGGCAATATGCGGACCGGCAGCGAAGGGGCGATAGAGCCCGGATTGCCCCTGCAAAGGCCAGACAGCAGGTCAAAGTGAAGAAAATTAGGAGTATCCATTGAAAGCGAACTGGAACTACCCGACATCGATCCGCGTGGGCGCTGAGCGCCTTTCAGAACTCGGGGCCTGTTGCGTTGATCTGAATATCCGACAACCGCTGCTGGTGACCGACCCCGGCCTTGCTGATCTGCCGATTCTCGCGCAGGCGCTCGCCGCATGCACAGCAGAGGGCCTCGAGTGTTCAGTTTTCAGCGAGGTGCAGCCCAACCCCACCGGCACCAATGTGGAGCAGGGCGTTAGCGCTTTCAAGGACGGCGCTCATGACGGCGTGATTGCCTTTGGTGGCGGAAGTGCGCTGGATGGCGGCAAAGCCATTGCGCTGATGGCAGGCCAGGAGATCCCGATATGGGACCTTGAGGATATCGGGGATAACTGGACAAGGGCTGATGCGCAGGCGATTGCACCGGTCGTGGCGGTTCCGACGACAGCCGGCACCGGTTCGGAAGTGGGCCGGGTCTCGGTCATTCTGGATGAGGCCCATCAGGTGAAGCGGCTGATCTTTCATCCGGATATCGTGCCCGCCGTCGTGATCCTTGATCCGGTCGTCACCGTCGGATTGCCACCACTTCTGACAGCAGCGACCGGAATGGATGCCCTGTCACACAGCCTCGAGGCATGGTGCTCGCCGGCGTATCACCCGATGGCGGAAGGTATTGCCACCGAAGGTATCCGGTTGGTTAAAGAGTATCTGCCCACTGCGGTTGCTGATGGCGCGGACCTTGAAGCCCGCACCCAGATGCTGGTGGCATCCACCATGGGGGCGACCGCTTTTCAGCGGGGGCTCGGTGCGATGCATGCGCTGGCACACCCTCTGGGCGCCCTTTATAACGCCCATCACGGCACCTTGAATGCGGTCCTGATGCCTTATGTGCTGGTGGAAAACCGCAAGGTGATCGACGAGCGCATGACCCGGCTTGCGCGAAGTATCGGTATTCCCGATCCCGGCTTTGCGCCCTTTCTCGACTGGGTCCTGGAGTTGCGGGAGACACTCAACATACCCCGTGATCTTGCGGCACTCGGCATTGACGATGCGCAAGCCGAAAAGGTCGGCGCCATGGCTGAGGTGGACCCCTCCAGCGGCACCAACCCGATCCTCTTCAGCGCTGATGAGTACCGGTCAATCTTCTTAAAAGCCCTCAAAGGTGACCTCGGGTAGGACCCATGGGCAAGGTTTCGAGCACAAATCCCACCGTTGGAATTCTGCAATGCGGTGAAGTACCCGAGAATCTGCGCCAGTTGTTCGTCGACTATAACGAGATGATTGCGCAGAGTCTGACAGTTGCTGACCCGGCATTGAGCTGCAGGACCTGGCGCGTATTTGATGGTGAGATTCCAAGACCCGACGCCTGCGATGCCTGGATCACGACCGGGTCACGCCACAGCGTTAACGACGATAACGACTGGACGCATGGTTTTTGTGACTTTGTACAGGAGGTGTCGCAACTTCAGCGGCCGTTTATCGGAATCTGTTACGGCATGCAGATGATGGCTAAGACGCTGGGTGGGAAGGTTGAATTTGCCGATCAGGGCTGGGGTATCGGCGTCGCGACCAGCGCCGTATACCGTCAACCTCTCTGGATGGGCGAACCGGTTGATAGAGTCAATCTCGTGGTGAGCCATCAGGAGCAGGTGACAGACCTCCCGCAAGATGCAACGCTGATCGCGGGCAGTGATTATTGCCGCAACAGTATTTTCACTGTCGGGCGACATATGCTGGGTATCCAGGGCCATCCTGAGTTCACTACTGAGTATTCGCAGGCATTGATGGAGGCGCGCCGGGCGATCATTCCGGCGGATCGGATCTCAGAAGGAATGGCCTCGCTGGCCAAGCCCGTGGATGGTGCTTTGGCCTTTGAGTGGATTGCCGGGTTCATCCGTACGGCCATGGCTGAATCACAGGCTGCCTGAGACTCTGAAATTTAATGTCTTTGGGCCAGGGTTGACCTGCCTCATTGGACGAGTCCTGGTCACTTCGCTAGGATTGACTGACGGCAATCAGCGAAGCAAAAGCCTGGCCCACGATACCCCGTGACAATCCTCAGGATCGGCACCCGACGCAGCGATCTTGCCATGTGGCAGGCTGTCTTTGTACGTGATGCGCTTATGCGTGCGCATCCGGACCTCAACATCGAGCTGGTCGGGATTACCACGGAAGGGGACCGTACGCTCGATGTTCCGCTCGCCTCAAAGGGCGGCAAAGGGCTTTTCCTCAAAGAACTTGAACAGGCGTTGCTCGAGCATCGGATTGATCTCGCGGTTCATTCGATGAAAGATGTGACCGTCACGGAACCCGAGGGGCTTCATATTCCTGTCATCTGCGAGCGGGAGAATCCGTGCGACGCGCTGGTCTCCTCCCGTTATGCAGATCTACAGGATCTTCCGGTGGGTGCGGTGGTGGGCACCTGCAGCCTGAGGCGCCAGGCGGTGCTGCGGCATCGCTTTCCAGAACTGGAAGTGGAAAATCTTCGGGGTAATGTCAACCGTCGTCTGGCGCGGCTGGATGCAGGTGATTTCGATGCCATCATTCTCGCAACCGCCGGCCTGGTGCGGCTGCAGATGCAAGAGCGTATCCGTCAGATTATTGCGCCAGAGGTGATGCTGCCTGCGGTGGGTCAGGGTGCAGTGGGTATCCAGTGCCGGCTGGACGATGATGAGACTAGCAGGCTGCTTTCCCCGCTCGATCATCCAGCTACACATTTGCGGGTCCGGGCCGAGCGCGCTGTCAATGCCGAGCTCGGCGGTGGCTGTCATGTGCCTATCGGGGCCTACGCCGAGATTCAAGGCGAGCAATTGTCTCTTTGTGGACTGGTCGGCCGGCCGGATGGTTCCGAGGTATTGTTTGCCGCTGCCGAGGGGCAGTTGGCGGACCCCGAGGCAATCGGCCGCGCTCTTGCCGAAGACCTTCTGAGCCAGGGCGCACAGACGATCCTGCAGTCGGTGGCTGATGGCTGATCTTGCGGGCATGTCGGTTGTTGTGACGCGGGCAGCACATCAGGCAGATGAGCTTTGTGAACTTATCGAGAAAGCGGGCGGAGAAGCGATCCGGTTTCCGGTAACAAAAATTGAGCCGGTTGATGATCATGATGCTGCGCTTGCACCGGGTCTGGATCAGTTAGACCAGGTAGATATTGCGATATTTGTGAGCCCTAACGCAGCCACCTATGGCTTATCCATGCTGGCACGACTGGGCCGCCATCTTCCTGAAAATGCCAGCGTACTCGCGGTCGGTCCCGGAACCGCACGACAGCTTGTCGCCAGGGGAGTTAAGGTCAGCGCAGTCCCGAAGGGGAAGTACGACAGCGAGACCCTCCTCGCCCTGCCGGATCTTGAGCAGGTTGCCGGGCGGTCCGTCCTGATCATTCGCGGTTTTGCCGGACGGGAATTGCTTGCCGATAAACTAACCCAGCGCGGCGCCCGGGTTTCACATCTTCCCTGTTACCGGAGAATTCCCCTGGACCAGGTGGATGCGAATATCCTGGGTCGCTGGGGTGACAGCGGTTTTGATGCCCTCATTTTGACCAGCGTCAGTGCCACAGACCACCTGTGGTCCATGCTGGGGACAAAGATCACGCAATTGATCGAGAATATGACCATTGTGGTATCGAGCCGGCGCATTGGTGAGCATTGCAGGTCGCTCGGTTTTGCAGGAAGCGTTGTTGTAGCAGACAATGCGGGGATGCCCTCTCTTGTGAAGGCGCTCAAACAAGAACACAGAGCCCAATCCGGCGCAGACACTGACACGCGAGAGGTATCCGTGACATCCAATAGAGATCCTTCGAAGACGCCATCCACGCAGCAGCCCGGGGCAGGAGCGGCCGTGCCTGAAACAGAAAAGGAGTCACAGACCACCGCTGCCATCCCAGTGATTCCGACGCCGCCAAGAGACAATGGCAAGGCAGGCTGGGTAGCCTCACTCGCTCTCGTGATCGCCATCCTTGGCGCCGGTGTCAGCATCTACACCTGGTACGTCACGCAGGTAGCCGGACAGCTGGAGGTGGGCCGCGACCTGGGTCGTCTTGACGGAATGAGCCGGGAAGTTGACCGGCTCGTGGATAGTCAGTCCGAACTGCAGGCCAAGGTGGATACCGCGCTGAGCCGGAGTCTGGAAGATAAGCGGGAACTCCTTGAAAAGCTGGATGCAGTTCAAGCCGCATTGCATGCGCGACTTAAGGCGCTGGCTGATGAACAGGCCGGCGCAATTGCCCAGCAGGATGACGAGATTTCATCGCTTGCCGGCGTGGTTGCCGCGACCCGCTCACAGATCGGGGCAGTGCATGAAGACTGGCTGCTGCGCGAGGTCGCACACCTCTTGCTGCTGGCCAACCAGCGATTAACCCTGCTAAGTGATATCGACCTCGCAAAGCGGGCGCTCAGGCTTGCTGACGACAGGCTCCGTGCGTTTGCAGATCCCGGGATTCTGGAGGTGCGCAGAGCCTTGTCGCAAGAACTGAGCACACTCGATCAACTGGATTCGACGGATCCCTCCGGGACTGCCCTTGTGCTTGGATCACTGGTTCAGACGGTTGCTGCCTTACCACTCAAAGGAGACAGCGACCGTCCGGACTGGACAACGGCCAAAGATAAGGATGAAAGTGCCGGTGATGCAGTCTCCTCCTCGTCAGTAGGGACCGAGGAACCGGGATTTTTTGGAACGCTGATGGGACGTGTATTGGATGATCTTGGAAGTCTCGTACGGGTCCGCCGGGTTGATGAAGCCCAGCTTCCCAAGCTGGATAACAGCGAGCGTTTTCTCGCCTACGAAAACCTTCGGCTGCATTTGCTGGTTGCACAACTGGCTTTGCTTCGCAGCGATCAGCCGCTTTATCAGGAGAACCTTGCCGAGGCCCGGTCCTGGCTCAGCGGTTATTTCGAACCGTCCTCTGCGACACAGCGTTTTGACGCGCAGTTGTCAGAAGTGATGCAGGTCCAGGTAGCGCAGGACATCCCCGATATCTCCGCTTCACTGACGTTGTTGCGCAGTGAGATTAGGAGAAGGGATCAGGCTGAGTGACGGCTATCGTACTGGTACTGGTTGCGCTGGCGGCTGCACTGACGCTCGGGCTGCTGGCCCGGGAGGATCCGGGTTACGTTCTCATCTCCCGATGGCCTTATGAGATTGAAGTATCTCTGGCACTTTTTCTCGCCGGTCTGGTGTTGGCGCTGGTCGTTGTCTATATCCTGATCAGGATCCTGTTTCGAGTCTTTCGCGCACCCCGCGATCTTCATCACTGGCGGGCCCGCCGTCGGCACGATCAGGCTGATCGCGCGACCTTGACGGGTTATGCGCGCCTCATCGAAGGTGAATGGGAAGAGGCCGAACTCGCGCTTAACGAGGGTCTCGGCAGGGGCAGTACGCCCCTACTGCAGTACCTTGGCGCTGCTTATGCGGCGCAACAGCGGGGGGATTTCGAGGCACGTGACCGCTATCTTTCTGTGGCCCGGGAGGAGGATCCGGAGCATCTTGAGGCGATTGAAATCACCCGGGCCCGGCTGCTTGAGCGCGCCGGCCAGCTCGATGAAGCCAGAGGGGTGCTGGAAGATCTTCATGAGCAGGGCGTGCGCCATCGTGCAGTCCAGAGGATGCTGTTGGGCCTGATGCGCTCGCAGCACGACTGGCCGGCCCTTGAAGGCCTGCTCAAGCGGAACCGTGACCTTCGGGCGCTACCGCGTGCGGAGCTCGATTCCCTGCGTCAGGAGATGCACGCCCAGCGTCTGTCGCAGGACAGTGATTCGGGATCTGCCTGGACACGATTGACCCGGCGCCAGCGCAAGGATCCTGTGCTGCAGGCGGCATATGCACGAGCCCTGATTAATTCGGGTGGCGGCGATGCTGCTGAACGGTTCCTGCGCAAGTGCATAGTGCGGCAATGGGATTCAGAACTGGTCAGGCTCTACGGTCACGCGCGCTCGCAGCAGATCGAGGAGCAGTTGCGCCGTGCAGAACAATGGGCGCAAAGACATACAGATGATCCGGATCTGCTGATGACCTTGGCGCGTCTATACCTTGAGAACAAGGACCGGGAAAAGGCCCGGGATCATCTTCTCAAGGCCGTACGCCTGGGCGGCTCGCGCGAGGGATATCTGGAGTTGGGACTGCTGCTGGAGTCGATGGGTGAATCGGACAAAGCGTTGCAGTGCTACCGCCGTGGACTGCAGTCGCCGGAGTCGAAAGATCCGCCGCGCTTGTCAGGTGAGTTGTCAGCCGCCGAGGGGGAACTGGTACCGCTGATTGATGTTGAAAAAAGAACCCAAGCGTAAAGTAGTCTCCCAGCGCCTGGGTTCGACAGGCTGTTCATTTGACGTCAGCCGTGAATTCGAAGGAATCAAAGAACAAGCGTTCTTGCGCCAGTCCATGCGCTGCAAAGGTGGTTTTCAGTGCCTCGATCATCGGCGGCGGTCCACTGGCGTAGACCTCAAACCGGTCAAGTTCAGGATACTCACGCAATACCGCCTCGTGCACAAAACCGGTTTCTCCATCCCACCCGTCGGCGGCTCTGGGTTCCGACAATACCGGGGTATAAATGAGATTGGGATGCGCATTTAGCCAGCGCCTGATTTCGTTGTCGAAATATAAATCCTCACCTGAACGCACACCCCAGAAAAGATGAAAAGTGCGGTCTGGATGTTTTGCGAGCGCGACCTCGAGTATCGCTTTTAAGGGCGCAAGGCCGGTACCTCCTCCCACCATAATGGCCGGCCGGGTTTCGTCTTCTCTTAGGAAAAAAGTGCCGAGTGGTCCCTGAAAGCGCAGCAGATCGCGGGCTTTCATGGTCGTGAAGACCTGTCCGGTGAAGTGCCCATCGGGGACAAGCCGCACGTGCAGCTGCAAATCTTCACCATCGGTTGCCGCATTGGCAATCGAAAAACTTCGGCGCCTGCCGTCGCGCAGGAGGATATCGATATATTGGCCGGGCAGGTATTCAAATTGTTGGTTCTGAGGCAGCTTCAACTGCAGGAGCATGACATCGTGGCTGGCCTTTTCGAGGCTCACAACCCGGCAGGGCAAGATCCGAATGGGCATGGCCATTCCCGGCGGAAGTTCGTTAGCCTCAATGACAATGTCGCTTTGGGGCCGGGCCTGACAGAGCAGAATGCTGCCGGCGGCGTATTCGTTATCCGAGAGCGCACTGGCTGCGTATTCGCCGGGATCGACTTCACCGGAGATTAATCGCGCCTTGCAGCTGCCACAGGAGCCGCTTCGGCAACTGTAACTGAAAACCCGACTCTGGCGCATCGCGGCGTCCAGTACCGTCTCGGCATCTTCCACCGAAAATGAATTGCCGGTCTTCTGATTTGTTACCTGAAAGGCCATAATCAACGCTAGGATGGGTCCGAAAAAAAAGGACTATTGTCGCATGTCACGATGCCGGGGTGCGACGGGTACGACACAGATTGCGGGTCGGGCACCAACTTGAGAACAATCTGCGCAAGACCACAACAGGTCTCAGCAAATCATTGCAGGGTGGGGGGATCGGTTGCCGGAACTGCCTGAAGTCGAAACTACCGTACGGGGTGTGCGTCCGGTCGTGGCTGGCCGGCAGATTCGCGCAGTCGTGGTCCGTGAGCGCAGACTTCGCTGGCCGGTGTCCCGCGGTCTCAACCGCACCCTGAAAGGAAAGCACGTTACTTCCGTCGCTCGCAGGGCCAAGTACATCCTGCTGAACTTCAGTCACGGAAGCGTGATGATTCATCTCGGGATGTCCGGTCGCCTTCGCGTAGTTCCAGCCGACACCCCGCTCGTGAAGCATGATCACGTTGACTTTGTGCTTGATTCAGGAAAAGTCCTGCGTTTTCATGACCCGCGCCGTTTTGGCAGCATCCTGTGGGTCTCCCAGGATTTCACCAATAGTCCGCTGATCAAAAATCTCGGCCCTGAGCCCTTCGATGAGGCGTTGACAGGGGCCACGCTCTACCGCTTATCCCGGGGCCGAAAAACCCGCATCAAGCAGTTCATTATGGATGGCAGGATTATCGTCGGTGTGGGTAACATCTACGCCAGCGAGGCACTTTTTCGTGCCGGCATCCGCCCGGGCCGTGCGGCGGGCCGGGTGACACTGCCGCGGTTTGAGCAGTTGCTGGATGCGATCAGGCAAGTGCTGTCAGAGGCGATCAAGGCTGGAGGAACTACACTGCGGGACTATTCAAGGGTCACGGGTGAGCCGGGTTATTTTGAACAGTCGCTCGATGTTTATGAGCGCGCAGGCTCTCCTTGTGTAAACTGTGCCGTTCTGATTCGGCGTAAGGTGATCGGCCAGCGGGCTTCGTATTACTGTCCGAGTTGCCAGAATTAAGACCGAGGGCTTGTGGAATTTCAGGTTACACACTCAAGTTAGCGGAAAAGAATATGGAACTTGATCTGGATTTTGTGCGGGCACAGTTTCCGGCTTTTGCCGCTGAGGAGACCCGCGACTGGGCATTTTTTGAAAACGCGGGCGGCTCTTATGTGCCGGCCAC
>DCXP01000058.1 GCA_002327725.1 Proteobacteria bacterium UBA2133
AACTGAACATGTCGAGCAGCTTGAACTCAAACCCCAGACCATGGCGCAACACAATCACGTTATCCGTGTGCAGGTCACCATGGTACTCACCGACGTTGTGGATAGCCTCGATCCCAAGCGCCAGCGCGTGCAGAAGATGCACTCCCTGGAAGGGATTGAGCCGCCGTCCCGGCTGGCGTTTCAGAAAGTCCGAAAGCAGTTCGCCCTCGACAAATTCCGAGACCAGAAAAGCCACCGGCAAGCCTTTGAAATCAAAGGTGTCCCGGGTGTGATACTGAATGACCACCGGACAATGCCGTAGTTTGTGGAGTTTTCGCGCATAAAAACGAAGCGCCCGGTTACCGGGGTTTCGCCGCGGGAAAAAGATCTTTACGGTGCGCTCAATTCTCGTACCAATCTCACGCACCAGGTAGACCTCGCCCTCCCACCCGGATCCAAGCCGTGAAACGACCTCGTATTTCCCGGCGAGATGAGACCCCGGGGCGAGGGCAAAGGTGTTGACGCGTGGCGGTTTTGCTTTCAAGGCGCAGGTCTCACGGCCAGTTACTCAAAAACCCGTTTCATCATCTGGTGATCGATGCCAGCATCCAAAAAAACATCTCCATAAGCCTGAAAGCCTGCTCCTTCGTAGAAAGGGATGGCCGGCAGCTGGGCACCGAGGCTGACATGCGCCAGACCCATACGCCGTGCCTCTTCCACGAGAGCATCCAGCAGAGCCCGGCCGATTCCCTGGCGTCGTAGCGGCTGGCACACGGCCATCCGCCCGATCTTGCCCGAATCCAGCATCCGGGCGGTGCCGATAATCTCGCCATCATCTGAAAATGCCGCAGCGTGGCGTGCGCTCGCATCTTCACCATCAAGTTCCAGCTCAAGGGGCACTCCCTGCTCTTTTACAAACACCGCATGGCGAATCGCCGACAGTGCCTGTCTGTAGCGTGACCAGTCCACGATCCGGACCTCAAAACCTGTCAAGGATGCTCGCTCCCTGGAAACGGTTCAGGACCGGGGGGTATCTTTGTCGGTACCCAGTTCCTCAAACTCGGTGATGCCATCATCCAGTTCGCGCTCAAGCGCCATATCGTCTTCATCCGCTTCCGCCTCGGCATCTGCCGGCCGTGCTTTGATCGAGCGGGAAAAATAAAGACCGGCCTCAAACAGCAGCCATACGGGAATGGCCAGCATGGTCTGCGAGAAGATGTCCGGCGGCGTCATCAGCATGCCGGCCACGAAAGCGCCGACGATGATGTACGGCCGCTTAGTTGCCAGGGACTCAGGCGTGGTCATCCCCATACGTACCATCAGCACGGTTGCGACCGGCACCTCAAACGCCAGCCCGAAGGCAAAAAAGAGCTTCAGCACAAAACTGAGATACGCGCTGATATCGGTCATCACCAGGACGCCTTCGGGCGCGGTGCTGGTGAAAAAGGCGAAGATCAGCGGAAACACCACGAAGTAGGCGAACAGGATACCGAGATAAAACAGCACACTGCTCGACACCAGCAGGGGAACGGTAAGGCGTTTTTCATGCTCGTAGAGTCCTGGTGCGACAAAGGCCCAGAGCTGGTACAGCAGATACGGCATCGCGACAGCCGCGGCGAAGGCAAAGGCGAACTTGAACGGCACGAAGAACGGGCCGTGCGGCTCGGTCGAGATCATCGAGTTGCCTTCCGGCAGAGCCGCCATCAGCGGCTCGGCCAGGTACTCGTAGAGCGTGTTGGCGAAAGGGGCTGCAACAATAAACAGCACCAGTACCGCCCCGCCGGCGCGCATCAGCCGGTCGCGCAACTCCAGCAGGTGCGACATGAAGGTCGTGCCCTGCATCTGCGAAGGGTTGGAGGATCGCGTCACCGGTCTTTACTGGTCAGCCGGTGCCGGTCTTCTCGGTCGCGTCTTCGCGAAGCGTCTTGGCAGACTCATTGATGGAATCGACAACGTCCGCCATGGCGTCGTCGTCCTTGATCGACTCGGTGGCCTTGGTGATGTCGTCTTTGACATCCCTGACTTCATCACCCAGTTTACGCATGTCGGCCAGTTCGCTTTCGCGGATTTCGCGGTCAATGTCTGACTTGACATCCGCAACCATCCGCCGGGCGCGACCGATCCACATGCCTGCGGTGCGCGCGGCGCGCGGCAGCCGTTCGGGCCCCAGCACCACCAGGGCGATCGAAGCGATGATGACAATTTCCAGAAAGCCAATGTCGAACATGGCGCCACCCCTTGGGCGGGTCAGACTTTGGCGTTATCCTTGTCCGAGTCGGCGTCTTCGGCTGATTCGGCAAGACTCTCCTGACCACCGTCAGACTCTGCTTCCTCTGCTTCCGTTGAGTCATCGACATCTCCAACGCCTTTCATCGAACTGCGAAAGCCCTTCACCGCGCCTCCAAGATCGGTACCGAGATTACGTAACTTCTTGGTGCCAAAAAGCAGTAGCACGATCACCAGAACGATGAGTAACTGCCAGATACTGATGCCGCCCATTCCCATAACGCTTCTCCTGTCCTACTTGGTGTGGTCTTTTCCTGCGCCCCCGGAAGGGCTCCGCGCGGTCAATAACAGTTTCACCCGACCGGGCAACCGCTGTTCGTTACCCACATGATAACCGCTTTTAAAAAGCTGTGGGAAGTGCCTGATTTTGCACAAAACGTGAGGGCGTTGTGAGTGTCTCTATCTGCCGGTCTATCCCATCCGCGCATACCGGCTTGAACCCGGCTGCATCGCGCTAGCGAACGGCGCGGACCTGTGGCGAACGCGAATCGGAAACCCGGCGGATGTCAGCACCGCATTGCAGGAGTTTCTCCTCGATGCAGTCATAACCGCGGTCAATATGATAAATCCGGTCGATCACGGTCTGCTCGCCAGCCACCAGTCCCGCGAGCACCAGACAGGCGGAGGCCCTTAAATCGGTCGCCATCACCTGCGCGCCGCCCAACTGCTCCACGCCGTGTACCAATGCCGTGTTTCCATGCAGATTGATATCGGCACCCATGCGCTGTAATTCATGTATATGCATGAAGCGGTTTTCAAAGATGTGCTCGGTAATCGACGAAGCGCCCTCTGAAACACAGTTCAACAGCATGAACTGTGCCTGCATATCGGTTGGAAATCCGGGGTAAGGGGCGGTACTGATTGAAACCGCGCGCGGGCGGTCAGGCATCTTAAGGCTCAGCCCGTTCTCTGAAATTGAAATCTGCGCGCCGGCGTCGCGCAGCCGGGCGGTGACGGCATCCAGATGAGCCGGGTTCACATCATGAAGACGAATCTTTCCCTGGGTGACGGCGCCTGCCACCATGAAAGTCCCGGCCTCGATCCGGTCAGGAATCACGCGATGCATCGCTCCCGTAAGATTTGCCACCCCTTCGATCTCGATGACATCACTGCCCGCGCCTTCAATCCGGGCACCCATCGCCAGGAGGCAATTGGCAAGATCGACGACCTCGGGTTCGCGGGCAGCGTTTTCAAGGACGGTTGTCCCGCGGGCCAGCGTCGCGGCCATCATGAGATTTTCGGTACCAGTCACCGTCACGGTATCAAAGACGATCTTGGCACCGTGCAGCCGATCCGCCGAGGTACTGGCCTTGATATAGCCCCCTTCGACCGAGATCGCCGCGCCCATCTGCTCGAGCGCGCGGACATGCAGGTCCACCGGCCGCGAACCAATGGCACACCCGCCGGGAAGTGATACCTCAGCCTGGCCAAAGCGGGCGAGCAGAGGGCCGAGCACCAGAATTGATGCGCGCATGGTTTTGACCAGCTCGTAGGGTGCCCGCCTCGAGGTCAGTTTGCCCGCGTTGACCCTGATAACGGACTTTTCATCGACTTCGATTCTGGCACCAAGACGGCCCAGAAGCTCAAGTACCGTTGTGATGTCACGAAGATGCGGCACGTTGGCGACCAGAAGATCCTGATCGGTCAGCAAGGCACTGATCAAGACCGGCAGCGCCGCGTTCTTGGCGCCGCCGATCCGAACGTCTCCGTTGAGCGGCTGGCCGCCCCTGATGACTAGACTTTCCAATATATTGACCGGTCTATAAACGGAAAAGACATACCCTGGCTTGCGGTATGCCGAGTGTTTTAATTTTAACTGATTCAACAAAAAAGGCGCCTTCGAGGGCGCCTTTTTTGAATTTCTTTGTCGAGTGCTGACTAGGCGGTCGGCGCCTCTGACAGTTTCTTTTCAAGTTCGCCGTTTTCGTACATCTCTATCATGATATCGCTGCCGCCGACGAACTCACCGCCGATGTAAAGCTGCGGAATCGTGGGCCAGTTGGAATATTCCTTGATGCCCTGGCGGATCTCATCATCCATCAGCACATCTGCAGTTTCAAACTGCGCGCCAAGCGCCTGCAGGATCTGTACCGCCCGGCCGGAAAAGCCGCACTGCGGAAAATCGCGGTTTCCTTTCATAAAGAGCATGACACGGTTGCTGTCTACTGCCTGTTTGATTCGTTGACTGACGTCCATGAAGTTCCCCTGTGAAGAATCTGTTTGGGATAAATTTCGGGAATGGCCCCTACGGAGCAGACTCAGCGGTCTTTTCCTGCGGTGTTAAGGTGCGCATCGACAGCGCGTGAATCTCGGCTTTCATCCGGTCACCGAGCGCTCCGTAGACCATCTGGTGCTGCTGAATCCGGCTCTTTCCGGCGAAATCCGCGCACACGATCTCTGCTTCGAAGTGGTGTCCATCGCCCGAGATTTCAACCGTTGCACCGGCGAGATTTTCCTCAATCCAGCCTTTGATGTCTTCTGGGTTTACCATCCGCTCGTATCCTGCCAATTAACCTGAAAAAATTAGTGTATTTCTGATGCTTTCGCTTCGAGCGATTCTATCAGGGCATCGAGGCCATTGGCGTCAATGTATTCTCTGTACTGGTTCCGGTAACTGATAATCATGCTGATGCCGTCTATCTGGATGTCGTATATCTTCCAGCCGCCATCAGAACCCAGCAGGCAGTAGTACTCAATCGGCACCGACTCCTGTGCCGGCAGGGCAAGCTCGGTGGGCACCACTGCAATCCGCCCTTCTGCCCGGGTGGTGACCGTGCCGAACCGCAGTTCCTGTTCACCCGTGTACTCAAACATTGCTGTCGCGTAGCTTCGCATCAGCAGGTTTTTAAAGCCCGTCATAAATCGCTCGCGCTGATCCTGCGATGCCGTTTTCCAATGGGGTCCGAGGATCAGTCGGGATACTTTGGTGACCGCAATTCTTGGCACCACGATCTCTTCGACCAGCGCGTACAGCGCGCCGTGATCGGCCTCAAGCTCCGCCCGGCGCTCTTGGAGTTCATCGATAAGCGCACTGACCGTGCCCTGGATCATCTCGTCTGCCGTTGGCCCGGCAACCGTCGTACCGACGCCCAGAGCCGCAACCGCCGCCAGCGCAAAACGGTGCACAATCTTCACAGCACGCAAATATCGAGGATTACGGAGCACAAGGTCAGCCTGTCAGCCAAATCAGACCCGATATTGTGCAAAGTTACCGCGTTGACTTCAAATGGCGATTTACTGTCACTCGCCAAAGGGCCGCAGCCACAGAATCAGGCGAGGCAAAAGGGTCAAGGAGGCGAGCAATGCAATCGCCATACCCAGCGCCGTGAAAACACCAAAGAAGATGGTCGGGAGAAAATTAGACAATACCAGTATGGAAAATCCCGCGATGATGGTGATGGCGGTGTAGAAGATGGCGCGCCCGATGTTGGCATGGCAGTAGTGCAGCGTCTTCACATAATCGCCGGTGCGGCCGAGTTCGCTTCGAAACCGGTAGATATAGTGAATGCTGTTGTCCACGGCGATGCCGAGCGTGATCGACGCAATCGTAATGGTCATCATATCAAGGGGAATCCGGGCCCAGCCCATCAGGCCAAGAATAATCGCCGCCGCGAGAAGATTCGGTGCAATACCGATGATCGCGAGACGAAACGAACGAAACAGAATCAACAGCATCAGGGCAATACCGAGCATCACCACACCGAGACTCATTATCTGAGAGGAAAACAAACTCTGGAGCATATTGTTGTAAAGAACCACCAGCCCCGAGATTTGAAACCGCTCCGGCGCAAGACCCACTTCCGCTTCCAGTCCCGAGCGGATATCCAGCAGCAGTGCGTTGCGGCGAAGATCGGGAAGCGAATCGCGTATCCTGGCAGTCAGGCGGATTTCGTCATCCTCGATTGAGACATAGGGATTCAAAAGCGCTGCCTTGAGATCATCCGGCATACGTTTGTACAGCACCGCGAGTTCAAAAGTATCAAACGGTGCCTTGCTGATCGACTCGCCCACTCGGATCAGCGAGGCCAGAGACAAGACCTGGCCCACCCCGTAACGGCTGGCGAGAAAATCATGAACCGCCGACACCGTATCGATCTTCTGCGGCGTAAACCAGTAGTCGACCGGGTCGCCCTGCGATACCGAACCGAGCAGCAGTGCCAGATCGTCATCGGATTCTTCGGCTGCAGATGCTTCTGCTTCCGGGCCCGGCTCAAAGCGCACGATCACATCAAGCGGCGTCGTCCCGCCGAGTTTCCGGTCAACCAGTTTGAGCCCCTGGTAAATCTCGGTATCTTTGCCGAAATAGTTGATGAAGCTGTTTTCGACTTCAAGGCGCGAGATCCCTACCGCGCCGAGGACCGCCAGGATCACGGACGAAACGACAACCGTACGGCCATGTTCCGCCGTAACGTGCGACAGACTCCGGGTAAAAGCGACACCGGGTGACGAAGAACGCTCGGTCTTTGCGGCCGGGCCGAGGACTGCGAGCAGGGCTGGAAACAAGAGAAAAGAAACCGCAAAGGTGACGACCAGGCCAATGGACATCATCCAGCCGAAGTCGATGACCGGCTTGATGCTGCTCAGAACAAGCGACCCGAATGCGAGGATCGTGGTCAGCGCGGTATACAGACACGGCCAGAACATCTTCTGCATGGTGGTGAGAACGCGTGCCTGATGCGATGTCTCCGGATGATCCACGGCAAGCTGGCGGTACCGGACAACGAGGTGCACATTCATCGACATCGTCAGGATCAGCATCAGCGAGATAAAGTTCGAGGAGATTACTGTCACCTGCCAGCCCGCGAGGCCCAGCAGCCCCACCATGCTCAACCCTGCATAAAAACAGCTCGCGAGCGGCAACGCCACCCATCGCGGCGAGCGGAAAATGATCGCCAGCATCACCACCAGAAAAATCAGCACCCCCGCGCCGAAGGTCACCAGGTCATTACGGATAAAGGTGATCATGTCGTCAGCGATCATGGAGACCCCGCCGAGGACCAGGTAACCCGCGTCGCGATGGCGCTCCATCACGTCGCGGACAGAAACAATCGTGTTGTGCCTCAGTTGATCAACCTGCTGTTTGCGGTCCTGGTATTGCGACTCCAGCTGCGACAGACGGGTTGTTTCTGCCTCGCCGGCATCGCCTGCCCGAATCCGCTGCGCCAACATGCGCCGCTCGCTCTGCAAGGCATCGAGCTCTGGCGCGCCGTCGAGATTGAGCTGCAGCGCGGTCGTCGTGCCGTCGGCGCTCACAATCAGCTCCGCAAACACCGGGCTTGATGTCAACTCCTGGCGGGCCTTTTCGAGATCAACGGCGCTGTCGTGCAGGGTCCGGTAACTGCCTGCCAGTTCGGTCAGGGATCCCTCACCTTGGGCCAACAGAGGAGCATCCAGCAGCGAGACCACCGAAACGATACCGGGAACTTTCTCGAAGTCCCTGGCGAGGCGGCCGACACGCTCAAGCGTGTCCGGGACAAAAAGCCCCTGGTCGGGTACCAGCGCCACCACCAGAAAACTCTTTGACTCGTAGCGCTCCGACAGGTCTCGAAAGACCTTGAGGTCCTGGTCATTTTCCAGCAGCAGCGAATCCGCCGATGCATCCAGCCTGAAATCGCGGGCATGCCAACTGAAAAACACCAGCAACAAAAGCAGGCCGATCAGCAGCGGCCAGGGCCGCGCAAGGACCCAGGTGTTGTAGTGACGGGCAAGAAAATCCATCAGGCATCCAGCAGATCAGCGATCGTGCGTGCCTTGGCGGCATGATCAAACGCGCGGTCCGGGTCAGTGAAAATGATCGCCCCGGCTTCGATACTCGTCTCCTGCATGGTTTCGATTAGCGTGCGCACTGCGGCCAAGTCCCCTTCAGACTGGTAGACAATAGTGTAAGGGCTATCGGCAGATGAAAAATCTTCACCCGCACACCAGCATCCTCCGAAACCTTGCGGCAACTCGTGTGCCGGCAGACCTTCGAGACAGACCGGTATATCGGGAAGCGCTGACCTTAGCACCTCCAGAAACAGCCAACCGGCGGGTGGCGTGTCTTTGACATCAAAAACCAAAGCATCGAGCTGCCCATCAAATGCCGCCACCAGCGCCTCAAGACTGGGCAAGGTCTCTGCGCTGTTATCAGGGTGAAGTCGGGCCTGATCGATCTCAGCGATAAACCGAAACTCCGGGTCGGTATCCTCGACCCAGGACCTCACCTGATCCGGATCCATCCGGTGAGGACCATCAGCGGGTATCAGCACGGTGCGCAGGTGATTGGCGTACCAGGACAACTGCCACTCGGGAGGAAGGTCGGCGTCATAAAAAGTGCCTTCCCAGGTCTTGTAGCGCCAGCCACGGGCGCCGATCTGCAATGGACGTCGCATCCTTGAATCCCGGGATCAATTCGGTTAAGGCTTTCCTTTAGAATAACCTGAATCCGGCGTATGGCCGTATGCGGTCCTCACGATCTACGATCCACCTGCATGAATGAAACTGCCTTTATAGCCGACGCCCGCGCGGTTATCGCCTGCGAGGGTGAGGCGCTTCAGGCGCTGGGCGCCCGTCTTGATGAACAGTTTTCCCGCGCCTGCCAGGCATTGCTGGCATGCAAGGGACGTGTGATTGTGACCGGTATGGGCAAGTCGGGACACATCGGGGGCAAAATCGCGGCAACCCTCGCGAGTACCGGCACCCCCGCCTTTTTTGTCCATCCCGGCGAGGCGGGCCATGGAGACCTCGGCATGATCACCCCGGGGGATCTGGTGCTGGCGATTTCAAACTCCGGCGAAACGCCTGAGATCCTCACCATACTGCCGATCATCAAACGGATGGGCAACACCCTGCTGGTGCTCACGGGTAACCCGGCATCCTCGATTGCAGCGGCTACCGGGATCTGCCTTGATATCAGCGTTGAGCGCGAAGCCTGTCCTCATAATCTCGCGCCCACCGCGAGCACCGCTGCGGCACTCGCGATGGGTGATGCGCTCGCGATTGCGGTGCTCAAGGCGCGCAACTTCGGCGCTGAGGATTTCGCCCGTTCCCATCCAGGCGGCGCGCTCGGCCGCCGTCTGCTGGTTCACGTCGAAGATCTGATGCACACGGACGAGGCCTTGCCGCTCGTTAAAGCAGACACACCCCTGATGGAGGCCCTGGCTGAGATGTCAGCCAAAAACCTCGGCATGGTCGGTGTCGTTGACGATAAGGGACTGCTCGCGGGGATATATACCGATGGTGATTTAAGGCGGACCCTGAATCAGGGGGCAGACGTTCAAGATTGCCGGATTGACGCCGTCATGGTCCACTCTCCGCATACCATTGCGCCTGCGACGCTTGCCGCTGAAGCGGTGGAAATGATGCAGCGGCACTCCATTAACGGATTATTCGCCGTTGATCCCAATGGCCGGCCCGTCGGCGCCTTGAATGCGCTCGACCTGATCCGCGCCGGAGTCTTCTGACACTTATGCGAGCGCATATTGAACGGCTGGTCCTGCTCGGCGTGCTTGGGGTGATGGCGGGGCTTGGCATCTGGATGCAGGTGAACCTGCTGGAACCCGCAGAAACCAAAACGGCTGCTCCCTTGAGTAATGAGCCGGACTACTATATCCAGAACTTCACGGCCACAGGACGGGACGAGGCAGGCATCGTTTATGTGCTCAAAGCGCAGCGCCTTACCCATTATCCTAGCGACAATCACAACCTGCTCGACAAACCCCACCTGGTCCAGTACCAGGAGGGTAAACCTGCACGACAGGCCACCAGCGAATCGGGCTGGATGGCCGGTGACGGCTCTGAAGTGCTGCTGACCGGCAACGTCGAAGTCACCCAGTTTCGAAATGACGAAGACCCGGGAAGCGTCACACGCACCCAGCGCCTGACGGTCCGCCTCGACCGCGGAAG
>DCXP01000076.1 GCA_002327725.1 Proteobacteria bacterium UBA2133
TCAACAGTGCGTGGTTAACTGGCTTTCTTCATCATCACTTCCGTGACGCTTGAAGGTGCGGGTAGATACTGACTGAATTCCATTGAATAGGTCGCGCGTCCCTGCGAGGCAGATCTCAGGGAGGTGGCATAACCGAACATTTCGGAAAGCGGAACCTCTGCGCGGACGATCTTGCCGGAGGGAACATCCTCCATCTCCGAGATCATCCCCCGGCGCGAATTGAGGTCCCCGGTGACGCCGCCCATGTAGTCTTCCGGGGTCACCACTTCGACCTGCATAATGGGTTCGAGCAGGACCGGCCTGGCTTTGGTACTGGCTTCCCGGAAAGCCTGAATCGCGGCCGCGCGGAAGGCGTGCTCGGATGAGTCCACCTCGTGGTAGGACCCGTCGTACAACGTCACTTTCAGGTCAATCACCGGATAACCGGCAACGATGCCTGATTCCATGGCCTCGACAATACCTTTTTCAACCGCAGGAATATATTCGCGCGGTACCACGCCGCCTTTGATCTGATCGACAAACTCGAAGCCTTCGCCACGCTTCTGCGGTTCGATACGCAGGTAGACATGGCCATACTGTCCACGGCCGCCGGTCTGTTTTGAGTACTTGTGTTCCTGCTCAACAGTGGTATTCAGGGTTTCGCGGTAGGCAACCTGTGGCTTGCCGACGTTCGCATCCACACTGAACTCACGCTTTAAGCGATCGATGATGATTTCGAGATGAAGTTCCCCCATCCCGGAAATAATGGTCTGCCCCGATTCTTCGTCTGTGCGTACACGGAAGGATGGGTCCTCCTGCGCAAGTTTGCCCAGTGCAATACCCAGTTTTTCCTGGTCACTCTTGGTCCTGGGCTCGACGGCCTGGGAGATCACCGGCTCGGGGAATTCCATGCGCTCAAGCGTGATCACTTTGTTGGGGTCACAGAGCGTGTCGCCGGTTGTGATTGTCTTGAGGCCCACCGCTGCCGCGATATCCCCGGCGCGGACTTCTTTGATCTCCTCACGGGAATTGGCATGCATCTGAAGAATTCGTCCGATCCGCTCTTTCTTGCCCTTGACGGGGTTATAGATGCCGTCACCGGAATTCACGACACCCGAATACACCCGGAAGAAGACCAGCTGCCCCACAAAGGGGTCGGTCATGATCTTGAAGCCAAGGGCCGCAAACGGCGCATCGTCCGAGGCCGGCCGCTCCGCTTCAGTCACTTCGTCCTCGAGGATTCCGCTGATCGCGGGGACTTCCGTGGGGTTCGGCATAAAGTCGATGACGGCATCGAGCATCGCCTGCACGCCTTTGTTCTTGAACGCAGACCCACAGGTCACCAGAACGATTTCGTTGGCGATGGTCCTCTGGCGCAGTGATCCTTTAATCTCGTCCGCAGAAAGGTCTCCGTCCTCGAGATACTTCTCCATCAGGCCTTCGTCTCCTTCGGCGGCAATCTCGACCAATTGTTCCCGCAACTCGGTACAGCGTTCCATGAGCGCTTCGGGAATATCGCGCTCTTCGAACTTGGCGCCACGGGTTTCCTCATCCCAGTAGATGGCCTTCATCTTGATAAGGTCGACGATCCCTTCGAAGTTGTCTTCGGCGCCGATGGGGACCTGCAGCGGGATGGCATTTGAGCCGAGACGGCTTTTGATCTGGTCAATGACACGAAAAAAATCAGCGCCGGTACGATCCATCTTGTTGATAAAGGCCATGCGCGGCACGCTGTACTTGTCAGCCTGGCGCCAGACGGTCTCCGATTGCGGTTCGACACCGCCGACCGCGCAGAAGACGCCCACCGCACCATCCAGCACGCGCAAGGAACGCTCAACCTCGATCGTGAAATCCACGTGGCCCGGAGTATCGATAATGTTGATTCGATGCTCCTCGTAGTTCTGGTCCATGCCGCTCCAGAAGCAGGTCGTCGCGGCCGAGGTGATCGTGATACCCCGTTCCTGCTCCTGCTCCATCCAGTCCATGACCGCGTTTCCATCATGAACCTCACCGATCTTGTGCGAGATGCCGGTGTAGAACAGGATGCGCTCGGTCGTGGTGGTTTTTCCGGCATCGATATGGGCCATGATGCCGATGTTCCGGTAACGCTCAAGGGGGGTTTTGCGTGGCACTTTGGTGATTCCGTAGATGGTTCGGTAGGGGTTTGAGCGTTACCTTGGGGGTCAGAACCGGAAATGCGAAAACGCCTTGTTGGCCTCAGCCATCCGGTGAACTTCGTCTTTCTTTCGTGCCGCACCGCCGCGCTTGTCGGCAGCGTCCATCAATTCACCGGCCAGGCGGTCGGTCATGGATTTCTCATTGCGTTTACGTGCCGCGTCGACCAGCCAGCGCATGGCAAGCGCGTTGCGGCGGCTCGGCCGGACCTCGACCGGCACCTGGTAGGTGGCACCGCCAACACGCCGGCTCTTGACTTCCACCACCGGACGCACATTCTCTAGAGCCTGGTAGAACACTTCGATCGGCTCGGAAGCACCCCGGCTTCCGATCGTATCCAGGGCGCCATAAAGCACTCTTTCGGCGATCGACTTCTTGCCGTCCTGCATCATCACATTGATGAACTTGGCAATCGTCTGATCGCCGAATTTGGGATCCGGCAGTATCGTCCTTTTCGGGACTTCACGACGTCTTGGCATCTGTTAAAAACTTCCTTCTTTGTTCATTTCGTGGCTCTTAGGCATCAGCAGCGCGTTACCCACACGTTCACGCACCCATAACCCTGTGGCCACACCCATAACTTTGGCCATCGACGCAAAGCGTCTCTCCCGGCGGCCAATGACCCCCGGTTCATATCGATACGGTGAGACAGCTTTTTGTCGCTAGCGGCGTTGTGCCCCCTTCGCGACTTCTGTGCCGATCTTTCCTGCAAGATCAGCCTTATCACCGTGGCCGGTCAGCTATCCCGGCCTGTTTTACGGTTTCAGCATCTCCGGTGTCTTTCAAAGACCCCGGAGCAATCCCGTTTGATTAAGCCCGCTACGACTTTGGTCGCTTTGCGCCGTACTTCGAACGACCCTGACGCCGTTCCCCCACGCCGGACGTATCCAGCGTACCCCGGACCGTGTGGTATCGCACGCCCGGTAAATCCTTCACCCTGCCGCCGCGAATCAGCACAACCGAGTGCTCCTGCAGGTTGTGCCCTTCGCCGCCAATATAACTCGTCACCTCGTAACCGTTGGTCAGACGCACCCTCGCCACTTTTCTAAGTGCAGAGTTCGGCTTTTTCGGCGTGGTGGTGTACACGCGTGTACAGACACCACGCTTCTGCGGACAGGCTGCAAGCGCCGGTACGTTGGACTTTTGCGTCTGGCGTGTCCGGGGCTTTCTGACGAGTTGGTTAGTGGTCGGCATCGCTTGGTTTTCGCTC
Source organism: Proteobacteria bacterium UBA2133 (assembly GCA_002327725.1). GTDB lineage: Bacteria > Pseudomonadota > Gammaproteobacteria > Arenicellales > UBA868 > UBA868. The sequence continues at coordinate 3,365 of DCXP01000076.1, forward strand.
AATTTCCGCTCTGAATCCGGCCCGCAGATGCCAGCCGGACTGAACCCGAGAAAGGGCGGCGATTCTAGGCAGAGGAGTGTTTTTTGTCAACATTTTGCCGGTTTTCTGGGAATTTGGCTCAGATCCCACGCCTTAACCCTGAACCGCCTCCGCGGGTTCAGATTTCGCTTCCTCGGTGAGATTCTCAAGAATCGCCAACTCCTCGATTTCGGTTTCTTCCTGAGCCTGCTCCTGTCGCCGCCGGCGCCGGTCTTCGTGGTGGGCGAGTCCGGTCCCAGCCGGAATCAACCGTCCCACGATGACGTTCTCTTTCAGGCCTCTCAGGTGATCCACTTTGCCCTGCATTGAGGCTTCTGTCAGGACCCGGGTGGTCTCCTGGAAAGAGGCCGCCGAGATAAAGGAATCCGTGCTCAACGACGCCTTGGTGATGCCCAGCAGGACTGGAGCAAAGGTCGCGGGCGTCTTGCCTTCGGCCTTGAGCGCGTCGTTTTCCTGGAGCAGTGCAGAACGCTCGACCTGATCTCCCTCAAGATACCGGGTATCGCCGGACTCCACAATTCTGACCCGGCGAAGCATCTGCCGGATGATGACTTCAATATGCTTGTCGTTGATCTTGACACCCTGCAGGCGGTAAACCTCCTGAACCTCGCTGACGATGTAGTCGGTCAGTGGCTCCAGACCACGAAGCTCCAGCACATCCACCGCGGCAAGCGGCCCTTCCACAATGACGTCGCCCTTTTCAACGGTCTCCCCGTCGAAGACGCTGATCTGGCGATCTTTCGGAATTGACATCTCATGCAACTCGCCCGACTCATCCGTGATTTCGAGGCGTGTCTTGGTCTTCACCTCTTTACCAAAAGAAATGACACCCGTTGCCGCCGCCAGGATCGCCGGCTCTTTTGCCTTTCGCGCCTCAAACAGTTCTGCAACCCGGGGCAGACCACCGGTGATATCGCGGGTCTTGGAGCTTTCCTGCGGAATCCGTGCAAGCACCTCTCCGACACCGACTTTGGTGCCCACGCTCACCACAATGGAGGCGCCCGGGGGCATCTGGTGCTGCGCTTTGACTTTGTTCCTGCCGTCTACCAGTTCGACCGTCGGCTTGATGTCCGAGGTCGCACCGCGTCGGCTTTTCGGATCCATCACCAGATAGGTGCTTGAACCGGTCAGGTCGTCGATCTGCTCGGTGACTGAAACCCCTTCGACCAGATTCTCAAACCGGACCTTACCGGACACCTCACTGATGATGGGGTGGGTATGCGGATCCCAGGACGCAATGACCTGTCCGCTTTCGACCTGGTCGGCGTCACTGATGGTCAATTCCGCTCCGTAGGGAACACGATGACGCTCCCGGTCGATACCGTGCTGATCATGAATCACCAGTTCTCCCGATCGGGAAACCACGATATTGCAGCCATCATCGCGCTTCACCGCCCGAACCCCGACCCAGGACACCGTGCCCTGATTCTTGACCTCAACGCGGCTCGCCGCCGCAATTCGGGATGCGGCACCACCAATATGGAAGGTGCGCATGGTCAGCTGGGTCCCCGGCTCGCCGATACTCTGGGCCGCCATCACACCCACAGCCTCACCACGGCTGACCAGGTGGCCCCGGGCGAGATCGCGGCCATAGCAGGTGGCACAGATCCCGTAGCGGGTCTCACAGGTCACGGCAGACCGCACTTTGAGGTGGTTCACGTTGTGTTCTTCCAGCAGCTTCACCCCGGACTCATCAATCATCTGCCCGGCGCTGAACAGCTTGGTGCCGTCACTCGGGCTCACGACGTCTTCGGAAACCGACCGCCCGAGAATGCGATCCTTCAGCGGGATGACTACCTCGCCGCCTTGAACAATCGCTTCGCGCAGGATGCCGTTGGTGGTCTCGCAGTCTGCTTCGGTGACGACAAGATCCTGGCAGACATCCACCAGCCGTCTTGTCAGATAACCCGAGTTGGCCGTCTTCAGCGCCGTGTCGGCCAGACCCTTACGGGCACCATGCGTCGAAATGAAGTACTCGTTGACGTTAAGACCTTCGCGGAAATTAGCAGTAATCGGCGTTTCGATAATCGACCCGTCCGGTTTGGCCATCAGCCCGCGCATCCCCGCCAGCTGACGAATCTGGGCGTGGCTGCCCCGGGCACCGGAGTCCGCCATCATGTAGATGGAGTTGAAGGACTCCTGCTCAACCGTTTTGCCCTCGGCATTGACCACGTGCTCAACGCTGAGTTCGTCCATCATTTCACCGGCCACCCGGTCACTGGCGTGGGTCCAGATATCGACGACCTTGTTATAGCGTTCACCGTCCGTAAGCAGGCCCTGCCCGTGCTGTTCCTGGATGGCTTTCACCTCCACCTCTGCGGCATCAAGCGTCGCGGACTTGCTGTCAGGGACAACCATGTCGTCGACGCCGATCGACACGCCTGCTTTGGCCGCCATGGAAAACCCGGTGTACATCAGCTTGTCACAGAAAATTACCGTATCTTTGAGACCCACCCGGCGGTACGCTTGGTTAATCACCGAGGAAATGGCCCGCTTTTTCATCGTCTGGTTGACGAGTTCAAAAGGCAGTCCGTCCGGCAGGATCTCTGACAAGAGTGCCCGCCCGGTCGTGGTGTCGATGAGGTTGAATGTCTCGTGACGTTCACCGTCTTCGGTGACCTGCACCTCACGGATTCTCACCTTGATTTTTGCGTGCAGTGTCAGCACGCCTGCATCACGCGCACGGCGCACTTCGGCAATGTCGGCAAAGGCCTTGCCCTCACCCGGCTCATTGACCTTCTCACGGGTCATGTAATAAAGCCCCAACACGATATCCTGTGAAGGAACGATGATCGGCTCCCCATTGGAGGGCGAAAGCACGTTGTTCGATGACATCATGAGGGTGCGCGCTTCCAGCTGGGCCTCAACCGACAGCGGCACATGCACCGCCATCTGGTCGCCGTCGAAGTCTGCGTTATACGGGGTACAGACCAGCGGGTGCAGCTGAATCGCTTTCCCCTCGACCAGTACCGGTTCAAACGCCTGGATACCCAGGCGATGCAGTGTCGGTGCCCGGTTCAGCAGGACCGGATGCTCGCGGATCACCTCTTCCAGGATATCCCAGACTTCCGCCTCTTCCAGCTCCACCAGTTTCTTGGCCTGCTTGATGGTGGTCGCAAGACCGCGCAATTCCAGTTTGCTGTAGATAAACGGCCGGAAGAGTTCCAGCGCCATCTTTTTGGGCAGCCCGCACTGGTGCAGCTTCAGGGTCGGGCCGACCACGATGACAGAACGCCCGGAGTAGTCGACCCGCTTGCCCAGAAGGTTCTGGCGGAAACGCCCCTGTTTGCCCTTGATCATGTCGGCCAGCGATTTCAGCTGCCGGCGGTTGGGCCCGGTCACTGCCTTGCCGCGACGGCCGTTGTCCAGCAGCGCATCCACGGACTCCTGCAGCATGCGCTTTTCGTTACGGACGATGATGTCAGGTGCATTGAGATCCAGCAGCCGGCGCAGCCGGTTGTTGCGGTTGATCACACGGCGGTAAAGATCATTGAGGTCAGATGTCGCAAAGCGCCCGCCCTCAAGCGGCACCAGGGGACGAAGATCGGGCGGCAGCACCGGTAGCGCTTCCATGATCATCCACTCCGGCTTGTTGCCCGAGTGCAGGAAGGCCTCAACGACTCTCAGCCGCTTGGTCAGTTTCTTGGTCTTGGTCTCCGAGGTGGATTCGGCAAGATTCTCACGCAACTGCGCCGACAGCGACTTGAGATCCATGCTCTTCAGAAGCTCCTTTACGGCTTCGGCTCCCATACCGGCGTCAAAGTCCGCACCATAAAGCTGAATCGCTTCATAGTAGGACTCTTCGGTCATGAGCGCCCCTACCTCGAGCTCGGTCAGGCCGGGGTCGGTCACGACATATGCCTCAAAATAAAGAACCCGCTCGATTTCGCGGACCGTCATGTCCAGAAGTACACCCAGACGGGACGGCAGCGACTTCAGGAACCAGATGTGCGCCACCGGGCTCGCCAGTTCGATATGGCCCATCCGCTCGCGGCGAACGGTCGACAGCGTCACTTCGACGCCGCATTTTTCACAGACCACACCGCGGTGCTTGAGCCGCTTGTACTTGCCGCACAGGCATTCATAGTCCTGCATCGGACCGAACAGTTTCGCGCAGAACAGACCGTCGCGCTCGGGCTTGAATGTCCGGTAGTTGATGGTTTCGGGCTTTTTAACCTCGCCGAAGGACCACGAGCGAATCTGGTCCGGCGACGCCAGCCGGATGCGGATATTGTCAAACTCCTGGTCTACTGCATCGTATCGTGAGAACTGACTGAAAAAATCTTTCATTGTTTTCCTTTAACCTTATCTGGAACCGTGGAGATGGGAGGCCTGAAGAGGATCCGCTATCGGTCTTCGCGCCTTTCTATATTGAGCCCCAGGGCCCTGATCTCCTTTTCCAATACATTGAATGATTCAGGTACAGACGCCTCCATTCGATGATCGCCTCTAACGAGGTTTTCATACATCTTGGTCCGGCCTCCCACATCATCCGATTTCACCGTCAGCATCTCCTGGAGGGTATAGGACGCACCGTAGGCCTCAAGCGCCCACACCTCCATCTCACCGAAGCGCTGACCGCCGAACTGTGCTTTACCACCGAGCGGCTGCTGTGTGATCAGGCTGTACGGACCGGTGGAACGCGCATGCATCTTGTCGTCCACCAGGTGGTTGAGTTTCAGCATATACATGTAGCCGACCGTGACCTGACGGTCGAATGGCTGTCCCGTGCGCCCATCGATCAGGGTCGCCTGCCCACTCTGCGGGAGGTCCGCAATCTTCAGCCACTCCTTGATCTCCGCCTCGCTGGCGCCGTCAAACACGGGGGTCGCGATCGGCACCCCGCCGCGAAGGTTGTTCGCGAGTTCCGTTACGTCATCATCGGACAACGCAGCCATGTCCTCGTGGTTACGGCCGGTGCCGTAGATCTTCCCAAGCTGCTGTCGCAGTTTCGACGAATCGGCACCTGCATCCAGCATCTCGCTGATCTGCCGGCCGAGGTGGCGTGCCGCCCACCCAAGGTGACACTCCAGAACCTGGCCGACGTTCATTCGCGAGGGCACTCCCAGCGGATTCAGCACGATATCGACGGTGGTACCGTCCTCCATGTACGGCATGTCTTCAATCGGCACGATCTTGGAAATGACGCCCTTGTTTCCGTGCCGTCCAGCCATTTTGTCGCCGGGCTGGAGCCGGCGCTTGACCGCGACAAACACCTTGACCATCTTGAGCACGCCTGGAGGCAGGTCATCGCCGGCCTCCAATTTGCCGCGCTTTTCATCGTAAAGGCCATCGAACCTTTTCGACTGCGCACCGAGTTGCGCACGAATCTGCTCCAGCGTGGTGTTGCTCGCTTCATCCCGAAGGCGCACTTCAAACCACTTGTCTCTTGGCAATGCCTGCAGGTAGGGCCGGGTGATCTTGTCTCCCGCCTTCAGTTCACCGGGACCGCCCTCTGCAATCTTCCCTGCCAGGAGCCGCTCAATCCGGTCGTAGGCATCGTCCTCGACGATCTGGTACTGGTCCTGAAGGTCTTTCTTGATCCGGTCGAGCTCCGATGCCTCGATCGACAAAGCGCGTGCGTCTTTTTCAACCCCATCGCGAGTGAAGACCTGCACATCGATTACCGTGCCTGACATGCCCGAAGGCATGCGCAGCGAAGTATCCTTGACGTCGGAGGCCTTCTCGCCAAATATCGCCCGCAGCAGTTTCTCCTCCGGCGTTAGTTGGGTCTCCCCCTTGGGGGTTACCTTGCCCACCAGAATGTCGCCCGGATTCACTTCCGCACCGATATAGACGATCCCAGGCTCGTCAAGGCGCGCCAGTGCAGATTCGCTGACGTTCGGGATGTCGCGGGTAACGTCGTCGGAACCCAGCTTGGTGTCCCGGGCAGTACAAGTGAGTTCCTCAATGTGGATCGAGGTATACACATCGTCCTGCACGAGACCCTCCGAGATCAGGATGGAATCCTCGAAGTTGTATCCGTTCCAGGGCATGAACGCGACCAGGATATTGCGGCCAAGCGCAAGTTCACCCAGGTCGGTAGAAGGACCATCCGCCAGCACATCGCCTGCGGCGATTTCATCGCCAACCGAGACCAGGGGCCGCTGATTAATGGTGGTATTCTGGTTGGATCGGGTGTACTTCACGAGGTTATAGATGTCGACACCGGAATCGCCGGATTCGACCTCTTTGTCATTCACCTTGACGACGATCCTGGACGCATCCACCGCGTTCACCACGCCGCCGCGGCTCGCGACCACGACCACGCCCGAGTCCGAAGCCACCTTGCGCTCAATGCCGGTTCCCACCAGCGGTTTTTCGCTGCGCAAGGTGGGCACTGCCTGGCGTTGCATGTTCGAGCCCATGAGAGCACGGTTGGCATCGTCGTGCTCAAGGAACGGAATCAGCGCCGCTGCAACAGAAACAATCTGCGAGGGCGCAACGTCCATAAACTGCACGCTCTCGGGGCTCGACAGGGTGAATTCATTGCGATACCGGCAGGAAATCAGTTCATCGGCCAACTCACCCTTGCTGTTCAGCCGGGCATTCGCCTGGGCGATCATGTATTCGCCTTCTTCGATCGCCGACAGGTAGACCGCCTCATCGGTCACCTTCCGGTTGACCACCTTGCGGTAGGGGGTCTCCAGAAAGCCGTACTCATTGGTCCTCGCGAAGATCGCGAGCGAGTTGATCAGACCGATATTTGGACCTTCGGGGGTCTCAATGGGGCAGACCCGACCGTAATGGGTCGGATGGACATCGCGCACCTCAAAGCCGGCGCGCTCGCGAGTCAGGCCGCCGGGCCCTAACGCTGAGACGCGGCGTTTGTGGGTCACTTCCGAAAGCGGATTGGTCTGGTCCATAAACTGGGACAACTGACTGGACCCGAAGAATTCCTTGATCACCGCAGAGACCGGCTTGGCGTTAATCAGGTCCTGTGGGGTCAGGTTTTCGGATTCGGCCATGGAAAGGCGCTCTTTCACCGCCCGCTCCACGCGGACCAGCCCGATGCGGAACTGGTTTTCCACCAGCTCACCGACGGAGCGGACCCGGCGGTTACCCAGGTTATCGATATCATCGGTCCCGCCATAGCCGTTTTTGAGTTCCACCAGGGTACGCATGACATCGATAATGTCCTGCTGGCTGAGAATGCCCGGGCCTTCGTCGCTGGTACGGCCCAGGCGACGGTTCAGTTTCATACGGCCGACGGCCGAGAGGTTGTAACGGTCGATGGTGAAAAAGAGGTTTCTAAAAAGCTGCTCTGCTGCATCCTTGGTGGGAGGTTCCCCGGGGCGCATCATGCGATAGATCTCCACCTGGGCTTCCAGAGCCGAGCGGGTGGCGTCAGTACGCAGGGTATCTGAGATATAGGGCCCACGATCCAGGTCATTGGTATAGATCGTCTCAAAGGACTCGACCCCTACCTCACGGAACCTGGCAAGCAGCTCCGGTGTTACTTCATCATTGGCGGCCGCCAGCACTTCTCCGGTTTCAAGATCGACGAGATCCCGGGCGAGCGCCCGTCCGAGGATATAGGCATCCGGTACCGACAGGGACTTGATCCCGGCCTTCTCAAGTTCGCGGGTGTGCCGTGCGGTAATCCGTTTTTCGGCTTCAACAATCACTTTGCCTGTGGCCGTCGTCAGGTCGAAGTCGAGTTCCTGACCACGCAGGCGCTCCGCGACAAGATCGACTTCTGCCGATTCAGGCAGCAGGGTGACACGGTCGTTTTCGAAGAAGAGACTCAGGATCTCTTCGCTAGAGTAATCCAGCGCCTTCAGGACGATGGTGGCGGGCAGCTTACGGCGCCGGTCGATCCGGACAAACAGAAGATCTTTCTGGTCGAATTCAAAATCCAGCCAGGATCCCCGGTAGGGAATCACCCGGGCATTGAACAGCAGTTTCCCGGAGGAGTGGGTCTTGCCCTTGTCGTGATCAAAGAAGACACCCGGCGAGCGGTGCAGCTGCGAGACGATCACCCGCTCGGTACCGTTGATCACAAAAGTGCCGTTCTCGGTCATCAGGGGCATCTCGCCCATGTAGACGTTCTGCTCCTTGATATCGCGAAGAACCTTCGCACCGCCCGACTCGCTCTTGTCAAAGATGATCAGGCGCAAAGTGGCAAAAAGCGGAGCCGAGTACACCATTCCGCGCTGCTGGCATTCACGGACATCAAAACCCGGAGTGCCAAGCGTATAACTGACAAAATCCAGCGAGGCTGCGCCGTTGTAACTCTCGATCGGAAACACCGATTTAAAGGCAGCCTGCAAACCCTCATCGATGCGCTGCAGCGGCTCAACCTGGGCCTGAAGCAGTTTTCTGTAGGAGGCCTTCTGAATCTCCAGAAGGTTAGGCACCTGATCGGCAGCCGACCGGGTACTGAAACTCTTACGAATCCGTTTTTTCTCGGTAAAGGTGTAAGCCATGAAGACCTCGCAGAACAGTTAGGACAAAACGTCTACAACACACGCAAACGTGTACGCAACAAAGCAGGGTCACGTTGACCAGTCATCGGGCGACTGATCAACGCGTTCCCAGACCAGTGAATGCCCGCCGTAAGCGGCGGGCAAATTCCCCGGCGATCACTTAACCTCAACAGATCCGCCTGCTTCTTCGATCTGTTTCTTGATCTCCCCAGCCTCGTCTTTGCTGACTCCTTCTTTGACCGCCGAGGGAGCCGACTCGACAAGATCCTTGGCTTCCTTAAGGCCCAGACCGGTAATACTGCGGACTACCTTAATGACGCCAACTTTCTTCTCACCAAAAGAACTCAGCACAACATCAAATTCGGTTTTCTCTTCTGCCGCGCCGGCATCTGCGCCAGCCCCGCCCGCAGCGGGTGCAGCAACAGCAACTGCTGCCGAAGCGGATACACCGAATTTCTCTTCCATGTCCTTGATCAACTCGGACAATTCGAGTACCGACATCTCTGCCACCGCATTCAAAACTTCTTCGCGATTCATTGGTTTCTCCTTAAATTGAGATTTTCTTACCTTGAGCGCTCAGCCGTATTTCACGCTGCCTGTTCATCAGGCCGGCTGTCTCGGACAGCCGCCAGCGTGCGCACAAACTTCGAAGGCACTTCATTGAGGGTCTGGACAAGTTTGGTCATCGGTGCCGCCAGCGTGCCCACGAGGGCCGCGAGCAACTCCTCGCGGCCGGGCAGTTTGGCCAGGGCCTGAATCGCCGAAAGATCCAACAGATCGCCATTCATGGCGCCAATCGTGATCTTCAGCTCTTCATTATCTTTGGCAAACTTCGAGACCAGCTTCGCCACCGCCACGGGATCCTCCGAAGAGGAGATCATCAGCGGCCCGGTGAAGTGATCCGTCAGACACTCAAAACTCGAATCCGCAACACTGCGGCGGGCGAGCGTGTTTTTGACCACACGCACGTCCACCCCGAGATTGCGGGCTTCGCTCCTAAGCTCGGTAATTTGCGCGACGGTGAGCCCTCGATACTCGGCCAGCACTGCAGCCTGGGCCGCAGACAGGGCCTGCGTTACCTCACTGACCACAGCTTTTTTCTGATCGATACTAAGGCTCATTTAGCACTACTCCTTGCTCGTTACACCCTGGTGTCCTGACCGGTGAAAATCCCGGATCGGGGGCACCGCCTACGCGGGCCGGCTTTTCGCCATTAAGCGCTTGCGGTCAACTTCTCCGCTTGCACACCTGCGGTCTTCGACGAACCTGCAGGCCCTGATGATCCGAGGATCCCAGGCCCCGCGGCCCCTCAAAACTTTTCTCCCATCTTTTCAGCCGGCTTAACCGGCAACCGATGCCCGATCGACTTTCACGCCGGGCCCCATGGTGGTCGACAGGGTCAGCCGCTTGAGGTACTGACCCTTGGCTGCCGACGGTTTGGCCCTGTTCAATGCATCCAGCAACGCCATGAGGTTCTCCTTCAAAGCGGCTTCATCGAAGGAGGCCTTTCCGATTGGGCAATGAATTACGCCTGCCTTGTCGATACGAAACTGGATCTGCCCGGCTTTGGCGTTGGTCACGGCCTTTGCCACGTCCTGTGTCACGGTCCCGACCTTAGGGTTCGGCATCAGACCACGGGGGCCGAGCACCTGGCCCAGTTTCCCGACGACGCGCATGGTCCCGGGAGTTGCGATACACACATCAAAGTCGATCGCTCCACCTTTGATGGTGTCTGCGAGATCATCCAGTCCGACGATGTCTGCCCCGGCAGATTTCGCCGCATCAGCATCATCTCCATCAGCAAAAACAGCCACCCGCACGGTCTTGCCCGTGCCTTTGGGCAGGACGGTCGCACCCCGGACATTCTGATCGGACTTCTTGGCATTGACGCCAAGATTAATACTGACATCGACGGTTTCATCGAATTTCGCCGAGGCAGACTGTTTGACCAGTTTCAGCGCATCATCGATAGCGTAGAAGCCTCCCTGCGACAGCCCTTCCGATGCCTGTCGATACCGTTTCCCGCGTACACTCATCAGGCGCCCTCCGTTTCGATGCCCATACTCCGGGCGCTGCCGGCAATGATTTTCACCGCCTGGTCCATGTCAAACGCACTCAAGTCGGGCATCTTGACCTTGGCGATCTCCTCGAGTTCCGCCCGGCCTACCTTACCGACCTTTTCCTTGTTCGGCTCGCCACTTCCCTTCTCCAGGCCTGCGGCTTTTTTCAGCAGCACTGAGGCCGGTGGTGTCTTCTTGATATAGGTGAAACTCTTGTCAGAGTAGACCGTGATCACCACCGGGATGGGCAGACCCGGTTCAACGTCCTGCGTATCGGCGTTGAATGCCTTGCAGAACTCCATGATGTTCAGCCCGTGCTGTCCCAGGGCCGGACCCACGGGTGGGCTGGGTTTGGCGCTGCCGGCGGGCACCTGCAGCTTGATATAAGCCTCAATCTTCTTTGCCATTGTTTACTCCGTCGGGTCCAAGCGCCGTTAGGCTCCCCTATTCATTCACGACATTCCAGCGGCCTACCGCAACCGCCGACCATCAAAACATCCACCAAATACAACGACCCCGACAACACTGCCGATCACGGCTTCCGGCTTTATGTTTATGCCTTTTCGACCTGGCTGAAACTCAGTTCGACAGGCGTGGAGCGTCCAAAAATCGATACCGACACTTTGAGTTTGCTCTTTTCAAAATTGACATCTTCCACGGTCCCGCTGAATTCTTTGAACGGACCATCAATGACGCGGACCACCTCACCGGGGGCAAAGGTGTATTTCGGCCGCGGATGCTCCACACCCTCCTGCACCTGCTGCAGGATCGCCTGGGCTTCCTGATCCGAGATCGGCACCGGCTTGGAGCCGCTTCCACCAACAAATCCGGAAACTTTGGGTACAGACTTCACCAGGTGCCATGCTTCATCACTCATGATCATGTGCACCAGCACATAGCCGGGAAAGAACTTGCGCTCACTGGTCCTTTTCTGGCCGTTTCTCAACTCAACCACCTGTTCGGTAGGGACTTCGATATCACCGAAATGATCTTCCATTCCCGCCCGACGGATATATTCACGCAGCGATTCCTGCACGTGGTTCTCGAAACCCGAGTACGCCTGAATAACGAACCACTGCATCGGCGACTCGACAGAAGCGCTCTCTGCCGGCGCTGCCTGCGGCGTATCCTCATCGATTGTTGCGTCACTCATCATTTTCTATATCTGAATCTATGTCTATAGCTATGAGCTATGTCTAGCCCAGGCCCAGGGCGAGGTCATAAATCGCCCAGAACGAAAGCGCATCCAGCAGCCACAGGTAAATACCAACCACCAGCACCATCAGTATGACGATCATGGTGGACTGCGCGGTCTCGCGGCGCGTCGGCCAGACCACCTTTCGGACTTCCGTGCGTGTCGCCAGCGCAAACTGCCAAACGGCACGACCGGGTTCCGAAGTCAACGCAATACCCGCAGCCACAATCACTCCCACCACAACAACCAGCGCCCGAACAAGCGCAGAACTGTCTCCCAGGACATAAAACAGCGCAACTGCAGCCACCACGGCCAGACCCGACGCCAGCAATTTCAGTTTATCCGGCAACACCATCACGCCCTGATCCGTTTCCTTTGCTGGCAGGCCAGGAGGGAATCGAACCCCCAACCTGCGGTTTTGGAGACCGCCGCTCTGCCAATTGAGCTACTGGCCTGAATTTTCCGGCACGCTCAAGCGCCGGGCCGCTTTCCTCTCTAAAACGCCTTCTACTTTTAATACGCCTTATACGTTCTGTACGTTCTATGGAAACTACCGACTTCTCACTCTCAACCCTTTAGGAT
>DCXP01000064.1 GCA_002327725.1 Proteobacteria bacterium UBA2133
TCTCAGATAAGATGGGGGGCGCCAAGGTCACTCAGATCGTTTCGATCATCATGATCGCATCCGCCTTGGGAGTGGCTTATTTCATGGCGGCAGCGTACCGGTCGCCCACACCGGAGCAATACTTCTGGCCATTCTTTGTTTTATTCATCGTCCTTTTTACTGCAACCGGAGTGGGTAATGGCTCGACCTTCAGAACTATCGCCATGGTCTTTAACGCCGAGCAAGCAGGACCGGTTCTAGGGTGGACGTCGGCTGTGGCCGCCTATGGAGCTTTTTTCATCCCCAAAGTATTTGGTGAGCAGATCAATGCAACCACTCCGGAATATGCCCTGTATGGATTCGCTATTTTCTACGCAGTTTGTCTTGTACTGAACTGGTGGTTCTACTTGCGCCCTAATGCGTATGTAAAGAATCCTTAGTGCGACGAAGACAAACCCAATGTGGCGTATCGTTTTCTCCATAAAAGCACCTGCCAGGAAGATTCATAAAAGGAAAAAGATAAGCTCGACAGATGAATTGTCATAGAGTGTGTTGATCTATCTGGCTGGCCTGGGCCTCCTTAGTGGCCCACCCGGAGAGTGGCGATCTGGCTTAAAGTTGACCCTTTTTGAATGTCAGTGCAGGATCAGTTATCCAACCTTTTCCCTTCCGTGTGTTTCGAGGATTTGTTGGTATAAGCGTTCGGTTTCAGGCATCGGTTCCAGGCCAAACTCACGCTCAAGGAATTTCCGACATTTTTGGTACTCCGCTATAGCCCAATCGGCGCGATCGAGTCGCACCAAGTGTTCCATAAGAGCACGGTAAAAACTTTCCCGGCCGGGATCAACAACCAGGGCTGTTCGGCATACCTGTGCGGCCTCGGAGTAGTGGCCCAGTTCACCGTGGCAATCCGCCATCCCGGCCAGTAAACTCAGAAAGATCTCCCGCAACTGTTCCCGTTGCACCATACACCAATCCGCATAGACATCTTCTTCCAGAAAGTCACCCTTGTAGAGATAACGTGCGTGCTCGTAACGGTGTAGTGCAGATTCCCATTGCTGCTGATACTGCAGCGTCTTGCCTTCGGCAACAAATGACTCGAAGACCGACGAGTCCACCCACACGGCCTCCTGTCTAAGCGCATAACTCTCGCTGGCCGTTTCTATAACATCCTCAGATAAGCCGGCGGCACGTAGCTCTTGACGTAGAGAATGTATGATTACCTTGAGCCGTTTCCACGCCTGGCTTTGGTCGTCATCAGGCCACAGAAGTTCCATTAGAACCTCGCGGTGAATGGGGCGGCCCAGATGGGCCACCAGATATTTGAACAAGGTTGCGGCCTGTTTACGTTTCCACTTAATTGTCTGGACTCGCTGGCCTCCAACTGCCAGGCCGAAACTACCGAGGGTGAATATCTGCAGTTTCTGTCCCAACGGTGGACTGCCTGGTTGGTTTTCCAGATCCCGAAAAAACACAACCGCCGCTACTAAGCCGCCGTCGGGACCTCGGGATTGATCCGGCATGATCAGCGAGGAGAGGTTGACGGTGACCCAATTACCGTCCTTGCGGCGTATGCGACAACCGTTTGCGTTGAACGGTTGGAAATTCAGGAAACAACTGAAAATCTCACAATCAGGGACGCAAAGAGGCTTATCTTGATACAAAGCAGCCCGCAGGACGTCGCCGCAGTGTTTGCCAACCACCTCGGTTTCCGAGTACCCGAATAACTGTTCTGCTTTATGATTCCAGGCGGTGATTCGGCGTTGATCATCGATGGCAAACGCCGCATCGGATGAAAATGCGATCAACTCAGAGGCAATTGCCGTAGTACTCTTGTTCACTGGTTCGTTATGGTGCACCGTTATTACCCATATATCAAGAATATGCGAGAGTATTAAACGATAAGCCGCCCAGTGAGTGAGTGTCTGGAAAATCGAGGGATATTCGAAAAACGATGCCGGAACTCTGGTCGCTTAACATTGATATGGATCAATAACCTAACTTTTTCTATTACTACTACGAGCAAATATATTGATCTCTTCACGGCCAATAACAATCTCTGATAAACCGTCTCAGTTCTGACCCTCCGCTGGCGGTATCTGAACGCCGGGCATATCGCGTACTGCAGCAACACCGTTCGACCCAGCGTCATGTGGCCAAAGGTCGTTCCGATGAAGAACGGCTGGTCACCGATATGACCGAACTGGCCCGCCAGTATGGCCGCTACGGTTATCGGCGCGTCCACTGGCTGCTCGAACAAGAGGGCTGGCAGGTCAGGGTGGAGCGGGTCAAGCGTATCTGGCGGTGTGAGGGACTGAAGGTTCCCCGGAAGGGCTCGAACCTTCGACCCATGGCGGGTAAGCCGTTAGAATATTCTGCCGACAAGCGGACCCTTGGGGTTGGTTCCAGACCGGAGAGAGCCATGGATTTTGAAGAAGACACGCGCCATTTTGATGCTGCCGCTGAGCGTATGATCGAGCTCGGAAACCAGTTGCTGGAACAGGATGCCGACTCGGACACCTGGGAAGTCGCTTCCGGGCTTTTGGCCGGCGCTGTTCAGTTCTGGCTATACGCACATCAACCCTGCGGTGACCCCGGCTGTGAATCCTGCACAGAAGTCGACACTGCGGAGAAGCGCCTGCAAAGGCTGACCGAACAGGTCCGCCAGTCAGCGACCGAGAGCGATTACTATCACACCCCGCTCGACGCGAATGCCGGCTCTGCCTGAGGGCGCAAGGTAACGAGGCGCCTTTCCCCCGAGGCAAAACGCACCAGCTCCGGAAAGAAGAGCTCAAATCCTTCTTCGAGTTTCGGGTATCGCCGTAGCAACACCGCGTCGGCTTTTTCCATCCCCGAATCGTAACGTGCCCGCTTTGCCATCTGCGAGAGCGTTTGGCTGATGCCCTCCATCGAGCGGTAGTGCAAAAGCGTGTCGGTGGTGCTCAGGTATCGGAAATATCTTCTGGAGCGCTCGGGACACGTATCGATACGGCGGGCGAGTATCTGATGAATCCAGCGGGTGTAGTCCTCCAGCGGCCGTGAGTCGAAGCGCTCCCATTCCCGTGCCAGGAAATGATCGAGGAACACATCGGCCACCACAGAACAATAGCGGCCGAAATCCTTCCGCATCAGTGCCGAGATCTGCCGAAAGACCGGGTGCCCATCGGTGAAGCGATCGATCTTGCGGTGAAGCATGACACCCTGCTGGACCCTTTGCTCAAGTTGTGAGAACTCATCACCGCGCACCGAGTCACCGATAAAGTTTCCGAGGATCAGTTCAGGATCGTCTCCTGATAAATACAGATGCGCCAGGGTGTTCATGGGCGCTCTGCCCGGGGGGTATCCGGCATCTCTATAAAGAAATCGTGCATTTGGCGAGGCGTGTCAAAGAGCAGATCCGGGTCATGTTTTTGCAGCAGCGCACCGGACTGCCATCCCCAGCTGACCGCAATACTGTTTACGCCGCCAGCGCGCGCCGCTTCGATGTCGCTGATCGAATCTCCCACCATCCAGGCGCGATCCGCCGGGACAGCATATTGCTCGAGGGCCTCGCCTATATGGTCCGCCTTGGTGCCCGGGCGGTCGCTGCCGAAACAGGCATCGATACAGTCCTGCAGCCCCTCCTGTGTAAGGCGGGTGCGGACGACATCGGCGTGATTGGCGGTTACCACACACAGAGTGTGGCGTGCACTGAGGTCCTGCAGCATGTCCTGAACCCCCGAAAACATCGGGATACGTCTTGCCCCGTTCTGCAGGGTGTCAAACAGATAACGGCCGTAGTCGCGGTGCCGCCGCTCCGGTATGCCGCAGACTCTGGCCAGCATGGTAAAGGTTGCCGGATTGAGCTGGTCAAAATCCGAAAGGCCGAGGTTGAAAGGAATCCCGTGGGTGTCACAGAAGACGGCGGTCTGATCCAGCACCGGCTGGGCAGAATCCACAATCACGCCGTCGTAGTCCAGAAGAATGAGTGCACCCACGTTGTCAGGTCTCATATCGAAAGCAGGCGCTAATTCCCGGCGGTTGGCACGGCATTGCGGTCACCCACCCGGATAAGCGCATCTACTGCCATACAGCCGTGTTCGCTTACCGATAAAGGGTTGATATCCATTTCGATCAGCGTGTGGGCAAGTTCGAGTGCCATGGTGTTCACCTTCATCAGCACATCCACCAGTTCATCAAGGTCTGCTTCGGCGCGACCACGATAGCCCTGCAGCAATGACATTACCCTGAGCGAGGACAGTGCTTCGACGAGATCGGCCGGTTCGGCAGGCAGCAGCACGGTGGCGGCATCCGACATAAGTTCAACCAGTGTACCGCCTCCGGCAATCGTCATCACGAGGCCAAACTGCGGATCGTTCTGAACACCGATCAGCAGCTCTGCGATGAGACCATCCGCCATCTGCTCGATCAGGATCCGGTCCTCGACTGGGCGGCCCAGCGCCTTGGATCCGAGGGCCAGAACGTCCTGGGCAACCGCGCCGATGTCATCGGTCTCGCCAAGGTTCAGACGCACAATGCCGTGTTCGCTCTTATGGGGCAGGGCACTGCTGACGAGTTTCAGGGCAACCGGAAACCCGATGCGCCGGGCAGACTCAGCCGCATCGCGGGTAGAACAAAGTTCGCCCTGGGGGATGCGAATCTGGCGGGCCGCCAGCAGCTGCTTGCCATGCCACTCATCCAGCAGAGCCGATTCGCTGCGCTCAACCGGGTGGCAAGAGGGAATAAAGTGATCACCACCACGCTGTCGATTGCCAAGCGCCTTGCCGAATACCGCGGCAGCGCGGATCGCCGCAGTGGCTTCACCAATGCCTTGCAGCGGCGCCACACCGTTTTCAATCAGCGTGGCCTGGGTATCGGGGTCAAGGTTCTCGGGCAGGCTGGAGCACACTGCGGCCGGGATCGATGCGTTTGCTGCTGCGCGCATAAATGCCCGGGCGTCGGCCTGGTAGTAGGGCCGGTCTTCGCCAAGATCGAGCGGCGGATAGTCCTGTACCAGAAGTGCCGCGTCATAGCCCGGAGCCAGGGCCGCGGCGAATACCTTTTCCAGGGTTTCTTCCTGGCCCCACAGCGGCGTGGTGTAGTCGAGGGGATTGCCTACCGTGGCAATTTGCGGAAGCCACTGGCGCAAATTGCGTTCGGTTGCTTGATCGGGGGGGTCAAAAACGAGCCCCTCCTGTTCGGCGCAGTCTGCCAGCATGGCGACATCACCGCCCGAGCAGGTAAAGGCTGCGAGGCGCGGGCCGGACGGTGCGCCCGCGGTGGTCAGCATCTGCAGTGTTTCCAGCAGCAGGCTCGGGCTTGGGACCCGGGCCACACCGATCCTGTCAAAGAGTGACTGGTAAAGCGCATCCTCGCCCGCAAGCGATCCGGTGTGGGTGAGCGCCGTTTGTGCCGCGAGTGTTGATCGGCCTGCCTTGAGCGCCACAACGGGCACCCCCCGGTCGAGCGCCCGTCCGACCGCTTCGGCGAAGCGGGGGATGTCTCTTAGGGTTTCAATGTAGAGGCCAAAGCCGGTGACCGCCGGATCATCGGCGAGATAATCAAGATAGTCCTCGACGCCGAGGACAGACTGGTTTCCGGCCCCGATCACGTAGGAAAAATGGACCGACCGCCGGTTGGTCAGCAGATAACCCGAGAGCATGCCCGACTGGGAGAGGATTGCCGGACCGCGCTCGACGGGTTTTCCTCCGTGGCTGAAGGGCCAAAGGTGCGCGCCCGTGATGTAGTTGAGCAGTCCGAAGACGTTCGGTCCCGCCAGCGCCATCTCGCCGCAGGCGGTGACGAGTTCGCGTTCAAGGTCAACTCCGTCATCACCCAGTTCACCGAATCCTGCAGAGTAGCAGACGATCCCGCCGGCGCCTTTTTCTCTGAGTTCGCAAACTACCCCCGGAACGCCCTGTCGGGGAACGGCCAGGAAAACCGCATCGGGGGCCTCGGGCAGTGCCTCGACACTGGTATAGCTCGGTATCGCGCCGAAACGGTTGGGCTGCGGATTAAGGCCCCAGATCTCACCTTTAAAATGGCCCGCGGCGCATTGCCGCGCAGCAAAGACCGCGGAATCCCCGCCAACAAATGCGATATGCCGGGGCGCGAGCAGCCGCTGCAGGTTGGTGCGCCGGGTGGGGGTCACGCGCCAAGCGGCCTCAGCAGTGATCGACTGATGATATGCCTCTGAATTTCCGAGGTGCCTTCCCAGATACGCTCCAGTCTCGCATCCCGCCACAGCCGTTCGATCGGGAGATCCTCCATCAGGCCCATCCCGCCATGAATCTGCACCGCATGATCAGCCAGCCGGTGCAGCATCTCGGAGGCAAACAGTTTGCACATGGCCGCATCGGTGGGTGTCATCTGTCCGGCATCCGCCTTGCGGGCGGCATGCATCACCAGAAGGTCGGCGGCCTGAAGTTCGGTGGCCATGTCGGCGAGTTTGAAAGAGGTGCCCTGGAACTTTCCGATCGGCTGGTCGAACTGTTTGCGGCTCGCGGCCCACTCCAGCGATAGCTCAAGAAGCCGTTCGGCCCGACCGCAGCAGCCGGCACCGACCCACACCCGGCCCATCTTGATCCATTTGTCGGCAAGCATCAGGCCCTCACCTTCGTCGCCGAGCATTTGCACTTCGCTGACACGGCAGTCATTAAAAGAAAGGACAAAGTTGAGATAGGCGCGCTGGCTGACACACCGGGGTCCACGGGTGATCTCAAAACCCGGATGCCCCCGGTCCACCAGAAAAGCGCTGATCCGCTTGCGCCGACCGCGCGGGGTATCGTCGGTTCCGGTGGCAGCAAAAACAATTGCGAAGTCCGGCTCGACATGACTGCTGACGAAGTGTTTCGAGCCGTTAATGATCCAGTCGTTGCCTTCGCGTTTTGCCCGGGTGGCCATGGACATAATGTCCGAGCCGGCGCCGGGTTCGGTGATGGCGAAGCACTCGACTTTCTCGCCGCTCACGCAGGGAAAGAGATAGCGCGCTTTCTGCTCATCGTCGCATGCCATCAGCAATTCGGTCGGCCGCCAGGCGAAGCCGTGCAACGCATGCGACACCTTGCCGAACTCGCGCTCCATGATGGCAAGACTGGTGTAATCCAGACCGCCGCCGCCGACAGACTCCGGCAGGTTGGCCGCATAAAAGCCCATCTCGATGGCTTTGCGCTTGATGCTGTCACCCTGTTCGGCGCTGACCTCTCCGGCGCGTTCCACCTCAACCTCAAGCGGAAGCAATTCCTCGGAAACGAAGGCGCTGACGGAATCGGCGAGCATACGCTGTTCACTGCTTAGTTCGATATCCATATCTCTCCCGGGAGACGGGTCCCAGCGCGGCCGCGACACCGGCAGGTCCTGACGGGGCGCAGCGGTATAAAAGACGGCCTCAGATAATATTGCTTTGCGCGGGTTATTGCCATAATGTGCGTCGCGTAACTCACACCCTGTGAAATACGGGGAATCAGGACTGAAAGTGCAATGGAAGATCGATCGAAGGAACTCAAGGTAAGCCGTCATGGCGGCGTGCTGGAGATTCAGCTGAACCGCCCGAAAGTCAACGCCATCGACTTTGATTTGAGCCGCAGGATCAATGAAGCTGTCGTGACGCTGCGTGACGATCCTGAACTCCGCGTGGGTCTGGTGAGCGCTAGCGGTGAAAAAATATTCTCCGCGGGCTGGGACCTTAAGGCGCTGGACAGCGGCGAACAGCAGCTCGACAACTGGTGGGAGGGCGATGCCGATCTGCCGGGCGGTTTTGCAGGGCTTACCGAGATGTGGCATCTCAACAAACCGGTGATTGCGGCGGTCAATGGACACGCGATTGGCGGGGGTTTTGAGCTGGTGATGTCCTGTGATCTCGTGATCGCTGCTGACCACGTTTTTTTCCAGTTGCCGGAGATGCCGCTTGGCATCGTCCCGGATGCCGGGGCCATTCAGCGATTGCCCCGGCGGGTGCCCTATAACGTCGCGCTGGAGATGCTGTGGCTGGGCCGGAAGATGGGCGCTGAAGAAGCCATGCGGCATGGCTTGATCAACGCCGTGGTGCCCGCAGTCGACCTGATGACAACGGCGCGTGAGTGGGCGCAGCAGATCGCCCAATCTGCACCCCTTGCGGTGCAGACCATCAAGGAAGTGCTGCGTGCAATTGAGGCAGATACGATTGAAAGTGCATTTCAAACCATGCGTACCGGTGATCTGCCAACCTATCGGAAGATGCTGCGCTCCGAAGATGCCAAAGAGGGGGTGCGGGCTTTTGTTGAGAAACGTAAGCCGGTTTTCAAGGGCGAATAGTGGCTGCGACAATTAAGGGATGAGGAAGGTATGACAGATCAGAGCATTAGAAAGGTTGCGCTGGTGGGCGGGGGCGTCATCGGCGGTGGCTGGGCCACGCGATGCCTCGCAAATGGTCTTGAGGTCATTCTGACCGACCCCAGAGCCGAGGCACGTGATTACGTTGAAAAGATGGTCGCCGATGCCTGGCCGGTGCTCGAAGATGCCGGCCTTGTGGCCGGTGAGCGGGGCCAACTGCATTTCGTCGATGACATTGCCGAGGCCGTCAGCGATGCGGATTTTGTCCAGGAAAATGTGCCTGAGCGCGAGGAGCTCAAGATTGCCGTCCACGAGGAGATCAGCCAGCATGCGAGGGACGATACCGTGATCGCATCGAGTTCATCGGGCTTGCTGCCCAGCCGTCTGCAGTCCCGGTGTGCCCATCCGGAGCGTTTGATGATCGGCCATCCGTTTGCACCGGTCTATCTGCTGCCCCTGGTTGAGATCGTGGGCAGCGAACAGACATCGCAGGCAGCGATTGCCCAGGCCGGAGATTTTTACCGCGCGATCGGCATGCGGCCGCTGCATGTGCGCCGCGAGATTGAAGCCTACATCGCCGACCGCCTGCAGGAATCGCTGTACCGCGAGGCCCTGCATCTCATTGACGAGGGCGTGGCGACGGTGGCCGAGATCGACGCGGCGGTCACCGGCGGCCCCGGACTGCGCTGGGCATTCATGGGGACATTCCTGGCCTGGCATCTCGGCGGCGGCCCGGGCGGCATGCGTCACACCATCGAACAGTTCGGTCCGGCTCTGGAACTTCCCTGGTCACACATGAAGGCTCCGGTATTGACCGATGAACTGAAAAGACGCATCGTTGAGGGCTGTGAGGAAGAATCCGGCGAGCGGGTTTTTGACGAGATGGAGCGTCGGCGTGACCGCTGTCTTGCAGAGATTCAGAAGGTGCTCAAAGAGCACTGGTACCCACCGGGGGAGGATGGCTGGCCGCGGATGGGTGCGGATGGGTAATGAATCGTCAGTGATTCGCTAACCGCATTACACGCACTGAGAAAATTTAAGGAGGAGAAGGACGTATGACCATTAATACCAATGTAGTCGTGACCTGCGCGGTAACCGGCGCCGGAGACACGGTGGATAAGCACCCGGAGATACCGGTCACGCCCGAGCAGATTGCCAACTCGGCTATCGCGGCCGCGGATGCCGGTGCTGCAATCGTGCACCTGCATGTGCGCGATCCTGAGACCGGTAAAGGCAGCCGGGATATCAACCTCTTCAAAGAGACGGTAGAACGGGTCAGAAACAGCGGCAGAAATGTGCTGATCAATCTGACCGCCGGTATGGGGGGTGATCTGGTGGTTGATGATGACAACCCGCAAACCCCGGGAGAGGGTACGGATCTCATCAGTGCCGAGCAGCGTATAGCGCACGTTGAAATGCTGCGGCCGGATATTGCGACTCTCGACTGCGGTACGATCAACTTCGACAACGCCAATTATGTCTATGTCCAGACGCCCAACATGTTGCGTACCATGGCCGCGCGGTACGCCGAAATCGAGGTCAAGCCCGAGATGGAGGTCTTTGATCTGGGTCATCTGCGCTTTGCAAACCAGATGGTCTCCGAAGGACTTATCAAAGGACCCGCGATGTATCAGGTGTGCCTGGGCATTCCCTGGGGCGCCGGTGCGGACCCGGCGACAATGACGGCAATGGTGAGTCAGTTGCCGCAGGACGTTTTCTGGTCAGGATTTGGCATCAGCCGCACGGAGATGCCGATGGTGGCCCAGGCCATGCTGCTGGGCGGCAATGTCCGTGTCGGGCTGGAAGATAACCTTTATCTTGAAAAGGGTGTGCCCGCGAGCAATGCGGAACTGGTGGAAAAAGCCGTTCGCATCATCCGTGACCTCGGAGGACAGATCTGTGATGCAGACCAGGCCCGCGAGAAACTGGGCCTGGCTTGAGGACAGTTGCTGACTTAAGGCGGTACCGCGCCGGAGTTGGATTTCACGGCGCGGCTACCCGGTCAATCCTCCGCAAGCTCGGGCATGACTTCGTTAATGAAAAGCTCCAAAGAGCGTTTCTGCTCTTTCATGCCAAGGCCAAGGCTAGCGTAGCAGGTAAACCGATCAACACCGAGATTGCCGTAAAGGCGCAGTTTGCTGATGACTTCTTCGGGCGTTCCGGACATCAGATTGTCATGCAGCATGCTCGGGCCGTATTCGCCCCGGTTCTCCAGAGTCGATAACTCGCCGGAGACGGTCAACCGCCGGATCGTTGAGTTTCTTAAAGCCAACCGTTAGGGTGTGGTAAAGCCCGCCTTCGCCGGGCAGGCGGGTTTTCCGGCACGTTATTCGAGCGCACTACAGGGCATAATCACACTTCTTATTATTGGAGATTTCTATGGACCAGGAACGCTTTGACAAGGGCTTGGCGACACGCCGGGACGTGCTCGGAGCAGAGTACGTAGACAATGCTCTGGCTAACGCCAGCGAATTCGCCCGCGACTTTCAGGAACTGCTGACCGAATACTGCTGGGGAGCGGTCTGGGGTGACGAGACACTGGACCGGAAGACGCGCAGCATGCTCAATGTCGCGATGATCGCAGCGCTTAACCGGATGCATGAGTGGGAACTGCATTTTCGCGGCGCCCTGGTCAATGGTGTCAGCCGTGATGAGCTCAAGGCCATTCTGAGCCAGATCGCAATCTACTGCGGCATGCCCGTGGCGGTGGAGTGTCATCGGATCGCGAAGAAGGTTTTTGCAGAACTGGACGCCGGGTAGCAATCGAACCGGGACAGGATGCTTAAGGCCAAGGCTGGCGAAGTCCGGTTCCGGGTAATGCCTGATTTTGAGAAAAACAGTAACGCATCATGAAGGAAAACTTCGAAACGATCATTGTGGATAAAGAGGACCACCTCGCCTGGGTAACCTTGAATCGGCCGGAAGTTGCCAATGCCTTCAATACCCGGATGGCAGAGGAACTGCTGGAGGTGTTCGGCGATTTTGTCTCGGGCGCACGGCAGGCCCGCTGCATCATCCTGACCGGTGCGGGTGAACGGGCATTTTGTGCCGGTGGCGATCTTAAGCAGCGCCACGGCATGACGGATGAAGAGTGGTACGAACAGCATGTCGTTTTTGAAGACCTCGCGCGTGCGCTGATGGATTGCCCGGTACCGATCCTGGGCGCCATTAACGGCGCCGCCTTCGGCGGCGGTACAGAACTCACGCTGGCCTGCGATTTCGCCTATGCGGCGAATCATGCCCGGTTCGCCCTTACGGAAACAACCCTCGGGATCATGCCCGGGATGGCGGGCACTCAGTATCTTCCGCGGGCGGTCGGTATCCGTAGAGCCAAGGAAATCATCCTGACGGGTAAACCCTTCAGCGCCGAGCAGGCGCTTCAGTGGGGACTGGTCAATGAACTCTGTGAGCCAGAGGCTCTGCTCGATGCGGTGAAGGCAGCCGCCCAGCGCATCGCGGACAATGGACCGGTTGCGGTTCGCGGCGCCTTGAGGGCGATCAACAATGCGGGATTTGCTTCGCTGAAAGAAGATTACGAGGTGGAACTGGCGTCATACAACGAGACCGTGCCGACGCAGGACCGGCGTGAAGGCATTGCCGCATTCAACGAGAAAAGAAAGGCAAAGTTTACGGGTTATTAACCTGGTCCAGCCAGCGGCATCTTAGGTCCGTGAAATGACCGAGGAGTATTCGTGCACGATAAAAGCGTCACCGCAACTCTCTGCGAGTTTGCCAGCCAGGTAAGCATAGAAGACCTTCCGAGCGCGGTCGCGGAACGCGCCGCTTTACTGGTGACCGACAGCAGCGGGATCGCGATCCGCGCAAGACAAGAAGCCGAATCCACGCCGGCACTGCTCGCTGCAGTTGCCCGCATGGGTATGGATAACGGAACAGCCAGTGTCTTTGCTGATGAAAAAGGTTATGCGTTTCCCGCCGCTGCGTTGATTAACGGCTCGCTGATCCATAGCCTGGATTTTGACGACACCCATATTGCCGCCACCGTGCATCCGACAGCGCCGGTGCTGGCGGCGGCCCTGGCAGCCGGGCAGATGGCCGGCGCCAATGGGGCCGGGGTGCTTGCCGGCGTGATTGCGGGTTATGAAGTGATGTGCCGCCTGGGAAGGGCGCTCAAGCCCGCCGATCATTATGACCGGGGATTTCATCCCACCGCGACGACCGGTGCTTTCGGTGCGACCGTTGCTGCCGGGCGAACTCTGGGGTTGTCCCCTGAGCAGTTGGCAATGGCAATGGGCATCTGCCTGAGCCAGTCGGCCGGGTCGATGCAGTTTCTGGTCAATAGCGCCTGGAGCAAACGTTTCCAGGTGGGCAATGCCGCCATGGTGGGTGTCATTGCCGCCTCGCTTGCATCAGAGGGTTTTGTCGGCGCCGCCGATGCTGTTGAAGGTGACGCCGGTTTTCTGAAAAGTTATGCGCCGGACCCCGACCCGGCGCTGGCGGTTCAAGGTTTGGGTGATTACTGGGAGACGCTCGAGATCGGGGTCAAACCCTATCCTTCCTGCAGGTTCAGCCATGCGGCGATAGACGGCATTGTGGATATTGTTGGCGCAGGCGTCAGTGAATCGCAGATCGCCGATATTGCGATCGGACTGCCGCGCAAAGGCATGGACCTCACAGCGTTGCCGCAGGATTACCGGCGCAAACCCAAAGGTGTCGTGGGCGGCCAGTTCTCAATGCATTTCACGGCGGCGGTTTCGGCGCAGACGGGCAATCTCACCTGGGATGATTACGCACAGTACCTTGAGGATCCAACGACCCTCTCGCTCGCTGAGCGTATCGAGGTCAGCGAGGATCCGCAGATGGATGCGATCTATCCCGAGCGGATGGGCGGCAAAGTGACGATCCAGTTCCGCGATGGCACCCGCCAAAGCCGTTGCGTGGAGATCCCCCGTGGCGAACCTGAAAATTTTCCGGCGGCCGATCTGCACCGAAGCAAGTTCCTGTCTCTCACCGAACCGGTGCTGGGCGACGCCGCTGTTGGACTGCACGAGCGGCTCATCTCGTTCGCACAAGCCGAAACGGTCGATACCCTGTTCGGGTAATCCCTTGCGACAGGGCGGCGTGGCGCCTCAGCCGAGCACCGACAGGCTGCTGGCGGGGTTGGGCTCGCGGTTGCGGGAGAAAAATCCCAGATTCATCTCGTAGCCGGTACGCGCCAGCCGGAACCGGACCGGATCTCGATCATGGTCTGCGCCCTGCTCACAGCCACTGATCAGAGCCGCCATCATTTCACCGACCGCGGGTGCCGTCTTGAACTGATTTCCGCTGGTGCCGATGGCGATGTAAAACCCTGGCACATCCGTACAGTCGTAGACCGGGATCCAGTCATCACTGACATCCCAAAGGTCAGCCACACCCGAAAGCGTATTGGGGATGCCGAGGCTCGGGATTCGCTGCGCAAGACGGTATAGAGGCTCTAAGATCTGAGGCGAAAGATTGCGGTCGAACTCATCCGGATCTGCTGCCTGCTCGACCTCTCCACGTGCACCGAGGCTGCCCGCGAGAATATTGTCACCGGTATCCGCACGGATATAACCACCGATATCGGTGTCGTACAGCATGATCAGTGAATGATCGCTCGTCGCCGCGTCGGCACAGCGGATGTGCGCCAATTCGTGCCGGACCACGCGGGTCTGGATGCGGTGCTGCCCTACGGGTTCCACCAGCGCGTTGATAGCCTGCGCATGGGGTCCGGCTGCGTTTACCGCAACCCGGCAATGGATCTTTTCACCGCCTGAGAGCGTTATGCTGCTGACACGGTTCCCGTCGATGCCAATATCCGTGACGGCCTCACCAAAATGGAATCTTGCGCCATGCTGTTCCGCTCCTCGCTGAAGATTATGCGCCGCGAGCTGGGGGTCCGGGCAAAAGCCGCCCTTGGGGAAAAATACGCTTTCGAGTGCTGCTTCGGAGCGGGCGCCAAACTCGAGATCGTCCGAGGTCACGGGCGGGCCGAAACTGGCGAAATCCCAGTTGGGGAAGATACTCTGCAGTTTTGACAGCGACCAGAACTCAAAAGGTATCCCGAGCTCACGTGAGAATTCGAGTTGGCGTTCCAAAAAGCCGTTGTTGGCGGTTTTGAACGTGAGCACCCCGGCAAGATGAAAAGGCGCGACCGGCTCATCCGAGTTGAGGCTGAGAAATCCGGCCCAGTCCTGCCAGCAGTGGAAGCCTTCCCAGGCGAGTGCTGAACCCTCAAGGGTTGAGTACTGGGTGCGTACCATCGCGACAGAACTGCTGGTCGCTCCCTGCCCGGCGCCGGCGAGTGGGTCCACCACGAGTACCTGCCAGCCCTGTTTACTCAAGGAGAAAGCGATGGAGGTGCCTATGATTCCTGCACCGACGACGACGGCATCGAAACGCTCTGTCATTGCTGCTCCAAAGAGATTTATCGAGGACTGATCGACGGCCAGCAAGCCGCAAGTTGAGGAACCTGATTCTAAATTGAAGGGGATCCAGGAGGTACCCTTGTGCCATGGGCTCTTGAAATATTTCCAGGTGTCACCATATTCAAATCAGGCAAATACGGTAGACCATCCGCTGGGTGGTTTATTCTGAAACTAGGAGAGAACCTCATGAACAATCTGGTAAGACCTGCCGAGAGAGCTCGAGGCTGGGATGTATTTGGTGATTTTGATGACCTCATGGGTGGCTGGTTCCGTTCACCTGCCGTGCTGCGGCGCGAAGAGACTGCCAGAACACCCGCTATTGATGTCAGCGAGAATGAAGGTGCCTATCTGGTCAAGGCGGAACTGCCTGGCGTGGCCCGCGAAGACCTCGGCGTCACCATTAACGACGGTGTGTTGACCATCAACGCTGAGCGCAAAGAAGAGAAGAAGGACGAGAAAGACGGCCGTGTTATCCGCCAGGAGCGTTACTACGGCAAGTTTGTCAGGTCGCTTCGTCTGGGATCCGATATCGACGAGGGTAAGATTGAAGCCCAGTATGAAAATGGTGTGCTGAACCTGTCTTTGCCCAAAACGGCGGAGGTGAAGCCCCGCAAGGTCGACGTCAAGATCTGCTGATCAAAAAAATCGGCATCCTGCCGGCGACGTGCCGGCAGCAATCAAAAGGGCCACAACGGTGGCCCTTTTTTTTCGTGACGGTATCACCATCGCCGCCGGAACTCCTCTCGTTTACCTGTGTACACCGGGGAAGCAGAACCCGGGACGTTATACTCTGCCCTCGGTAGTGACCCAGACCCGTAATCTGCAATGAGCCAAGTTCCAGATCCTGCAGCCATCGCGCCGGTGCTGGCCGAAGCCCTGCCGTACATTCAGCACTTTCACGGGCGCACGATTGTGATCAAGTACGGCGGCAACGCCATGACTGACGAGGCGCTGAAGCGCAGTTTCGCCCGGGATGTTGTGCTGATGAAACTGGTGGGCATGAACCCGGTGGTAGTGCATGGCGGTGGTCCCCAGATCGGCCAACTGCTCGAGCGGATCGGCAAGAAAAGCGAGTTTATCGAGGGGCTTCGGGTCACGGACAGCGAAACCATTGACGTGGTTGAAATGGTTCTCGGCGGCCTGGTCAACAAGAATATTGTGGCCTTGATCAATGCCCATGGGGGCCGTGCCGTGGGGCTGTCGGGCAAGGATGGTGAACTCATTCGGGCGCGCAAGCTGGTATTGCGCAAAGCGGGCGCGACGGACGACGAGGATACGGTGGAACTGGGCTATGTTGGTGAGATTGATTCCATCAATCCTTCGGTGGTCGATACGCTGGATGAGGGCGATTTCATTCCGGTTATCGCACCGATCGGCGTTGGCGAGGACAACAAGACCTACAACATCAATGCAGATACCGTCGCCGGCAAACTGGCGGTGACGCTGGGTGCCGAGAAACTGATTCTTCTGACCAACACCCCGGGCGTGCTCGATCAGCAGGGTGAGTTATTGACCGGCCTTTCGGAGACTCGGGTCGAGGAACTGATCGATGAAGGGGTGATCACAGAAGGCATGCTGCCCAAGGTGCGCTGTGCTTTGGACGCGGTATCCGGAGGCGTAAGGACGGCAACGATTTCAGACGGACGGGTGCCTCACGCTACCTTGCTCGAAACCCTCACCGATCAGGGTGTCGGTACCCAGATCGGACGCACCCGCGAGGTCATCCGGCCCAGTTAGCAGGTGTTGTCCGCGCTTATCGTGGATCGATCGGCAGAGCGGTGGCGAGATCAAAGACGGCTTCCATCCGGTGACAGGCGCGCAGCAGCGATGCCTCTCCCCGCGGCGGACCGACCACCTGAAGGCCGACAGGCAAGCCGGTCTGGGTGAATCCGGCAGGCAGGCTGAGCGCCGGACACGACGTCATCGTGATGGCGAAGGTGATTGCAATCCAGTCAATGTAGGTCTGGGTCGGCTCGCCATTGATGGTTTCAACATACCTTTGCGATTTGGGAAAGGGGGGGACCGAAACCGCGGGACAAAGCAGCAGGTCGTAGTCCCCAAAGAATTTCTCCATCTCGCGGTACAGCCCGGAGCGCACACGTTCTGCAGCCAGCAGTTCGGAATTCGTGACCGCAAGTCCTTTTTCGATATTCCAGACAATCTCCGGCGCAATCTGCTCACGGTGCTCGGCAAGCATTGATTCCATCATCTGCGCGATCAGCACGCCGCGCAGGGTCTGAAAAGATTCGATGGCCCCGGAAAAATCTGGAGACAAGTGGCTGACCTCGGCACCGATGTCACGAAAGCGTTCAGCGGCCTCGCCACACAGGCTGGCGATCTCATCTTCCATGGGGACAACGCCAAGGTCAGGACTGAAGGCCACCCGTTTCGGCAGTTCCGAACGCGAAAGCGCATCAACGAATGATTCGCCATGATGGGAAAATGAAAGAGGATCGGCCGGATCAAAGCCGGCGCCGCCGTCCAGCATCAGGGCCACATCCGCCACACAGCGCCCCATCGGGCCCTCAACCCACAGGGTGTCAAAAGCGGGCAGACGGGCGCCCCTCGGAACACGTCCGGGACCTGGTCGCAGTCCCACCACGCCGTTAAAACTCGCGGGTACCCGCAAGCTGCCACCGAGGTCATTGCCGGTGGCGAGCGCGACCATCCCGGTGGCGAGGGCAGCGCCGGATCCTCCGGAGGAGCCGCCAGCACTGACCATAGTGTTCCAGGGATTGAGGGTATGCCCGAAAATCGGGTTAAAGGTATGTGCACCCGCCCACTCAGGCACGTTGGATTTGCCCACTGCGATGGCACCACTGGCCTGCAGCCGTTTTACTGTCGCATCGGAATGGCTGGCAATATTTTGCGCAAAAAGGGGTGAGCCATAGGTAGTCGCAACACCGGCAAGATCGTTGTAGTCCTTGACTGCAAGCGGCAACCCCCACAAAGCACCTTTGTCTCCGGCGCGCGGTTTCTCATCCGTCATCGTCCGCGCCTGCTCACGCGCCTGCTCAAGACAAAGAATGGGCAGGGCATTGACCGATGGATTAACCTCTTCTATGCGCGTGGCGGCAGCCTCGATGACGTCAACCGGCGATATCTCGCCAGAGCGCAGGCGTTTACTGAGCGCGGTGGCAGTGCACCGGATGAGTTCGTCGCCAGAGGGTTGCGCCGGGGATTTCATTGATAAATTCAGCAGGTGGCTATTTCAAACTTGAGCGGGAGTTCAATGTGATCGACACCTGGCGACTCATGCCAGCCGAAGTTGATAGTGCCATAAAGTTCCTGACCATTTCATTTTTTGAGGGGGTTTGTATCGGGGCATGGCTTTTTTGTGCCTGGCCGAAGTCGTGCTGCGATGATCTGATGCTGGGTAACTCACCTCTGAAGGGCGATCTGCAGCGGTCTTTGTGCCGCAGCCTCAAGAGGCCGATAATCCATGCTCGAGAGAATCTGACCGGCTCTGCACAAGAATGTGTCGGTGAAAAAACTCCATGCGCCAATCGTCACCCATTACCGAACCTGAGCTGCTGCCCCTGCAGGTGGACTCACTGAGTTTTGAGGCCGCAGGGAAGACCCTGCTTGCTGATGTGAGTTTTGCCCTGCAT
>DCXP01000050.1:0-22902 GCA_002327725.1 Proteobacteria bacterium UBA2133
CAGGACCGCGGCAGACGCGATCGCCGGTTTCAAAAACGGCAGCAGAATGCGCCGGAATACCTGTACTCGCGTTGCCCCAAGATCAAGGGCTGCCTCCTCCAGTCCCGTATCGAAACGCTGAAGCCGTGCCAGAAAGATCAGCATCGTATACGCCGAGATGAAGGTCGACTGACCGATGATGGTCAGAAAAAAACCGTCGTAGAAAAATTCTGTTCCGAGGACCACCCGATCGATTCGTTCCCAGAAGATCAGGGTCGATATACCCAATACCACACCCGGCACCAGAATCGGGGCTATGGTTATCGTATAAACGATAGATCGGGCGCGACGCTGTAACTGCGACAAGACCAAGGCACCGGCGAGACCAATGGGCACCGCCGCCAGAATAACACCCGCACCAATCATCAGGCTGTTGCTCAGGCCAGTCATGAGTTTATTGTCCTTGACCAGCACCTCGAACCACTCACCGGATACGCAGTCCCACGGCGAGACCGAGGGAAACGAAGAGCTATTGAAGGCGGTTGCCGACATAATGATCAGCGGTCCGAAGAGGTAGCCGAAAAAGAGCAATACGTAAAAGCCCATCGACAGGCGCTGTACCGTCTGCGCCCTCATCTTCCGATTTCCCCGATCCGCACCTTGAATATACGCATGACCAGAAAAACAAATGCGATGCAGACAACAAGCAGGACAATCGCGTAAGCCGACCCGCGCGGCCAGTTACTGCCGGTGTTAAACCACTGGTAGATAATCTGGGTAAACCAGAGACTGCTGGGGCCACCGATGATCTGCGGCAGCGCCAACGCACCTGCGGTCAGCATAAAGACCATGGTGCAGCCGGAGGTAATTCCGGGCTTGGCAAAGGGGATCACGACCCGGTGGTGAATCCTCACCCACGAACTCCCAAGATCACGGGCCGCTTCGATCTGATTTTTATCGAGGGATTCAATCGCGTTGTAAAGGGGGAAAATCATGAGCAGGATGTAGGCGTAGCCCAGTCCCGCGTACAGCGCTACGTCCTCGCGGATAAAGTCAATCGGCTCATTAAGAATGCCGAGCGCCAGCAGTATCGCGTTGAGCGTCCCCTCCTCGCCGAAGAGAATCCGGAACGCGAAAGCTCTTAAGATCTCATTGACCCAGAACGGCACAATCAGGGCCAACACCATAAACCGGGCCCGGGCGCCCTTTGCCACCTGGGCGAGGTAATAGGCAATCGGGTAACAAATCGCCAGATCGAAGATCGTGACAAACACCGCCGCAATGATGGTGCGGAAGAAGACAGTGACATCGACGACATTAAACGGATCCGGATTATTGGGACTCCCGTATAAAAGGAAATGGTAGTTGACCAGGGTATAAACATCTTCGGGCCCGCCCATCTTGGCAGGGTCCATGTGGTGCCAGTTGTGCCGGAAAGAAAAATCCAGCATCAACAGCTGCGGCAGGATGATCATCACCAGAATCCACAGCGTCACGGTGCCGAGCAGGTACACCGACAGACCCACGCCGTTTCGCGAAGAGAACTGTTTGAGCCAGGAAATCATTCTCGGCCCCGGGATTTATTCCGCCGCCAGTTCACCCTTGGGCAGAACGATTGCGTTAGTCGTGGAGAAGCCGATGGTTAATTTTTCTCCCGGCTGGTAACGCGCCGGAGCACCATCGTTCATCACCGACATGCGCACAGCGCGTCCACCTTGGGTCTCAAGGACCAGGTGCCAGAAATGGCCTTCGAACTCCTGACTGACCAGCGTGACCTCTACCAGATTGCCCTGCTCACTTTCTTGGGCAAAAAATACCGACTCCGGACGGACGAATACGATTGACTCATCTCCTACCGCCAACGCTGAGTGACTGGAGGTGCGCGCACTGAAAGTGCCGTCTGGGGTGTCGATCGTGGCCTCGGTTCCGTTGGCCGCAGTCAGTCTGCCCGGGAATGCGTTGTTACCCCCCACAAAAGAGGCCACGAAGGCAGTCTCCGGGTGATCGTATACCGTAGTGCTGTCAGAGACCTGATCAATCATACCCTGACGCATGACCGCAACACGGTCCGACATCGTCAATGCCTCACCCTGGTCATGGGTGATGTAAATGAAGGTAATCCCTGCCCGCTGCTGGATCGCGCGCAGCTCGGTACGCATATGCTGGCGCAATTTCAGATCCAGTGCCGAAAGCGGTTCATCGAGCAAAAGCACCTCGGGTTCCGCGCACAGGGCCCGCGCGACAGCGACACGCTGCTTCTGCCCACCCGACAATTCATCCACCCGCTTGTTGCCCTGCCCGGGTAGCGCCACCAGTTCAAGAAGTTCGTCGGCACGCTTTAGACGCTGCTGTTTGCTTTCCCCCCGGACCTCCAAAGCAAAGGAGATATTTTCCCAAACGCTCATCAGCGGAAAAAGCGCCAGGTTCTGAAAAATCAGCGCGGTCGGCCGCCGGTTCGCCTCAATACCCGCCATATCCCGTCCGCCGATCAGTACCCGGCCTTCGCTCAGTTCCTGGAATCCGGAGATGGTACGCAAAAGGGTGGTTTTACCGCAGCCCGAAGGACCCAGAAAACTGAAGAACTCACCGCCCTGGATCGTCAGACTGGCGTCCCGCACGGCAGTGAAATCCCCAAACCGTACCGAGACATTCTCAAGTTGTACGTCAGCACTCATGGATCATAGGCCCGACATATGCCTTGCCCAGGTCGGGGACGCCTCACCACAGACAAGGCCCGGCCCCGTCGGTGGCCGGTAAGAAACCAATCAAAGAAAGGGGCCCCGGCACCGGCCGGGAGCCCCGTTGCCTTGTATTATCAGGCGTTTACGAACTTGTTGCGATACTCTGTCCGAACGTCTGCATACCACTGTGGCTCTTTCGGCCACGGCCAGAGATTGGCCAAGGAGTCGCCTGGATAAACCGACCCGAACATCGTCCCATAGTTGGAACTGGCGAACTGGTCTGCGCCCAGTACCGCGGAGTTGTAGCCATGACCGCCCCAGCCGTCTACACCGCCGCCGTCAATTGACTTGCCTGCAGGGTCCGGCTCAAAACAGTAGTCAATAAACGCATACACGGCATCGATATCGGCTGCCGCCTTGGACAGAGACATACCATCAACCCAGGCCAGAGAGCCTTCCACTGGAGCACGGTACTGCACGGGATCGCCGTTCTGCATCAGGGTAATCGGCGGACCATCCCAGGTCTGACCAACCACAACACCCTGGTTCATCAAACCATTTTTCTGGGTATCCGCATCGTTCCAGAACAGTTTCACCTGTTTTTTGTTGGCGATGCAGAAGTCAGTGACCGCCTGCCAGGTATTGCGCATGGTCTGCTCGTCAGCATAAGCCGCACGCATGGCACCGGGATCCAGCGCACCCGTGGTTTCGAGGTACAGGCCCGCTCCCAACATTCCCGAATGCGGACGCATCATGGTCTTACCCGCCATGTCGGGCTGCCAGATGTCGCCGTAACTCGGCATCTCACCATCCCTCGGGGGGGTCCATTTATCCGTACGCCAGGCAACGCCCTCGGTTCCCCAGATATGCGGCAGCCAGTGCGAGCCATTACCGCCGAAGTTCCACTCGTCGTCACCAACGCGCAACATGGCGGGGTTGACATTGCTGAGGTTCTTGATACGACCATAATCAAAAGGCGTCAGCAGACCCAGCGGTTCCCACTGCAGCGAACGCATGTTGGTCGGGCTGCAGATATCAAAACCCTTACCCTTGGTCGCCTTCATCTTGTTCAGGATTTCTTCATTGGATCCGATCCCGGTGTAATTCACCGAGATACCGGTTTTCTCCTTGAACGCATTGAGAAAACCCGGCGGCAGATAGTCCGACCACATCAGGACATTGACCTGCCCGGCTGCAGCCAGCACCTCCCGGCTGATGATCCAGGGCCCGACTGCCGCAGCAGTCGACACCGCCGCGGACCGTTTTACAAATGACCTTCGACTATGATTGAGTTTATCGTCTAACACTTTATCCTCCTGATTGGTTTTGCGTGTCCAGTAGTGTCTTTTCCCGGACTCAATACCCGGGTCCAAAAACGCCTTGGTTTCTGAGTTGCTCTGCCCGATCCACCAGACGGAACGCAACAGAGTCTTGAACCTTAATATAGGATTATTTCACTAATGTTGCATTGGCATTCTAACCCGAAGTCCGGCATTCAGCGCGACGCGTCTTTTCTCCCTCGGGCCCCAGAATCTGCTGTTTGAACCTCCCGATCGGGTGGCGATTTCGGTCAGTATTCTGCCAGGGTAGCGCGGATTACCTCACAGATTCTGTCGACATGGTGGCGCTCGCATACCAGCGGCGGCGCCACCAGCGCGGCATCTCCGGTCATCTTGATATGTAACCCATTCTTGAATAGACGCTTCTGGAAATCCAGCCCGCGAACACCGGGGTTACCCATCGGCTCAAGGTCGATTCCCGCGAAGAGGCCGTAACCGCGGATATCAGTCACCAGCGGAATGTCGCTCAAGGCAAACACCTGGTCCAGAAAATAGTCGGATAGTTCAGCGGCACGCCCGATCAGGTTTTCTTTTTCGAAAATATCCATCGTCGCAATGCCGGCGGCACAGGCACCCGGGTGTGCCGAGTAGGTATAGCCGTGGAAGAACTCAATGACCCCCTCGGCGGAACTGTCCATGATGGCATCGTATACCTTGTCGCTGACGGCAGCCGCGCCCATCGGCTGGGCGGCGTTGGTCAGGGCCTTCGCCATCGTCATGATGTCGGGCGTGACCCCGAATGCCTGAGCCGCGAAGGGTGAGCCCAGTCGGCCGAAGCCGCAGATCACCTCATCAAAGACCAGCAGGATACCGTGGTCATCACAGATCTGACGCAGTCTTTCAAGGTAGCCCTTGGGTGGAACGAGACAACCCGTCGACCCGGCAACCGGTTCGACAATACAGGCAGCGATGGTGTCCGGCCCGTAGTTCATGGCGATCCGCAGCAGGTCATCGGCCAGTTCCAGGCCCTCATTCGGTTGACCCTTAACAAACCGGTTTTCCGGCAGCCAGGTGTGACGCATATGGACTACCCCGGGGATACCCGGGCCGAAGGCCTGGCGGTTCTTGATCATGCCGCTTAAGGAGACACCCGCCATGTTCACCCCGTGATAGGCCCTCTCTCGGGAGACAAAGCGCTGGCGCTGGCCCTCGCCACGGGCATAGTGGTAGGCATAAGCCACCTTCATAGCCGTATCGACAGCCTCGGATCCGGAATTGCCGAAAAAGATATGATCAAGGCCGCTGGGCGTGAGTTTCGCCACCCGGCGAGCAAACTCGAAAGACAAGGGTTGTGCCAGTTGGAATGGGGGCACATAGGCGGAGGCCTTGAGCTGGTCATGCACCGCCTGTGCGATCTCGGGCCGGCTGTGGCCCGCAGCGCAGCAGAAAAGCCCGGAGGACCCATCCAGAATCCGCTCCTCGGCATCGTTATACATATAGACACCTTCACTGCGAACGACAATCCGGGGGTCGGCTTTGAAGTCCCGGTTGGAAGTGAAGGGCATCCAGTAGTTCTCGAGGAATTCCGGGTCGTATTTCATGATTTTTCCCTTAACAAACTCGGCTAAGATGGTGGTGTCAACAGGCGAAGAATTATATGATACCCGGTTTCCCAGTCGCTCATCGGCTCACCACACAGGCAGGCGCGCGAGTGGGCCGAAGGCGTACTCTATTGCCGACGGCAGGTGGCAACCATCATTGACCACATAACTCGCGATGGCGGGCCGATACTGGGTAACTGTTGACACCACCGTCACGCCCATCTTTTCCGACATCAGGCTCGCGCTGGCCGACTGTGCCGGCAAGGTCGAATTACAGGAGCGAAGTTAATGAAAATGACTACCGAAGAGGCGTTTGTCAAAGTCCTGCAGATGCACGGCATTGAACATGCGTTTGGCATTATCGGATCAGCGATGATGCCGATTTCGGATCTGTTTCCGGCAGCGGGGATCAAATTCTGGGACTGCGCCCATGAGTGCAACGCGGGCATGAGTGCCGATGGCTACACCCGTGCTTCAGGCAGGATGAGTATGGCCATCGCCCAGAACGGGCCCGGCATCACCAACTTCGTGACTCCG
This sequence comes from Proteobacteria bacterium UBA2133, assembly GCA_002327725.1. Lineage (GTDB taxonomy): Bacteria > Pseudomonadota > Gammaproteobacteria > Arenicellales > UBA868 > UBA868. The sequence goes on from DCXP01000050.1 coordinate 6,079, forward strand.
GTCATGACCGCCTACTGGAACCACACGCCGCTCCTGCTGGTAACCCCCCAGGCTGCAAACAAAACCATTGGCCAGGGAGGATTTCAGGAGGTCAAACAGATGGCCATTTTTCAGGATCTGGTCTGCTATCAGGAAGAAGTGCGCGACCCGACCCGGATTGCCGAAGTGCTGAACCGGGTCATCGAAAAAGCCCGCAGGGGTTCGGCACCGGCACAGATTAACGTGCCGCGGGATTTCTGGACCCAGGTCATTGATATTGAACTCCCCCAGATCATCGGTATTGAGCGTTCCCCCGGCGGTGCGGATTCGATTGCCCGGGCGGCAGGGCTTCTCTCGGAGGCCCAATTCCCCGTGATCCTGAACGGGGCGGGTGTCATCCTGGGCGGTGCTATCGAAGCGTCCACAGCACTCGCCGAAAAACTTGGCGCCCCGGTGTGCTGCAACTACCAGCATAACGATGCCTTCCCGGGTTCACACGCGTTGTCGGTCGGCCCCCTTGGCTACAACGGATCCAAAGCCGCAATGGAACTCATTGCACAGGCCGACGTTGTGCTGGCACTGGGAACACGGCTCAATCCTTTCTCCACCCTGCCGGGCTACGGAATCGATTACTGGCCGAAGGATGCGCGGCTGATTCAGGTGGATATCAATGCTGACCGGATCGGTCTCACCAAACGGGTTGAAGTTGGCATCCAGGGGGATGCAAGGCGGGTCGCCGAACAGCTTCTTGAGCAGTTGGCACCGAATGCAGGAGACTCAGGCCGGAACACCCGGCTTGCCGAGATTGCCCGCAGCAAGAATGCCTGGGCGGAAGAACTCGCCACCATGGATCACGAGGATGATGACCCGGGAACCACCTGGAACCAGCGCTCACGCGACAGTCAGCCTGAGCGGATGTCTCCGCGCCAGGCCTGGCGGGCCATTATGGCAGCGCTGCCGCGGGAGGCGATCATCTCCTCGGATATCGGCAACAACTGCGCTATCGGCAATGCCTACCCAAGTTTCGAGACGGGCCGCAAATATCTTGCGCCTGGACTTTTCGGGCCCTGCGGCTACGGATTCCCGTCAATCTTGGGTGCCAAGATCGGCTGCCCGGACACACCCGTCATCGGCTTTGCCGGAGATGGCGCCTTCGGTATCTCCATGAACGAAATGACCGCCTGTGGCCGCAACGAATGGCCGCCGATCACCATGATTATTTTCCGGAACTACCAGTGGGGAGCGGAAAAACGCAACACCACCCTCTGGTACGAGGATAACTTCGTGGGGACCGAACTGAACCTTGGCGTTAAGTACGCCGAAGTGGCCAAAGCCTGCGGGGTCAACGGTGTCAAGGTCGAAACGGCAGAGGCGCTCACCGAGGCTCTGAATACCGCCATCGACGAGCAGATGAACCAGAACATTACGACCTTCATCGAAGTCGTCCTGAACCAGGAACTGGGGGAACCCTTCCGGCGGGATGCGATGAAGGCACCGGTCGCCGTTGCCGGGATCAACCGGTCAGATATGCGCACCCAGCAGGTAAGTTGAGTCTTGAGTCGCAGAAGAGCCTCTGGGGGATTTCCCTGCTGGCGCGTTTTACCCGTGCGGGCAAAGTCTGTTGCCTTTTCTTCAAAATTCATTCGGAGAGACTGACATGCTGATAGGAGTTCCAAAGGAGATCAAAAATCACGAGTACCGGGTGGGCATGGCGCCAGCCAGTGTGCGCGAAGCGGTCGCCCAAGGTCATCAGGTGATGATTCAATCCCGGGCAGGCGGGGGCATTGGCGCCTCGGACGCCGAATACCGTTCGGTCGGTGCCGAGATCATCGATGATCCTGAAGATATCTTTGCCCGCGCGGAGATGATCGTAAAGGTCAAAGAGCCCCAGGCCGATGAGCGCGCCATGCTCTCAAAGGGTCAGATTCTTTTCACGTACCTGCATCTTGCTCCGGACCCCGATCAGACCCGTGATCTCGTCGCCAGCGGCGCCACCTGCATCGCCTACGAGACGGTAACCTCGCCGCATGGCGGCCTGCCCCTGCTGGCACCGATGTCAAAAGTTGCCGGACGGATGGCGATTCAGGCGGGTGCGTATTGCCTGGAACACCCGCACGGGGGCCTCGGTATGCTGCTTGGGGGCGTACCCGGCGTAGACCCGGCCAAAGTCGTGGTCCTGGGTTCCGGGGTGGTCGGCACGCACGCGACCCACATTGCGGTTGGCATGGGCGCTGACGTCTGGGTCATTGACCGCAGTCCCGAAGTGATCGAGGCCCACTGGCAGCAGTTTGGTCGATCCACGAATACGGTCTTTTCAACCCGCGATGCACTCGAGCGGCACGTGCTCGAGGCTGATCTTGTGATCGGGGGTGTGCTGATCCCCGGCGCGGCCGCGCCGAAGTTAGTCACAGCCGAGATGGTCACCGCCATGAAACCGGGCTCTGTCATTGTCGATGTCGCGATTGACCAGGGTGGCTGCTGTGAAACGTCCAGACCCACCACCCATGCCGAGCCGACCTATGTCGTCGATGATGTGGTGCACTATTGTGTCGCCAACATGCCCGGCGGCGTTCCGCGTACATCGACCTTCGCGCTCAACAATGTCACGTTGCCGCATATTCTTGCGCTGGCCGACCATGGTTATCGCGCGGCGCTTGAGAACGACCCGCATCTGTGTAAAGGGCTGAATGTGCACGCCGGCAAAGTCACCTGCCTTGAGGTTGCCAACGATCTCGGATACGACTACGTAGACCCCAAAAGCGCGCTGGCTGAGAGTTGAACTTTCAAGCCCTGTAACCGTATTTCAGGTCAGGGGATGCGTCGGTAAAGCAATCCTGCCGCAATGGCGAAAGCCAGGGTCGGCAATGTGGCGCCCAGGATGGGCGGCAGGCGGTAGACCAGCACAATGTAGCCAAGGGCCTTGCTTGCGGCAAAAAAGACAATGCCGATCATGATCCCAATAAAGAGATTCCTGCCCATGCTGTCGGTACGGATGCTGCCAAACACAAACGGTATGGCAAGCAGCAGCATCACCCCGGTGGCGAGCGGCAGGTTGAGTTTGGACCAGTAGGCAAGCTCGAAATTGCGCGTATCCTGAACATTCGTGTTCAGATGCGCGATGTATTTGCGCAACTGCATCAATGACAGCTGATCCGGCTGAACCAGAAATACCGACATCGTCTGCGGTGTTACGGACGTTGTCCAGCGTGCCTTGGGCCCCTCGGCGACTGTAGTGAAGCCCTGCTCGTCGATCAGGGTCTGTTTTACCTCGTCGAGGTCCCAGAAGGTTTCAGAGAAGTAGCCGCGACCGGCGTGCACCAATGCCCGGAGTTGGTTGGTGTTCTCAAACTGGAACACCCGGATATCGCGCAACGAAAGATCAGGCAGCACTTCCCGAACGTTTACAAAAGTGTCTCTATCTCGCATCCAAAGACCCGAGTTGGACTTGTGCTCGATATTCCGCTCAAGTGCCTCGGCACGTCCCCGTTGCGCCAGCGTTTCGGTCCAGGGCGTCAGGAACTCACCGATCAGCAGCGCGATCAGCGCAAGAAATAATCCCAACTTGAGCACCGCTGAGCTAATCTGACCAATCGACACCCCACTGGACCGCATGACAATGAGTTCCGAGTCCATCGCCAGTAAGGAAAGACCCAGAATCGCTCCGATCAGCACCGCCATCGGAAAGATTTCGTAAGTGATCCTCGGCGTGCTCAAAAGCACATAGTGCAACGCATCAAGCAATGAGTAATTTCCGGTCCCAAGATACGAGACCTGATCAATAAATGTTACAAACGCAAAGATACCAGCAAGCACGGTGAGTACGACCAGAATCTGGCCCATCAGTACTCTGGCAAGATAAAGTTCCAGCAGTTTCATTGCTCGTCAGGCAGTCCGCTCGCGGTGCCGCACCCGCAGCAGCAGCGGCTGATCATGGGCACGCCGCCAGAAAAGATAGACTGCGCCGGCGGCAAATACGACGTGCACAGCCGCCAACACCACGATTGCCCCTCCTCCGCCGTTCGGAACCCGTGCACAGGCCATGGTCACCAGGTTGGTGTATGTGAAATACACCAGCAGCGCACTGAACATGGAAACATAACGACTGCTGTGCGGTTGGAGCCGGCCAAAGCCCAACGCAAACAGCATAAGCACCGGCAGGACCACTATCTTGGAAAACCGCCAGACGATCTCCTTTTGTTCATGCGGGCCGCCGCTTTGCCATAGCTTTGTCGTCTTCCAGCCGTGCAGCGGATATCTCACAGGTGCGGCCGCCGTGCTCTTGTCTCTCAGGGTGTATTTCTCGAAATTAATGACGCGGTACACGCTGTCCCCCGGTGCACCCTCATAGCGGACCCCGTTCTCAAGCACCAGGAACAGCTGTCCTTGCTCCGGGTCGGTGTACCGCTGAGCCGTTTGTGCAAGCACAATACCCTCGCGCCCGGCGTCCGAGCCCCAGGCAAACACGCCTTCGTATTTGCCGCTGTCTTTGTTCAGCTTTTCTACAAAATAGACGGCACGCCCGGCCTGGGTCTCCATAAATACCCCGGGACTGACGCCGACAATGTCGGCTCGGGATTTAAGCTCATGTTCTATCGCTCCTACCGAACGCACTGCCATTGGGCCGACGACAACAGAGAAACCCCCAACGATGACGGCCCCTACGAGGATCAGAAATACCACAGGACGAAGCAGGTGGGAAAGCCCCAGGCCTGACGCCGCCATAATAGTGAGCTCGTTCTCCCGGCTCCATCGACTGAGCACCAGCAGCATCGCCACGAACATCATCAGTGGCAGGATGACATCCATGTAGGCGATAACTTTCAGGAACAACAGAAGGAAGATGCTGTCCACCGGGATTACGCCTTCAGCGGCCTGGCGCAAAAATCCCAGCACCCGTACCACAATGAAAATGCAAAAAATAACCGCCGTAACGGCGAAGCTCGTCAGGAGCACTTCCCGGGCAAGCGCTCTGCGCAGGATCATAGATTGCGCCGCAAAAGAGGTTTTGACATCGCGTTCGGTCAACTACCAAAATACGAGCTCATTTTACGTGAATCGGTGATCCTGTCCTACCCGTCCCCATCCGTGTGCGGTCTACCTGCTCAGGAAATTTATGAAAACCCAATTATCGTCTCTTGATGTACTTCGCACCCGTACGGATTGTCTGGTGGTGGGCGTTCGGGAAAGCGCACAACAACCGCCGAGCACTCGTAAGGTCGAGAAAGCGTCAAAGGGTCTCATTGCCTCGCTGATACGCTCCGGCGATATTGACGGACGACCGGGCAGCACATTGCTGGTCCCCTCGCCCGGCGGAATCCAGGCAAAGCGGCTCCTGCTGGTCGGGGTTGGCGATAAACCTGATATTGACGATTTTGCCAGCGCCGCGCTCGCCGGTGCCCGCCGGCTCTGCGCCACCCGGTCCGTTAGCGCCGTGGTTGCTTTGACCGAGATCGCCGTTACGGGCGCTGACCTGATAACGCGCGCCCGGGTAGTGACCCAGGCCATTCAGGAGGCGAGTTACCGATTCAATCGGCTGAAGACCGCAAAAGGAAAAGAAGCGGCACGGCGGCAGTGCTCGGTGACCCGCGTCAGCCTGCTCGCCAGCACCGGACAAAACGACGCGGCAGTGCGTGCCGGGATTCACGAGGCCTCTGCGATCGCCAACGGGGTCGCGCTTGCCAAAGACCTTGGCAACCTGCCTGGAAACCTGTGTACACCGAGTTACCTTGCGAGTCAGGCAAGAAAGCTTGCCAGAAGTCACAAGTTGAAAGTCGACATTCTGGACGAGGCAAAAATGAAAGCCTTAGGGATGGGCGCACTGCTGTCTGTCTCCCGCGGCAGCCGCGAGCCTGCCCGGCTCATCGTCATGGAGTATCAGGGTGGCAGGCGCACAGACCCGCCGGTTGCCCTCGTCGGCAAGGGCCTTACTTTCGACGCCGGTGGCATCTCACTGAAACCTGCAGCCGCAATGGATGAAATGAAATATGACATGTGTGGAGGCGCGAGCGTATTTGGCGCCATGGTCGCGGCCGCAGAACTCAAATTGAAACTGAACGTGGTGGGTATCGTTCCGAGCAGCGAGAACCTGCCCGATGGTGCCGCCAACAGGCCTGGTGATATCGTCACCAGCATGTCCGGCAAGACCATTGAAATTCTCAACACGGATGCAGAGGGAAGGCTGATCCTGTGTGATGCACTGACTTACGCTGAGCGGTACAAACCGGCCGTGATTATCGATATTGCAACGCTGACAGGCGCCTGCGTGGTTGCCCTTGGGCATCCGGCGACAGGACTCTTCAGCCCTGACGATGACCTGGCCGAGGAACTACTCGCTTGCGGTGAATCAGCACGTGATCGCGCCTGGAGAATGCCGGTCTGGGATGAGTACCAGAAGCAACTCGACAGCCCGTTTGCCGACATGGCAAACATCGGCGGGCGGACGGCAGGCGCGGTCACCGCAGCCTGCTTTCTAGCGCGGTTTACCAAGAACATGACCTGGGCCCATCTGGATATTGCCGGCACCGCGTGGCATTCGGGTGCGAAAAAGGGCGCCACGGGAAGGCCGGTGCCGATGCTGTCCCGTTTTCTGATTAACCGCGCAGCCCGCTGACCTGTACCGGTTCGAAATGGCCTGCCGTGTAGATTTTTATGTCCAGGCGACAGGCGCTCCCCAGGGGCACCTGACGCTGGCGTGCCGGGTAACCGAAAAGGCGTATCAGGCGGGACATCAGATCTATCTGCGATGTCAGGACGAAAATCAGGCGGGTCAGTTGGATGAACTGCTCTGGACATTTTCTCAAAACAGTTTCATCCCGCACCAACTCTCTTCCTCCGGTCAGTCAGGCGCTCCTGTGACGATCGGGCACGAGCTTCCGAGTTCCGAGGACACGCAGGTGATCATCTCCCTGGCTGACGAACCGGTCACAGACTTCGCCGGGTTTGCCCGGGTTGCGGAAATCGTCGGCAACGAAAGTGCGCAACGTGACTCCGGACGAAAGCGTTTTCGGTTTTATCGCGATCAAGGTCTTGATCCTGTTACCCATGAAATCCGGTTGTAGGAGCATTCCGCCAAAGTGAGCAAAGAAGAGAATCGCGACAAACTGATCCGGGAACTGCAGGACCTCGGGAAACTGATCGCGCCCCCGGATGGCGAGATCCCCGAGGAAACCTCGCTTGTTGCTGATGACACACCCCACTCGAATCTACCCAGCGGGTCAGGTGAAAATACGCCAACCCTTCCACAAGACGACCTATCAGTAGGGCCTGAGACTGTCGATATGTTCGTTCCCGGTGAAGCGGCATCGGAGCCAGAATCAGGGATCAGCGATGACCCGGCGCCTGCAAAACCTGCTGAAAAAGACACAGCAGAAAGCCCGCAAAAGGCCTCATCGGGTGCCACCGAAGAACCCGAGGTTTTGGGATCGGGTGCAGGGAATGCCCGAGGCTCAGGTGATTATCTTGGTGAACTGGTGGACGAACTGGTAGGCGCAGTCGAAAAACGGCTGTCCTTGCAGTCCGGCGAATCTCTTCCGGAATCTTTGCGCGACGAACTGGCCCGTGACATCAGGGATCGGCTCTCTCCATGGTGGAGCGATGCCTGATCCGCAGGAGCCCGGAGTCTCCGCTTGTCTCTGAACCTGTTGCCCTATACTCCTGCGGCTTGAATCTGACCTTTTTTCCGGTATCGACACACACCACGATGAGTACAGAAGCACTCGGCAAAACCTATGACCCGCACAGCATAGAGCGCTCCCTGTACGAGCAGTGGGAAGCCCGGGGTGCATTCCAGCCTGCGGGTGACGGATCTGCCTTTTGCATTGCGATCCCCCCACCAAATGTCACCGGCAGCCTGCATATGGGGCATGCCTTTCAGGACACCATCATGGATGCCCTGATCCGATACCACCGGATGACCGGGCGCAGAACCCTGTGGCAGGCGGGAACCGATCATGCCGGCATCGCGACCCAAATGGTCGTCGAACGCCAGCTCGACAGAATCGGCAAAACCCGGCATGACCTTGGACGCGACGCATTTATAGACCGGGTGTGGCAGTGGAAACGCGAATCCGGCGGCACGATCACGCAGCAACTGCGCCGCATGGGTGCTTCTCTGGACTGGAGTCGTGAGCGCTTCACCATGGATGAAGACCTGTCCCGGGCGGTGCGGGAGGTCTTTGTCCAGCTGTATGAAGAGGGGCTGATCTATCGGGGGAAAAGACTGGTCAACTGGGATCCGGTTCTGCACACCGCGTTGTCCGATCTTGAGGTCCTGTCGGAGGAAGAAAGCGGCTCGCTATGGCATCTGCGCTATCCATTGGAGGATGGCAGCGGCCACGTCATCGTGGCCACCACCCGCCCGGAAACCATGCTCGGGGATACCGCCGTTGCTGTTCACCCGGAGGACGACCGGTACCGTCAACTGGTCGGTAAAAAAATACAACTACCGCTGACGGATCGATTAATCCCGATCATTGCCGATGATTACGTTGATCCGGAATTCGGTACCGGCTGTCTGAAAATCACACCCGCACACGACTTCAACGACCATGAAGTCGGTCTGCGCCACAAGATGCAGCCAATCAATATCCTTGATCCCAACGCCGCCATTGATCTGCCGGGCTCACCCTATCATGGCCTCGATCGCTATGTTGCACGGGAGCGGATCGTAGCCGACCTTGAGGCGCTTGGACTCGTCGAGCGTATCGACGAGCATACGTTGATGGTGCCTCGTGGCGATCGTTCACAGGCTGTCGTGGAGCCATACCTGACCGACCAGTGGTTCGTGCGGGCCCAACCCCTGGCCGAACCCGCGATCAAGGCTGTCGAGGATGGCAGCATCCGGTTTGTCCCGGAAAACTGGAGCCGTACTTATTTTGAGTGGATGCGAAATATCCAGGATTGGTGTATCTCGCGACAGATTTGGTGGGGCCACCGGATCCCTGCGTGGTATGACGATGAAGGGAATATCTTCGTCGGCCGCGATGCCGGCGAAGCAGAACAGAAGGCGCTCGAGCATCACGGCCAAACCGTCTCTTTACATCAGGATGAAGACGTGCTCGATACCTGGTTTTCGTCAGCGCTATGGCCCTTTTCGACCCTGGGTTGGCCGGAATCCACCGAAGACCTCAGAACCTTTTACCCCACTAGTGTTCTGGTTACCGGTTTCGACATCATCTTTTTCTGGGTCGCCCGGATGATCATGTTTGGGCTGAAGTTCACCGGTGATGTGCCGTTTCACGAAGTGTACGTTCATGGTCTGGTCCGCGATGCCGAAGGACAGAAGATGTCCAAGTCGAAAGGTAATGTTCTGGATCCTCTGGACCTGATCGACGGAATTGAACTGCAGGCACTGGTTGAAAAGCGCATCGCAGGGCTAATGCAGCCGCAGATGGCTGAGCGAATCGCCAAAACCACACGTCGTCAGTTTCCTGACGGTATCCCGTCCTTTGGTACCGATGCCTTGCGCTTTACCTTTGCAAGCCTGGCTACCCAGGGGCGCGACATCCGCTTTGACCTCGGGCGCATCGAGGGCTTCCGCAACTTCTGCAACAAGCTCTGGAATGCGGCGCGATTCGTCATGATGAATACCGAAACCCTGGTGGGTCATCCTCTTACAGACTTTGAAACCGGCCCCGCGGAACGCTGGATCACCTCCCGTCTGCACCAGGTGGCCGGGGAGGTCAGCAAATCCATGGAGGCGTACCGGTTCGACCAGGTGGTGCAGGCCCTGCACGCCTTTACCTGGGACGAGTACTGCAGCTGGTACCTGGAGATCGCAAAAATTCAGCTCTCAGACCCTGATCTTTCCGATGCACGCAAAGACGGCGTGCGCCAGACCCTGGTTAACATACTGGACAGTGCGCTGCGCCTGATTCACCCCGTCATGCCCTTCATTACAGAGGCCTTGTGGCAACAGTTGCAATCGCGCACGACGTGCCCCGGGCAATCCATCACGCATCAAGCCTACCCGCAAATGGATGAGAGCCGGATTGATGAAGAGGCCCTCAAGGATCTCGACTGGGTGCGCGCAGTGGTCGGCGGCATTCGCAATATCCGCGGCGAAATGAGTATCGAACCCAAGGTATCCTTCCCGGTCATACTGCAAGGCGGAAATACCCAGGACAAAATCCGCAGTGAATCATTCCGAGGTCTGCTGATTGCGCTGGCAAAGCTGGACAGTGTCCGGCACATCTCAAAAGATGACGAAGAGACCGAAGAGCATGCCACCGCCCTGGTCGGAGACATGAAGATCCTGGTCCCGCTGGGGTCCATCATTGACCGTGATGCAGAAATCCAGCGTCTCACCCGGGAAGTAGAAAAACTGGCTGCGGATCTAAAGCGCTGCCAGAGCAAACTCTCCAATCCCAAATTTGTCGACCGGGCACCGGCGGACGTGGTCGAGAAGGAACGGGGACGAGCCGAACAGATTACCCGGGACCTGGAAGAACTCAAATCCCGCCAGCAGCGCATCGCCCGTCTAAGTTGACCGGTTATTCGCTGTCGGCCCCGGCAGGCCTGCTGCCAGCAGCCGGCCCGCCAGCGCGGTTAAGGCAACCGCCGCCGTTTCAACGCGCAGCACCCCATCGCCCAGAGACAGCATATCGGATCGGGTGCGGCTCAAGTGTGCGCGCTCAGCATCAGAAAAACCCCCTTCCGGCCCTACCACGAGACAGACGGCCCCGGCGCTTAAGAGCCGGCTCTCAATAACCCTGCTATCCGCAGTACCTTGCCTGTCCGCGATCACGTTGACGGCGTCGATTTCGCCGCATTGGTCTATCCAGTCTCTCAATTTAACAGGCGGATGCAGGGCAGGCAGCCAGGGCCGGTGGCTCTGCTTACAGGATTCGATGAGAACCCGCTGCCACCGCTCATAAGCCTGGGCACGGGCCTGGCTGACGCTTCGATCACACTTAAGGGGAGTGAAATCGGTCATCCCCAGCTGGGCGGCCATATCCAGCATCGTCGCCTGACGGTCACCTTTGGGCAGGGCGCTGGCAAGGTGAATCCGGGCCGCGGGCGGCGGCCAATGTTGATGGTGATTAATAACCAGATGCACCTGCAACGGCCGCTGAATCACATCGCTGATACGGCCTTGAGCAACCCGGCCCATCCCGTCAAACACGCATACCGGATCATCGATCCGCAACCGGCGGGCACGCACGGCATGACTCGCCTCGGCCCCTTCCAGGACTGCCGCTTCGCCGGCGGCCTCAAGATGCGGCAGATAAAGCCAGTGCGCCATCGTTATGTCCCGCCTGTCAGATACACGTCGTAGCGCACTGACCTGCCCTTATGACTGATGTCCGGCTCGCCGTCCAAGGGCGGCGCAGTACGGGGGCGTTTGACGATCACCCGTCTGCCGGCATGCTGGCGGGCAACCCGAAGCAATTCCCCCGCATCGAGATCCTCGCCCGTAAGGCGCCGCAGAATCTGCTGGGCCTTGCGCGGTCGGGCACTCTGACGGTCCCGATCCGGAAACATCGGATCAAGAAAAATTATATCAGCCGCCGCTTGTGCTCCAATTTCGTCAATCGCATCACCACAAACCACGTGAAGATTGCCCTTTTCCCGCCCGGAGGAAAAATCCGCTGCTGCTTCTTTGAGCATGATCGCCACGATCGCGACTCGCTCAATCGCACACACCTGCTTGCCGCGACGTACAAAATCAAAAGCGTCCGAGCCAAATCCTGCCGTTGCGTCAATGACGGACTGACAGTTTCTTCCCAGCGCCCGTGAGAGCAGATCTCTACCCGAACCAGGGTATCGCCTCCTTGCCGAATCAATGGTTAACGTCCGACTGCGCCGCTGTGCATAATCCCGCAGCCCGAGCCCGCTTTGGGAAACTTCGAGCACCAGCCCTGAGGCCGTATCGATATCGCAAAGTTTGCCCAAGCCGAGCTGTAAAGAAAGCGCCTTTGCGCGGGGAACCGCTTGGGAATGCACCGCTACGATGGACACCGTCTCCCCCGATAATGACGGCAACTTTTGACTCTTTCCTGACGTTGGGATAAAAACCATAGTCACGTTGATTCTAACCACGGATATTTGACGGGATGGGATTTCTTGACGGCAAACGGGCATTGATCACCGGGGTTGCGTCAAACCGGTCGATCGCATGGGGTATTGCGCAGGCCATGGCCCGGGAGGGCGCCGAATTGGTGCTGACCTACGAAAACGACAAGCTCGGTAGCCGCGCGGATAAGTTCGCAGCAGAACTCGGCTTTGACAAAACCATCCGCTGTGATGTTTCCCAAGACAGCGATATCGAAGCCCTGCATGAAACCTTGAGTGCGCACTGGGACCGGCTTGATATCCTGGTTCATTCCATCGCATTCGCCCCGAGAGAGGAACTGGGAGGCATGTTTCTGGACTCGGTAACCCGTGCCGGATTTTCTACCGCCCACGAAATCAGTTCCTATAGCTTCACCGCACTGGCCCGCGCATTACGGCCGATGATGGCGTCCCAGGGGGCGATGCTGACTCTGAGCTATATTGGATCGCAGCGATCCATGCCGGGCTACAATGTCATGGGTCTCGCCAAAGCGAGTCTGGAGGCAAACGTACGCTACCTGGCGCAATCTCTCGGAGCCGAGGGTATCCGGGTCAATGGCATCTCCGCCGGCCCGATCAAAACGCTGGCAGCATCAGGAATCAAGGGACTCAAGCAGATGCTGAAGTTTTACGAGGCCACGGCACCCCTTGGGCGTGGGGTCACCATCGAAGAAGTGGGTAATACCGCGGCATTCCTGTGCTCAGACCTGGCATCCGGAATCACGGGGGAGATCACCTACGTCGATGGTGGCTTCAACACCGTGGGGATCAGCCCGACTATTGCCGAAGGGTCCTGATCCTCAAAGATCACGCAAGCTCCGACGCTAGAGGTTTTCGTTAAATACCTCGACGTTGGCAGCAGAGCGCAAGGCGCGGCTTGCGCCCGTGTACAACTCCTCCCCGACCCGGGCGCCGATCAGTGCCCTGATCTGTTCACGCTCCTCGGATGTGATCTGCGAGGGATCTCCCGAAACGACTTCTTCCAGGCGGAATACCGAATAACGTGAACCATCCAGGCGAGTGCCGCCGTAGCCCGCCTGCCCCGAGACTGGCGCAGGCGCTGAGTAGACGGCCCGCGCAACGTTCTCGTCATCGGGATCAGAAATGTCCTCGGCATCTTCCGGTAGTTGGTATGCCGGCAAACCCGCATCGTCCAGTACCGCCGCCCATTGCGCTCCCGAACGCAGACTGTCAATCATCTGTCGAGCAGCGGCCTCCTGAGCCGCCAGAGCCGCCTGAACGGCCAGGTCATCAGCAATAGCGTCACCGACCTCTTCGAAATCCCGCTGGCGCTGTTCACGATAATCCGCGTAGTGCACGGCCACCAGCGTATCGCTGTCAATCTCGATCATTTCACTGTTCATCCGGTCTACCCGGACCTCATCACTGAAGGCCGCCTCGCGGACAACGGCGTGTGCCGCAATGCCTTCACCTGCACCGAGAGAGAACCAGCCGGTTCGCTGGATCGGGATACCCAGGAAATCAGACGTCGCCTCAAGCGATCCGGGCTGCTCAAAAACCATATTCTGAAAGTCTTCGGCCATCACCATAAACTGTCCCTCGGCCCATTCGCGGGACAATAGCCCCGTTATTTCACTCTGAACTTCGGCAAACGGGCTGACCACGCTTTGGCGCAGGTCGGTCAGTTTGATCACGTGCCAGCCATATTCGGTACGGACCGGGTCGCTGATCTGGCCCTGGTCGAGCGCAAATACCCCAGCCTCAAATGCAGGGGTCATGGTGCCTGGCCGGATGATGCCAAGATCTCCCCCGCGCCCAGCCGACCCCGGATCGCTGGAATACTTGCGTGCAAGTTCGCCGAAATCCTGTCCGTCTCGCGCCTTGACAACCAAAGCTGCAGCTTCATCCCGTGCCTGCTCGACCCCCTCTTCGGCCGCGTCGGCCGGCACACTGATCAGAATATGACTCGCAGAACGACTTCCCGGTCGGGTAAACCGGTCGGTGTTGTCATCGTAATAGGCCTGCTTCGCAGCCGCGGTAATCACAGCTTGTGCCGCCAGCGCGTCGACCGAAAGCGCGAGGTAGTCGACCTGCATCTGTGGAAGCTGGACATAACGATCGGGATTCTTTTCATACTCGGCACGCACCGCACCCTCCGCGACCTTAACGGTATCACTATACGTCTGAAGATCCAGAACGGTGTACTGCGCGCGGCGCTGCTGCATCAACAACTGGATCGCACGATCGGTCATTGCAGGGATCACCAGCGATGTTGCTCTCAGGCCAATACGCAACTGATCCACCGCGCCCTGCTGGCGCTGCTGGCGCTCGAAGCCCTCCACCGTGAGACCGGCGTTCTGCAGCAGCATTTCGTATCGCGCCGGATCAAAGTGACCCTCGGACTGAAACGCCGCAAAAGTGGCAATGCGGTTCGACAGCTGCTCGTTGGTAATCCGATAACCTCTGTCGGCGAGATATTCCGCTTGCAGCTGGCTGTCGATCAGCGACTCGAGCACCTGGAGCTTAAATGCCTCGCTGGCAAAGAGCTCAGCATCGACGTTGCGGCCCATCATCTGAACGAGAGAGCGGCGCTGTTCGGAAAGGGCCTGCTGATAAATCGACTCCTCAACGTCGACGCCATTTACGGATGCAACAGAAATCTTGGACGCGCCTTCAAAGTAAGAATTGATTCCCCATAGCGCGAAGGGTATCGAAATGAGGATGACCAGGGCCCAGGCAATCCAGCCAGAAGCGCGTTCCTTGATAGCGGTTAACATGATTATTCAGGTGGCTGCAATTTTCCGGCGCTTATCAGTGCTCCAACCGAAGGTCAGTTTCCCAGACTTTACCGCAGCCAAGACAACTTATTCCCCGTTACCGGGAACATCCCGGCAGCGCTGATAAGAAGTGGCGGAGCGGACGGGACTCGAACCCGCGACCACCGGCGTGACAGGCCGGTATTCTAACCAACTGAACTACCGCTCCAAAAGCGATCCGCGTCCGCCGCCGCGAACGGGCCTCCTGGCCTTGGTGGGTGCTGCAGGGTTCGAACCTGCGACCTTCGCCTTGTAAGGGCGACGCTCTCCCAACTGAGCTAAGCACCCCGAGGGGCGCGCTAGTTTACGGCATCCTTCAGGCCTTTGCCAGCCTTGAACTTCGGAGCCCTCGAGGGCGCAATGGCAATGCTTTCGCCTGTGCGTGGATTGCGTCCCACCCGACCGGCGCGCTCGCTGACAGAAAATATGCCAAAGCCCACCAGGGATACGCTGTCACCCCGCGTCAACGCCTCGGTAATCACATCCAGAACAGACTCGACCGCAGAACCTGCCTGACTCTTGCCCAGTCCCGTCTTGGCTGCGACCGCATCAATGAGGTCAGCTTTGTTCATACCCTGTTCCTCCCTTTGCCGTGTAACTCACTTTCAAACCCTTCGCACTCGGTTCCGCAATACCGCAAACCGCACGTGTCTTAGGACGCAAGTGCAAAGCCTGTACGCACAACGGTTATACCAACTGCCGGGAAAGTGTCAATTATCACCGGGTGAACGAGGTCTTAACCCGTTGCCACAAACTTCATAATAAACACGAAGAACGAGGTCTATTACCTTGAATAGAGGGGTTTCACCATGCACAACTGTGCCCGGAAGCCAAATGCCGATCCCGCTTCCGGGGGTTTTTGACTGGCTGCCGGTTAGTGCGCCCGGGCCGGGGTCTTGGTCGGGCTTTTTTCCGTTTCGGCAGAAACGGGTACGCCTTTTTCTCCTGCGGCGGTGATTTCCGGAAGATTTTCCAGCGCAACCGCGATCACTTCATCAATCCAGCGCACAGGGATAATCTCAAGACCACTCTTGATATTGCCGGGGATCTCCACGAGATCTTTTTCATTCTCCTTGGGGATGAGGACTGTGGCAATGCCGCCACGATGTGCCGCCAGCAGTTTTTCCTTGAGGCCTCCAATGGGCAGCACTTCACCGCGCAACGTGATCTCACCGGTCATGGCCACATCGGCCCGGGCCGCGGTTCCAGTAATCGCCGAAATCACAGCGGTGCACATCCCGATTCCGGCGCTCGGTCCATCTTTCGGCGTCGCGCCCTCGGGAACGTGGATATGAATATCCTTGTTCTGGAAAAAGTCGCTGTCAATGCCGTACTGCGCCGATCGGGTCCGTACCACCGACATCGCCGCCTGGATAGATTCCTGCATGACATCGCCGAGTTTGCCGGTAAAGCTGTGTTTGCCTTTTCCCGGCATGACCGCCGCCTCAATCGTCAGCAGTTCGCCGCCGACTTCTGTCCAGGCGAGTCCCGTGACCTGACCGATCCGGTTTCCTTCTTCTACCCGCCCGTAGCGGTGCCGACGAACGCCAAGGTATTTGTTGAGATTGCGTGATGACACCTGCGCCCGGGTCCGGGACGTATCGAGCAGGAGCTCCTTCGCCACTTTGCGGCAGATCTTCGCTATCTCGCGGTCGAGACCACGCACCCCGGCCTCCCGGGTGTAGTAACGAACAATGTCAATCAACGCCTGGCGGTTAATGCTGATCTCCTCGTCCTTGAGGCCGTTGTTGCGTTTTTGCTTATCGACCAGATACTTCGTTGCGATATTAATTTTTTCATCCTCGGTGTAACCCGAGATCCGGATCACCTCCATCCGATCCAGCAACGGTCCCGGGATATTCAGGGTATTCGCCGTAGCGACGAACATGACCCCGGAAAGGTCGTAGTCGACCTCAAGATAATGGTCTCCAAACTTGTGGTTCTGCTCGGGGTCGAGAACCTCCAGCAGCGCGGAGGACGGATCTCCCCGGAAATCCATCGACATCTTGTCGACTTC
>DCXP01000050.1:23208-47552 GCA_002327725.1 Proteobacteria bacterium UBA2133
TCCATCGACATCTTGTCGACTTCATCGAGCATGAACAAGGGATTACGGGTTCCTGCCCGGGCCATGTTCTGGATGATCTTTCCCGGCAGAGAGCCAATATAAGTCCGTCGGTGCCCCCTTATTTCCGCTTCATCCCGCACCCCGCCGAGCGACATCCGTACAAACTTGCGATTGGTCGCGCGCGCAATCGATTCGCCCAGAGACGTCTTGCCGACCCCGGGTGGCCCGACCAGACACAAAATGGGGCCTTTGACCTTGTTGATGCGCTGCTGCACCGCGAGGTATTCGAGAATACGTTCCTTCACCTTGTCGAGACCGTAGTGATCCGCTTCCAGCACGGCTTCTGCTTTGGCAAGATCTTTCAGAACCCGGCTTCTTTTTTTCCAGGGCACCTGCACCAGCCACTCGACGTAATTACGCACAACCGTAGCTTCCGCGGACATCGGCGACATCATGCGCAATTTCTTGAGTTCGGACTCAGCCTTCTCCCGGGCCTCTTTGGGCATACCTGCTTCTTCGACCTTTTGCTGAAGCTCCTCCATTTCGTTAGGAGCATCATCCATGTCACCGAGTTCTTTCTGAATGGCCTTCATCTGCTCATTCAGGTAATACTCGCGCTGACTCTTTTCCATCTGCTTTTTCACGCGGCCACGCAAGCGTTTTTCCACCTGGAGCAAGTCGATCTCGGACTCCATGATCCCCAGGAGATGTTCCAGACGCTCGCGGACATCTCCCAGTTCCAGTATTTTCTGCTTCTCATCGTTGCGCAGCGTCAGGTGCGCAGCAATCGTATCGGCCAGCCGGTCAGGGTCTTCGATACCGCTTAAGGAGGTAAGCACTTCCGGCGGTATCTTCGAATTCAGTTTGACGTACTGCTCGAACTCAGACGTGACCGTGCGCATCAGGACCTCGCCCTCGCGCTCATCGAATTCACCCTCGGCAATGGGCGCCGCATCCACCACAAAACTGTCTTCGGTCTCCACGTAGTTGACGATCCCGGCACGGGAGACGCCCTCGACAAGTACCTTGACAGTCCCGTCGGGCAGTTTCAACAACTGCAGAATGTTGGCAACCGTGCCGATACCAAAGATGTTTTCAGGTGCTGGATCGTCATCCGCTGCGTCGTGCTGAGCCGCCAGAAAAATCTGCTTACCCGACTGAACGGCTTCTTCCAGTGCGTTGATGGATTTCTCGCGACCCACAAACAGCGGGAGAACCATGTGCGGGAAAACCACCACGTCCCGCAAAGGCAGCATCTGGTAGCGGGTTCTGGGAGTTATGTCTTCGGTGGATTGTTCGTCGCTCATATTTCTGTCCATCACATCAATTCACAATGACATCGGTCTTGGTCTCGCACGCCTGCAACTATTCGAAACCCGTATGGAGTAAGTGTGAGGGCGCTTCCCCCGTATTTCAAGGAGCGGTCTGTGTAACGGCTCGTTCGAGCCGGAAATCGAGCGGTCAGGAAGACTGGCTGGAGACGTTGCGAGACGCTTCTTCGTACATAAAGAGCGGCTGGGCCCCCGAATCGATGACGTTAGCGTCGACGGTGACCCTTGAGACATTGTCCATCGAGGGCAGCTCAAACATGGTTTCCAGCAGGGCTTTTTCGAGTATAGACCTCAGTCCTCGTGCACCGGTCTTTCTCGCGAGCGCCCGTTTGGCAATGGCCTGGAGGGTGTCTTCCCGGATCTCGAGCTTCACGCCTTCCAGTTCGAAAAGTTTCTGGTACTGCTTGACGAGTGAGTTTTTCGGCTCTGTGAGAATGGTCACAAGAGCCTCTTCATCGAGCTCTTCGAGAGTCGCGATAACCGGCATGCGGCCAACAAACTCAGGGATAAGGCCGTACTTGATCAGGTCTTCGGGTTCAAGATCATTGAGAAATTCACTGATCCGGTCGGCTTCTGTTTTGCTCTTGATGTCTGCACCAAACCCAATGCCGGACTTTTCCGACCGCTCCTGGATCACCTTTTCGAGTCCTCCGAATGCGCCGCCGCAGATGAACAGGACGTTACGGGTATCCACCTGGAGAAATTCCTGCTGGGGATGCTTGCGCCCTCCCTGTGGCGGAACTGACGCGATCGTCCCTTCGATCAGTTTGAGCAGTGCCTGCTGAACTCCCTCACCGGAAACATCGCGCGTGATCGAGGGGTTGTCCGCTTTTCGGGAGATCTTATCGATCTCATCGATATAGACGATTCCGACCTGAGCCTTCTCCACGTCGTAATCACATTTTTGCAACAGCTTCTGAATGATATTTTCGACGTCCTCCCCAACGTACCCCGCCTCGGTGAGCGTCGTCGCGTCGGCAATCGTAAATGGCACGTTGAGTTCATGTGCCAGCGTTTCCGCCAACAGCGTCTTTCCCGAGCCGGTGGGCCCGATCATCAGGATGTTGCTCTTGGAGATATCGACGTCGGCGGAAGTGCCGTTGGCGTCTTCGTGCTCGATACGCTTGTAGTGGTTGTAGACGGCTACAGAGAGGACCTTTTTCGCTTCCGACTGACCAATGACATAGTCGTCAAGTCGTTCACAGATCTCCCGGGGCGTTGGGTAGCGTGGGCCCGAAGCTTCCGAACTGTCGGCCTCCTCCGCTTCTTCACGGATGATCTCATTGCACAGTTCGACGCACTCGTCGCAGACGAATACCGAGGGGCCGGCGATCAGTTTTCGAACTTCGTGCTGACTCTTGCCGCAAAAAGAGCAGTACAGCAGCTTATCGCCTTTCTTGTCTTCGTCGCCGTCGGCCATATTTCTGTGCGCCTCGTTCGGTCAAATACCGCGCTGAAACCGGTTAATCTCGGTTCTCAGGGTCTAACGATGCAAGGTTTGGAAAAAAATTGCAAGTGCTCCGGTGGGATCAGGATAATCTGTCTGGATTATTCGTCCTCGCGGCTTTTCAGTACACGATCCACAATGCCGTACTCAACCGCTTCATGCTCGTCCATGAAATTGTCCCGCTCGGTATCGGCACTTACCGTTTCCACATCCCGCCCGGTATGAGAAGCCAGCACCTGATTGAGTCTTTCGCGCAGCCTCAGGATCTCGCGGGCCTGAATATCGATATCGGTTGCCTGCCCCTGAAATCCGCCCAAGGGCTGGTGAATCATGATTCTCGCGTGCGGCAGGGTGAAGCGCTTGCCCGGTGCGCCGCCAGCCAGTATCACCGCACCCATGCTGGCAGCCTGGCCGATGCACACGGTACTGATACTCGGTCGCACAAACTGCATGGTGTCGTAGATCGCCATGCCCGCATTAACCGCACCTCCGGGGGAATTGATGTAGAGGTGAATATCTTTATCGGGATTCTCGGACTCCAGGAAAAGCAGTTGTGCCACGATCAGGTTGGCCATGTAATCCTCAACCTGGCCCACCATGAACACCACCCGCTCTTTAAGCAGGCGCGAGTAGATATCATAGGCCCGCTCACCACGCCCCGTGGTCTCGATGACCATCGGCACCAGTCCGAGATTCCGCACCGTCGCGAGTTCAGAGTTCCCAGAATTATTTGTCATATCTTCTTTCCGCTCACCATTGGGTTTATTTGGTATCGCCGCTTGCTTCCTGGGCTACTGTAGCAGGAGACTGTGGACGCACGAACTTTTCAAAACTCACGGTCGTGTCATTGATCTTGGCCTCTTCAAGCAGTGCCTCAACTGCCTGCTCTTCCACGATCACCGACTCTATCTGGGCGAGACGATTCTTGTCTTCATAATACCAGCGGACAAACTGGTCGGGATCGCTATAGCTTGAGCCCATCTCGACCACACGCTCGCGGACCCGATCCGGATCCGGTTTGATCTCAAGACGTTTTACTACCCCGTGCATCGCCAAACCCAGGCGCACCCGCCGGTATGACTCATCCAGGTAATTCGCCCGGTCAATGGGGGCATCGTGGGGCAGGCCCTGCTGCTGCAGTTGCTGGCGCACGGCCATGATGGCCCGGTTAATTTCCTCATCGACGAGCGCTGAGGGAACTTCGAATTCATTATCGCGCATCAGGGCCTCGAGCACCGCTTGCCGAATCTGTACGCGGGCACGCTGATCGCGTTCACGTTCAAGGCTGGTACGGATTTCCTGTCGGAATGCTGCCTTTGAACCATCCTCAACACCAAAGGTCCGGATAAAGTCTTCGTCAATCTCAGGCACTTCAGGCGCCCCAACCTCCTTGACGCTGATTGCGAACTCGGCTTCCTTGCCGGCAACCTGTGCGCCGGGATAATCCTCGGGAAAGGTCAGTTGAATGGTCAGGTCTTCCCCGGCACGTGCACCCGTAATGCCTGATTCAAACTCAGCCAGTAGTGCGCCCTTGCCCAACACCACCGGGTAGTCTTTGGCCTCACCACCTTCGAAGGCCTCGCCAGCGACGCGGCCCTCGAAATCAATCACCACCCGGTCGCCGGTCTCTGCGGCCTTGTCGACAGTTTCGAAACTGGTTCGCTGCTCGCGCAAGGTTTCAATCGTGCGATCAATATCGGCATCGACAACCTCACACTGCTGGCGATCAATAGGCAGGTCACGAATATCGGTTCGGGGGACCTCGGGGAAGACCTCGAAATTGGCGATGAATTCAAGATCCTCGCCACGGGCAAGATTCTTAGGCTCGATCGCGGGCGGCCCTGCCGCATCGAGCGACTCCCCGTTAATCGCTTCCATATAACTTGCGCTGATGATCTCGTCTGCGGCTTCCGCCAGGGCCTGGTCGGCGAAGCGTGACTCGATCACCTTCATCGGAATTTTGCCCGGCCGGAAACCGGGAATCTTCGCGGTGCGGGCCAAACGCTTCAGTCGTGCGGCGACCGCACCGTCGAGTTGTTCAGCAGGCACCTTCACGGTCATTCGCCGACCGATGGCGCCGGTAGTTTCAATGGATACGTCCATAGTTCAGTCTACCTTGTCTTTAGTCCCCTGGATTTCGCAAAATTTCACCTTTACACCACCCGACCAAGCTGATCATCGTCCGGTTCACAGTGCCCGCAAGTCGGGGAGGTTGGTGCGAAAGGGGAGACTCGAACTCCCACGGGTTGCCCCACTGGCACCTAAAGCCAGCGCGTCTACCAATTCCGCCACTTTCGCACCCGACAACCCTGATCGCTGCTATATCCTGATCCTGTCTGACTGGTGGGCCGTGTAGGGATCGAACCTACGACCCGCTGATTAAGAGTCAGCTGCTCTACCAACTGAGCTAACGGCCCAATGACCTGCTACCACACTTCACTGTATGCAGAACTGGGGTGACCGATGGGACTCGAACCCACGACGGCCGGAATCACAATCCGGGGCTCTACCAACTGAGCTACGGTCACCACATGCGCTTGTCTGAACCGGTAATTATCCAATAAATCTGCATCCCGACGCCAGCGAACCGGGCACAATACAGGGGAAACCCCGGGATCAAAGGGCTGGCGCGCCCGACAGGACTCGAACCTGTAACCTACGGCTTAGAAGGCCGTTGCTCTATCCGGTTGAGCTACGGGCGCCGTACCGATTGGCAGAGTGACTGGTCGGGGCAGAGGGATTTGAACCCCCGACCCCCTGCTCCCAAAGCAGGTGCGCTACCAGACTGCGCTATGCCCCGACTGTGGGCGGCGACCTCCGCCCAGGCGCGATTCTAGCGGATAACCCCTTACCGGGCGCAGTTGTCGGGCTAAGCGCTTCCCGATGAAAAATCTGCCGGATGATTCCGGCTCATCGCAACTTGAAGCGCCGGCCGTTTAGTTCACGACGCGAGTTACCCCAGGTCACTTGATTTTCTTCAGTCCAACCCCATTTGTACTGCTGATTAAGATTTCCAAAGCCTGTCAGGAATTTTCTATTTATCAGCCCGGAGTATCGCAAGATGTCGCAGACCACCGCCGCCCAGACCCACAGTTTCCAGACCGAAGTGAAGCAGCTTCTGCAGCTGATGATCCATTCGCTCTACTCGAACAAGGAGGTCTTCCTGCGGGAGCTGATATCCAACGGTTCAGACGCCTGCGACCGGCTCAGGTTCGCCGCTCTGACAGACGCCGGTCTGATGGAGGATGGCGAGACCCTTGGGCTCAAGGTCAGCTTCGACAAGAATGAAAAAGCCGTCACGATAACGGATAACGGTATTGGCATGACAGCCGATGAAGTCATCGACAACATCGGCACCATCGCCCGCTCCGGTACCCGGCAGTTTCTCGACGCGTTGAGTGGAGACGCCGCCAACGACGCCAACCTGATCGGACAGTTCGGCGTCGGTTTCTACTCTGCATTTCTGGTTGCGAAAAAGGTCGAACTGACTACACGCCACGCGGGTGAACCCGTTGATGCCGGTGTGCGCTGGGTGTCAGACGGCGAGGGTGAATACACCATCGAGTCAGTAGAGGTCGCGGAGCGTGGCACCAGCATCACGATCTACCTTCGGGATGAAGATAAGGAATTCGCCGAGGATTTTCGCCTGCGGGGAATTATCAGCCGGTACTCAGATCACATCTCCTTGCCGATCGAGATGCCCTCTGAGGAAAAAGACAAAAAGGGTGAGTGGGAGTCTGTCAACAGCGGCTCCGCGCTTTGGTCCCGGCCCAAAACCGAAATATCCGAAGAGGAGTACCAGCGCTTTTACCAGTCATTGAGTTATGACAGCGAAGCGCCGCTCGCGACCCTGCACAACCGTGTCGAGGGCAACCTGGAGTACACATCGCTTTTCTTTATTCCCAAAAAAGCACCATTTGATCTCTGGGACCGCGAGCAGCGCCATGGCATTAATTTGTACGTGCGGCGCATCTTTATCATGGATGATGCGAAATACCTGATGCCCTCGTACCTGCGGTTTGTCCGTGGCGTTGTTGACGCGGCGGATCTGCCGCTGAACGTATCCCGTGAATTTCTTCAGAACAACAAGGACATAGACCGGATCCGTTCTGCGTCGGTGAAAAAGATTCTTTCCGAGCTCAGCCGGCTGGCCGAGAAAGAGCCCGAGACTTATGCCGCTTTCTGGAAGGAGTTCGGCAAGGTGCTTAAAGAGGGTGTCGTCGAGGATCACGATAACCGTACTGTGCTCGCCGACCTGATGCGCTTCAATTCGACCCGAAGCGAAGATGCCGAGCAGTCCGAATCCCTGGCGGCCTATTTCAAGCGCATGCCCATGAAGCAAAAAGCGGTTTACTACATCACCGCCGAATCCCACAGCGCGGCCAGTACCTCGCCCCACCTTGAGATCTTCCGCAAGAACGACATCGAGGTGTTACTGCTTAGCGATCCCGTTGACGAGTGGCTGGTGTCATCGCTTGGTGAATACAAGGACAAACCTCTGAAATCGGTCGCTAAAGGCGCGCTCGATCTGGAGGATCTCGCAACCGCTGAAGACAAGAAAGCAAACGAAGCGAAGGAGAAAGACCTCGCGGAGCTCACCGAGAAGATGCAGTCTCTGTTGGGGGAGCGCGTCAAAAGTGTACGCGTCAGCCAGCGCCTGACAGACTCCCCCGCCTGTCTGGTAGCCGATGAAACAGACCTCGGCGGCAATCTCGAGCGGATTCTGCAGGCCATGGGCCAGAACGCCCCGGATGCCAAACCGATCATGGAGATCAACCCTGATCATCCCTTGATCCGACAGTTGAGCCCGGAACATGCGAATCTTTCCGACTGGACGCAGGTGCTGTTTGATCAGGCCGCGCTCAGCGAAGGCGCTCCGCTTCCAGAACCCGCGGCATACGTTCAGCGGGTCAACGATCTTCTGACAAAAGCAGCGCTTACCGGCGGCTGATCCGGAGTCGTCGGGCGTTGCCAGCGACAGCGCCAGCGAACGTCAGGGTGCCGAGTCGGCACGACCCGTCAGTTCACGGGCGTCGCCGACCCAATCCAGCGCCCCATTGGTATCGGGAACACTCTCGCCGTTTTGATCAACACAGTTGCGGCCAAACACCAGCGAGTCGGTCACCTGGGCACTCGAGCCGATGCGGCTGTATTCAAAGAGGATGCTGCGGGAGATATGGGCACCGCTTTGAAGATGGCACCCCTGGCCGATCCAGGTAGGACCGAAGATCTGGCATCCTGGCTCGATTCGGGAGGCCGAGCCGACATAAATGGGGCCTTCGGCGCGAACCTCGTCCCAGTCGACATTGACATTTAATCCGGTCCAGATCCGGGGTCGAACTTCCGTCCCCGGCATGCGCACCCCTCGCAGTTTCCCGCGCATCATCTGCTGGTTCGCCTGCCAGTAATCGCTGAGATGTCCGATATCAATCCAGTTAAACGGCGCCTCAATCGCACTGAACGCAAGACCCTTTTCAAGGATCAAAGGGAAGAGTTCACTGCCGATATCGAACTCGATATCCTGCGGAATGAGCTCAATGATCTCCGGTTCGAAGACGTAGATGCCGGTGTTGACCAGTTGCGAAAGGGCTTCTTTGATCTGGGGCTTCTCCTGGAAGGACTGGATCCGCCCCTGATCATCGCAAACGACCACGCCGTAACTTGAGACCCGCTCACGGGGTACTTCGCGTACGACGATGCTGGCCATAGCACCCGACTGCCAGTGTCTGCGCACCACTGCGGTCAAATCCAGATCTATGACGGCATCTCCACAGACCACAACAAATGTGTCGTCGAAGAATCCGCCATAGTCCTGTATCCGGCGGATGCCGCCGGCGGAGCCGACCGGGGCCGCGACCGTCTCACCGCCTTCCAGGTGTCCTTCAAAGGAGTAGCCGATCTCAACGTCCCATCGCCGGCCGTCACCAAAATAACCTTCGATGGATTGAGCGAGATGGCTGACATTGACCATGATCTGATCGAAACCATGGCGGGCCAGGTGCTCAACCAGGTATTCCATCACCGGCTTTCCGAGAACCGGAATCATGGGCTTGGGCATGACGTGGGTCAGCGGACGCACCCGCGTTCCCTTGCCCGCGGCCAGAATCATTGCTTTCATGCTGGCTTCCTTGCGAATCTGCCGGGGAGTCTACCGCCTAGCGGTTGGGATGGCCACGAAGGTAGTCCTCCCCGAAACTTCGGATAAGGCTGGATCAAGCAACCTCAGCGGTGTCGGTCTTTTCTGAACGGAACACCCAGTCGCTGCCGCTGACGTCGGCAACAATGGTATCGCCCGGGCCAAAGCGGCCCGAGAGAATCTCCTGCGCCAGCGGATTTTCCAACTGCGTCTGGATTGTGCGCTTCAGCGGCCGCGCCCCGTATACCGGGTCGAATCCGGCATCGCTCAGCTTACCAATGGCCGCATCGGTCACGCGCAGGTTAAGGTCGCGGGCGGCGAGGCGAGCCGCCAGAATGCCGATCTGGATCCGGGCAATTTCATGCAACTGCTCCCGGAGCAGCGGATGAAAGACAATCATGTCATCCACCCGATTGATGAACTCGGGGCGAAAGTGCTGGCTGACCACCGCCATCACCTGCGCTTTCATCTCGGCATAGCGCTCCTCGCCGACAAGTTCCTGAATCCGGTCTGACCCGAGATTGGAGGTCATGATGATGACCGTATTGCGAAAATCCACAGTACGACCCTGACCATCGGTCAGACGGCCGTCGTCCAACACCTGCAACAGCACGTTGAACACTTCCGGGTGTGCTTTCTCGACCTCATCCATCAGGATCACCGAGTACGGGCGGCGACGCACTGCTTCGGTGAGATAGCCGCCTTCCTCGTATCCGACATATCCCGGCGGGGCGCCGATCAGCCTTGCAACGGAGTGTTTCTCCATAAATTCTGACATATCGACACGGACCATGGACTCTTGCGTGTCGAACAGAAATTCCGCCAGCGCTTTGGACAGTTCAGTCTTGCCAACCCCCGTTGGCCCGAGGAAGAGAAAAGAGCCGTAAGGCCGGTCCGGATCTGAAAGGCCCGCCCGGGAACGGCGGATCGCATCCGATACCGCGCGGATGGCTTCGTCCTGCCCGATGACCCGCTGGTGCAACTCTGATTCCATGCGCAGCAGCTTTTCCCGCTCGCCTTCGAGCATCCGGGCGACAGGGATACCTGTCCAACGGGCGATGACCTCGGCAATCTCCTCATCGGTAACCTTGTTCCGCAGCAGCTGGGTTTCGCCACCCGACTCATGATCCTGCGCATCAGCAAGCTGCTTCTCGAGCTCCGGAATGCGACCGTACTGCAGTTCCGACATCCGGGTGAGGTCTCCGGCACGGCGAGCGGCTTCCACCTCGCTGCGTGCCTGGTCCAGGGCTTCCTTGATGTGCTGGCTGCCCTGAACTGCTGCCTTTTCCGCCTTCCAGATTTCATCGAGATCGGCGTACTCTCGTTCGATCTCCGAGATCTCGCTTTCTAAAGCATCAAGACGCTTTCTCGATGCCTCATCGGTATCTTTTTTGACCGCTTCTTTTTCGATTTTCAGCTGAATCAGGCGCCGGTCCAGCCGGTCCATCGACTCGGGTTTGGAATCGATCTCCATCCGGATGCGGCTCGCGGCTTCGTCGACCAGATCGATTGCCTTGTCAGGCAGTTGTCGGTCGCTGATGTACCGGTGCGACAAGGTTGCCGCCGCAACGATGGCCGGATCCGTGATGTCCACGCCATGATGAACCTCATATTTCTCCTTGAGGCCGCGCAGAATCGCAATGGTGTCTTCCACCCCCGGCTCGCCCACCAGGATCTTCTGGAAACGCCGTTCCAGAGCGGCATCTTTCTCGACATATTTCCGGTACTCATCGAGCGTGGTTGCGCCAATGCAATGCAGCTCGCCCCGTGCAAGCGCGGGCTTGAGCATATTGCCCGCATCCATGGCACCCTCTGCTTTACCCGCGCCGACCATGGTGTGCAACTCATCGATAAACAGAATCACCTGGCCTTCCTGTTTGCTGAGATCGGTCAGCACGGCCTTGAGCCGCTCCTCAAACTCACCCCGGAATTTAGCGCCGGCGATGAGCGCACCCATGTCGAGCGCAAGCAGACGCTTGCCGCGCACCCCCTCAGGGACTGCTCCGTCCACAATCCGCTGGGCAAGCCCCTCGACGATCGCCGTTTTACCCACTCCGGGCTCGCCGATCAGTACGGGGTTGTTCTTGGTTCGCCGCTGCAGAACCTGAATTGTGCGGCGAATCTCCTCGTCCCGTCCGATCACTGGATCGAGCCTACCCTGCTCGGCACGCTCGGTGAGGTCGATCGAGTATTTTTCCAAGGCCTGGCGCTGCTCTTCAGCATTCGGATCGTTAATGGCTTCACCACCGCGGACTTCTTCAATGGCTTTTTCCACGGCGCCCTTGACGACACCGGCATTCTTCATCGCATCAGCCAGTTGACCGCTGTCTTCAAGCGCCGCGAGGATAAAAAGCTCACTCGAAATGAACTGATCGCCCCGCTTTTGCGCGAGTTTGTCCGTGAGGTTGAGTGTCCGTCCCAGATCAGTAGAAATCTGGACATCGCCGCCGGTTCCTTCAACCCGGGCAAATCCATCCAGGATTTCACCGAGGCGGGATCGCAACGCGTTGGCATTCGCGCCCGATCGGGTCAGCAGCGAACGTATGCTGCCCCCATCCTGGTCAAGCAGGGCCACCATCAGGTGGGCCGGCTCAATGAACTGATGGTCACGGCCCACCGCAAGACTCTGCGCGTCGGCCAGCGCCATCTGAAACTTCGTCGTCAACCTGTCCATCCGCATGATCGCTTCACTCCTAAAAACTACGGCTGATGTTCTCCGGAATTCACCCGGAACCCGAAAATTTTTTTCCCTTTAAATATGGGGGTAAACTGAAGTGAATCAAGGCAGGCTTCAGACTTCGCTGCAATGGCATTGAGCGCATCCGGGCAGGCTGGCGCTGTATCGTGCCCCGGCGATAATAGGCATTGAGGCAGGTCCGAGATAAGCATGAGCCCCACGAAAGAGCAGATTCGCGAACAGGTCGCATTGGCGCTGTCTGAAGATATTGGCGCAGGGGATCTTACGGCTTTGCTCATCAGCGAATCCGAAACGGTGCGCGCGCAACTCATCTGCCGGGAGGACGCTGTCGCCTGTGGGCGCGACTGGGTAGAGGCGGTCTTCGAGATTCTGGACCCCGCTGTGCACACCGACTGGTGCTTCAACGACGGCGATGAGATACCTGCCGGGAAAACGTGGTGTGTCATCGAAGGATCTGTCCGGGCCATCCTTTCCGGCGAACGTACCGCATTGAATTTCGCGCAGTTATTGGCCGGGACCGCAACGGCCACAAGAGCCATGGTCCGTGAAATCCAGGGCACGCAGGCACAACTCCTGGATACCCGCAAGACCCTGCCCGGGCTGCGTCTTGCGCAAAAGTATGCGGTGCAGTGCGGCGGGGGCAGCAATCACCGCCTCGGCCTCTACGACGGGGTTTTGATCAAAGAGAATCACATCCGCTCAGCCGGCTCCATAACATCTGCACTTGATGCCGCTGGCGTCTACGCCGGGGATATCGATCTCATCGAGATCGAGGTGGAAACCATTGACGAACTGTCACAGGCACTTGCGGCCGGCGCCCGCCGGATCATGCTGGATAACTTTTCATTGACACAACTACGCGAAGCCGTCGAAGTCAATGACGGCCGTGCCCAACTTGAAGCCTCGGGCGCCGTCACTGCCCGGACGATTCAGGAAATCGCCCTCACGGGCGTGGACTTCATCTCATGCGGCGAGATCACCAAAAACGTGCGTGCAATCGACCTCAGCCTTCAGTTTGATTCGCCTTCCAGGCGCTGAGCCAGCCACTGGGCTAATTGATCGGCAGTCACGGGCCCGACGTGGGAATGCACAACCTGCCCTTTCGGTGAGATCAGAAACGTTGACGGCAGCCCTTTCAGGGGCTCCATTGGTACCAGTGGCTGCTCGCCGATCACCAGCACGGGATAACTGATCCCAAGTTCCCCGACAAATGAACGGATCTTCTCGACTGGGGTTTTCTCAAAGGCAATGCCTACGACATACACCTCGTCGGGGTAACTCGCCGCAAATGCCATGAGTTCGGGGATTTCCTGGATGCAGGGCCCACACCAGGTCGCCCAGAAATTCACAATGACCCACCGGTCGCGGTACTGGCTCAGATTTTGGGCCTTTCCTTCGAGGTCCTGCAGGGTATATTGCAGTGCATTGGCATTCACCGGCCCCGGATTTATCAGCCCGACGCCTAAAAATCCGCCAAAAAAGAGTGTAACTATTACTTTTCGGATATCCCACATACTTAATTAGTGAAATTTATCGCTAGATAGTAAACTGATGGTGGAACCGCTCTGCTGGGCGGGTTACTCTATTAGATTATAGAGAGTGTTTGATATCAGAGCAGTTTGACGGTCGCCGAGATGAAGCAGTTTCTGGTTTTTTTCACAAGCATTTTTCTCGGAACATCACTCGCCCTTGCGGAGGGCCCGCCCGCAGATGGGGACGCGGCCGCCTGGTGCGAGGCCAATCAGAATGCCTGCGTCACCTGGTGCGAGAGCAACCCGGACGCCGAGATCTGCCAGGAACCGGAGTGCGACTGATATTTGATTGAAATTCGTTGAAGTGTTGCGCTGGCCTTTGAGAAGCAACATCGCACAGCCTCAGCGCTCAATGAACCCGGCAGGCACCACCGTGTGCCTGATTCTGTAAATGAGTAAAACCGATACCACCAACTGACCAACTGAACAGGAGAGCGATTTTGAAAAACCTGAAAATTTTGACTGCCGGTACTCTGGGACTGGCTCTGTTGCTGCCGCTGGGTGCGCAGGCGAATAAACCCGTTGGCATTACCGGTGACACGATGGCCGTGACCGTCAAGCACAATGGTTCCGCCACCGATATCACCCGAAACCAGGACAACAAAAATACGGTTAACCCGGCTTTCGCCAAGACTTCACGTCCTTGCCCACCGTTCTGCATTCAGCCGGCGGTTCTGGCCCCGGGAGTTGAGACCATCGCCGAGCGCGAAATGATCCACTACGCCAAGATGATGAGCGACGGCGATTCATCGATTGTCGTGGTCGACTCACGGACGCCGGACTGGGTCGCCAAGGGCACCATCCCCAGCGCGATTAACGTGCCGTGGACCAAGTTGAACCCGGCCAAAGGCGCTACCCCAATCGAGATCGCCGAGATCATGCAGGATGTCTTCAATGTTGCAGAAAGCGAAGGCTTGTTTGACTTCACCAATGCGAAGACCGCTGTGATGTTCTGCAACGGCATGTGGTGCGGGCAATCACCGAACAACATCAAGAACCTCCTGAAGTTCGGCTACCCTTCCCATAAGATCAAGTGGTACCGGGGCGGCATGCAGGACTGGGAAATCCTGGGCCTGACTACCGCCAAGCCGTAAGTTTCTGTATGTTTGAAAAAAGCGGGGCGCTGCCCCGCTTTTTTTTGGCATCAGCGAGCCATCCAGATCAAGGAAGCCATCCTGCCACACTGACTCTGGCGCCGGTAGGAGAACCACCGGCCGGGGTCGGCAAAGGTGCACTGCCTGCTCGCTGCCGCATAAGCCACACCGATACGCTTGAGGCGCGCCAGGATCAGGCCCGGAAGATCCGCGAGAAAGCGCTCACCCCTGGGCGCAATGTGAGCCTGATCGGCCAGATCGCTTCCGATCAGCTGATCTCGAACCTCCTCCCCGATTTCAAAATAATCCTGGCTGATGGCAGGTCCCACCCAGCAGATAGTCTCCCTCGGGGCACTCGGCACGGTGGCGATGCCCGCTTCCAGTACCCCGCCCGCGAGTCCACGCCAGCCGACGTGCAATAGGGCGACAAAACTGCCCTGGCGGTCACTCAGGAAGACAGGTGCACAATCTGCACTAAGGACGGCACAGACTTTGTGATCCCGGGTCGTGAAACTGCCATCTGCGGCTGACTTCGCACACGGGTCATCGAGGTTCAGGATGGTCGTCCCGTGTTGCTGGCTTAGCCAGCCGGGTGGGTGCACGAGTCCGAGTGTTTCCTTGAGGGTCTTGCGGTTTGCCTCGACATTTGCCGGCGCGTCCTGCACGTCATCAGAAAAATTGAACCCGTCGTGTGGATCAGCCGGGCGTTCGGCACTACGCTCCGTAGTTAGTGCACAAACGTGTGCCGGCGCGGGCCAGTCCGGCTGAATCCACCTGAGCGCCATGCTGCTCACGCGTCAGACCGCGCATCGGCCGCCAGAGCCCTCGCCAGATTTGCGAAGTCTTCCGGCAATGGGCTTTGCCAACTCAGGGTTTTCCCTGTGACAGGATGCTCAAGCCCAAGCGCGCCGGCGTGCAGTGCCTGGCCGGAAAAACCCTTGAGTTGTAACTCGAGTTCGGCATCCGGTTTGGGTGGCAGTTGCAGACGGGCGCCGTAAAGCGGATCACCCACCAGCGGAAAACCCAGGTGCGCCATGTGCACCCGGATCTGATGGGTGCGGCCGGTCTGCAGGGTAACCGCAAGCAATCCATGCGCCCGGAACCGCTCTTTCACGCGGTAGTCTGTCCGGGCCGGCCTGCCGCTCTGGGTGACCGCCATTTTCAGGCGGTTTCTTGGATGCCGGCCAATCGGTGCGTCGACCGTGCCGCCGCTGATGGGGCAACCGTTGACGATGGCGAGGTATCCTCTCTTTATCTCGCGTGCCGCAAGCGCCCTGATCAGCTCAGTACGGGCAGCCTCGCTTAATGCCACGACCAAAAGACCGCTGGTGTCTTTGTCGAGACGGTGCACAATCCCGGCGCGGGGCAACCCGTTTACCCCGGGGTATCGGTGCAGCAGAGCATTCGCCAGGGTGCCTGAGGCGTTTCCCGCGCCCGGATGGACCACCCATCCCGCGGGCTTGTCGATCACCGCAATATGATCGTCTTCATACACGACCGGCATCGGTAAAGGCTCGGGCAGCCAGTCCGAGGCTGGCGGCGGCGGGACCTCCAGACGCAAGGCCTCACCGCCACAAACCGCCAACCGTGCAGCGGGAATCTCGCCGTTAAGCGTAATCCGGCCTTCTCTCAGCCACCCTTGCAGTTGCGACCGTGAATACGGCGGGAAAATCCGGGGAAGCACCTTGTCCAGCCGCTCGCCCGCCGCCGATGCCGGCACCACTGCGGTCAGCACTTCGTCACTGCACTCTTCAACGGTCACGATCGATATCTTCGTTACGGTGAGGCCGAAAGTATAATAGCCGCTTATGCGAATCCCCTCCGTCCCGTTTTTCCGGCACCGCGTTCTTGCGCTGCCGTTGCTGATCACAGCGATGCTGATGACGGGCTGCGCGATCCTGGAGGAACAGGACAAGACCGCAGGCTGGACGGCAGAACAGTTTCTCAGCGCCGGGCAGAAGCAGATGGCCGCTGGTGACTGGGTCGGCGCAATCGATACCTATAAAAAACTACTGGGCCGCTTCCCCTATGGCCGCAACGCCGAACAGGCTCAGCTGGATACGGCCTACGCGCATTTCAAGAACGATGAACCGGCACTGACCGTTGCCGCCGCAGATCGTTTCATCCAGATGCACCCCACCCATCCGAATGTCGACTACGCTTTCTATCTAAAAGGGCTTGCCCTGTTTGAGCCGCCCGACAGCCTGTTTGACTCTCTCTCAGGCTATAACCCGGCCAACAATGACATCGGCCCGGTACGGGGGGCGTTCGTTGCCTACCAGGAATTGATCAGCCGCTTTCCCAATAGCCGCTACGCACCCGATACGCGCAAACGCCTGATCTACATCATCAATGTGCTCGCAACCCATGAGGTCGAGGTTGCACGCTATTACTACGCCATGGGAGCAGACGTCGCTGCCGTGAACCGGGCCCGATCGATTCTTGAGACCTACCGGAATTCTTCAGCGGTAGAAGACGCCCTCGGTGTGATGGTCAAGGCATACGCCCGAATGGGTCTCAGCGAACTCCATAACGACGCGGTCCGGGTGCTGAAACTCAACTATCCCGACAGCCCGTATCTCAACTGAAGCCGGAGGTAATCGGATAGCGCCGGTCGCGGCCGAAAGCCCGCCGTGTGATCCTGACCCCAGGGGGCGCCTGGCGCCGTTTGTATTCATTGCGCACCACCATGCGAATGACATTCTCAACGACCTGCGGGTCAAATCCTTTGGCAATGATTTCCTCCGCTGCGCAATCGTGCTCAATAAAAGCCTCGAGTATCGGATCAAGTACCCCATAGGGTGGCAGACTGTCAGTGTCCTCCTGGTCAGGCGCGAGCTCGGCTGAGGGCGGACGGGTAATCACCCGCTCCGGAATCACTTCTCCGTTTGTGTTCCGGTACACCGCAAGTTCGTAAACCAGCGTCTTGAACACATCCTTGATCACAGCAAAACCGCCGGCCATATCACCGTAGAGGGTGGCATAGCCGACCGCCATCTCGCTTTTGTTTCCAGTTGCCAGCACCAGTTTGCCGGTCTTGTTTGAAATCGCCATGAGCAGGTTGCCCCGGATTCGGGACTGAAGGTTTTCTTCTGTCGTGTCTTGAGGTAAGCCCTGGAAGATCGGCTCAAGCTGGCGGCGGTAACTCTCTACCAGCGGCTCAATCGGGATCACCTCATGGGCAACACCCAGAGCCTCGACCTCGGCCATGGCATCCTGAATGCTCATCTCGCGGGTATATCGCGAAGGCATCAGGACCGCATGGACATTATTTTTTCCAAGAGCATCTGCCGCGACGGCCAGGGTCAGCGCCGAGTCTATCCCGCCAGACAGCCCCAGAACCGTGCCTTGAAAACCATTTTTCTGTACGTAGTCACGCACGCCGATACAAAGCGCCCGATAGACACTTTCTTCCCGGGCCAACAATGCAACGGATTTATTAACCGGCTCGATTCCCTGCGACGCGATATCAAGACGGGAAAGTGTCTCCTCGAAAAATGCCTCCCGGTAGATCACCTCTCCAGCCGCACTGCACGCAAACGAGCCACCATCAAACACGAGTTCGTCCTGGCCGCCCACCAGATTGATGTAAACGATGGGAAGCGCAGAGGCTTTGGCTCGCTGGCTCACCACCTGCTCCTCGCGTTCGCGGGCCTTGTGCAGGTCGTAGGGAGAAGCGTTTAAATTGAGAATCAGGTCCGCCCCTGCCGCTGCACAGTCTGCCACCGGCTGGGCGTGCCAGACATCCTCACAGATGGTCAAACCCATGTTGATCCCGTCGATCTGAAACACGCACGGTTGATCGCCCGGGGAGAAATAGCGCTTTTCATCGAAGACACCAAAATTGGGCAACTCCCGCTTGAGGTAGCGGGCGGTGACCCGGCCCTCTGAAATTACCGACGCCGCGTTATAGAGGTGCCCGTGCGCCCGGTGAGGATGACCAACAATGACCGAGATATCCGTAGTCGCGTCAGTAAGTCGCGCCAGCGCCGCGTCAGCCCGGTCAAGAAAATCCTTGCGGAAAAGCAGATCCTCCGGGGGATATCCGGTAATCGAAAGTTCCGGAAAGATAACGGCCCGGCACCCAAGTTCCGAGCGCGCGCGGCCGGCCGCAGCCAGCATCTTGTCGACGTTCGCGTCGACATCACCAACGGTAAAATTGAGCTGCGCGATTGCAACAGGAAGGCGATTCATCGCAAATGAACAATCATCTGTCTAAGTTTCGGGCCCGCAAGGAGCGAGACCCCAATGATAAAGCGGTCAGGGTCAGCATCACAACAAACTCCTCAATGCGCAACATTGATGCCGACCAGTGGAATGCCATGGTCGATGCGGATAATCCCGGCTTGCGTCATGAATTCCTCCTGGCATTCGAAGAGAGCGGCTGCTGTTGCCCTGAATCCGGCTGGACACCCTGTCACCTCACCGCGCAACTTGACGGAGAACTGGTTGGCGGGGTGCCGTGTTATCTGAAAACCCACTCCTATGGAGAGTTCATCTTCGATTGGGCCTGGGCCAGCGCTTACCAGCGCTCCGGCATCCCCTATTATCCGAAACTGCTTGTCGCCGTTCCGTTTACACCCGTTGGCGGGCAGCGAATACTTCATCACCCAGACTACGGCGCTAGCCTCATCCGTAACAGCATCACCCGGGCGCTCCCCGCCATCGCGGCTGAACTCAAAGCGTCTTCAGTGCACTGTCTTTTCTGTACCGAGAAAGATCTTGACGCCCTTGCCGGAAATGGTTTTGTGCGACGCGAGGGCCGTCAATTTCACTGGCATAACGATCAGTATCAGGGCTTCGAAGATTTTCTGACGCGACTTTCCTCAAAGAAACGCAAAAACATTCTTCGCGAAAGACGCCGGGTCATTGAGCAGGGCATCTCGCTTCAGTGGCATCACGGCAGGGAAATCACCACTGAACACCTGGATCTTCTGTTTTCCTGCTACCGCAATACGATTGCCGAACATGGCTCATACCCCTACCTGAATCGAAAGTTCTTCGAGACCTTGGTGCAAACATTGCCCAGTGCGGTGCAGTTGCTTACTGCGCAACACGGCGGCCGATCCATCGCCTGTGCATTTTTTCTCCGTGGCCAGAACTCCCTGTTCGGCCGTTACTGGGGCGCCCTTAAACATGCTTCTGACCTGCACTTTGAAGCCTGCTACTACGCTCCGATCGAATACTGTATCGATCATGGCCTCAAGCGATTTGAGGCAGGCGCGCAGGGTGAACACAAACTCAGCCGGGGGCTGACCCCGCAAACCACGCTATCGGGGCATTGGCTTGCTCATGAGGGTTTTCATGATGCGGTGCGCCGATTTACCGCCGAGGAGGAAAGTCACCTCGCGGACTATACCGAGGTCCTTCAGGCGCACTCACCTTTCAGACACAGCGGCAAGCCCGACACCCAGTGCTAGAATGGTTTTGCCATGGCGAGCCTGCCCAAAACCTATACCTTTCCCCCGCTGGAGGCCGCGTCTCCTGAAGGCCTGCTCGCCGTCGGTGGCGATCTCAGCGCCGATAGGCTGTTAAGTGCTTATCGCCAGGGTATCTTTCCCTGGTTCAGTGACGGACAACCGATCCTGTGGTGGTCACCCGATCCCCGGGCAATCCTGTACCCCGCGCATGTGCATATCTCCCGCAGTCTGCGCAGGAGCATGCGGACCCAGGGCTTTCAGATTAGCGCCGATCGTGCCTTTGACCGTGTTATCCAGGTGTGCGCTGAATCCCGTACTGAACAGGAAGGCACCTGGATTACCTCCGAAATGCAAAATGCCTATTGCGCCCTGTACCGGATGGGCTACGCCCACAGCGTGGAGACCTGGCAGAACGGTCAACTGGTGGGCGGCCTTTATGGTGTTGCTATCGGCAAGGCTTTCTTCGGAGAAAGCATGTTCAGCCGGGTTGCCGACGCCTCAAAAACGGCGCTCGCCGGCCTTGCGGCTTCGCTCACCACGCAGGGGTATCATTTTATCGACTGTCAGGTCGTGTCTCGCCATCTGAGTTCTCTAGGCGCACAGGCAGTCCCAAGAAAACGCTTCTCTTGTGAACTCGAGCAAGCCGTGCAGATCCCAGTGACCGCGGCCACCTGGGATTGGGAAGTACCGGCGAAAAAACTGCCATGACCCGCCAACAGACCGCGCCGGATCTCTACCAGTCGACCGCACACGCGTGCCCCTACCTGCCGCGCGAAACTGCAGCGAATTTACTGATTGATCCGAAATACCCGGTATCCTCTGTGCTCTACGACACCCTGATCCGGAACGGCTTCAGGCGCAACGGCAGTCTTTTTTACCGCCCGCATTGTCCCGCCTGCCGCCAATGCCAGTCGGCGCGCATCCGGGTCAAGGACTTCGTGATGAACCGGGCATTTCGCAGGACCAGGAAGCGCAACCGCGATGTCTCGATGGAGATCCGGACGCTGGGGTTTCGGGAGGAACACTTTGCCCTGTATCGCAAATACCAATCGGTGCGCCACCCCGGCGACAGCATGGACAATCCCGATCCGGAAAGATACCAGAAGTTCATGACCGAATCGGGCGTGGACACCTTCATGATCGAACTGCGCGTCGGCAGACGACTCCTTGCCGTCTCTGTGCTGGATCACGTGGCGAATGGCCTATCGGCAGTCTATACCTATTACCATCCATCCGAAACCCACCGCAGTCCCGGAACGCTGACTATCCTGCATCAGATCGAACTCACCCGCTCGATCGATTATGAGAATCTGTACCTCGGCTACTGGATCGCAGACTGTCCAAAAATGTCCTACAAGACCCGGTTTTCACCGGTTGAGGTATTTGATCCCGCAGCACAGTCCTGGTCCCAATCCCAGTAAGGCGCTTTAGGTGCCCGAGATTCCTTTTGTCCGTGAGCATCATTTTCAGTACGGACAGATCGAAGTGCTGGCCCCGGGTATCCGGAGACTGACCGCCCGAAATCCAGGTGCCTTCACCTACCACGGCACTGGAACCTACATCATCGGCACCGGGA
Source organism: Proteobacteria bacterium UBA2133 (assembly GCA_002327725.1). Classification (GTDB taxonomy): domain Bacteria; phylum Pseudomonadota; class Gammaproteobacteria; order Arenicellales; family UBA868; genus UBA868. The sequence goes on from DCXP01000050.1 coordinate 44,443, forward strand.
CGGTTGCCGTGATTGACCCCGGACCCGATGATCCATTGCACCTTGATGCCCTGATTTCGGGCCTTGAGGGTGAACGCATCTCCCATATTCTGGTAACGCACTGTCACAAGGACCATTCGCCGGGAGCGCGCGCCTTGCAGGCAGTCTGCGATGCGCCCACATTGGCTTTTGGACCTCACGGATGCGTACCGCAAGCGCAGGACGAAGGTGCAGAAGAAGGGGTCGATGTCGATTTTGAACCTGATATGCACTTGGCACACGGGCAACGATTTGAGCTTGGGGAACTTGAGGTGGAATGCATTCATACCCCGGGACATACCAGCAACCATATGTGCTTTGCCCTGCCCGCCTCAGGCGATGTTTTCAGCGGCGATCATGTCATGGCATGGTCGACCAGCGTCATCATACCGCCGGACGGCAACATGGCGGATTATCTCGGCAGCCTTCAACTCATGCTAGGGCGAAGCGACAAGTGCTACTGGCCAACCCATGGTCCCCCACTACAGAGGCCGCATGCATATGTCGAGGCACTCGTGGCGCATCGCTACCAGCGCATGGATGACATTCTCGAGCTTCTGGCTTTTGAGCCGCTACGGATTGCGCAGATGATCGAACCGCTCTATCCCGGACTCGATCCGCGGCTGACGGGAGGTGCCAGCCGCTCGATCCTGGCATCCCTGCTTTACTTGATCGACAAAGGAAAGATCGCGTCCTCTGGCGATACGCCCCTCAACAGCATCTACCGGCGCATTACCTGAGATCAGCGTCGTGCCGTGAGTTCCTTGCTAAGTGTGGCCCGGTGCCATGACATTTCTCGGCGCCATACTGTTCGTGCTCATCACCATGTTCGGTCCCGTGTCGGGAGCGCATTTCAACCCCGCCGTCACGATCGCGCGCAGCATGACCGACACTTTCAGCGGCATCGCTACGGTGAATGCACCCGGATTTATTCTGATGCAGTTCGCGGGTGCGGCCATTGCGACCGGGTTTATGGCCTGGCTATTGAGACCCTCGGTGTCGAATACTCACTTAGCAACCAGAGGCACAAATTAGGTCGCCATCAGGAGGCGAAGGCGATTGCCCACCCTTTCTGCGAGATCTGCAAGGGTTGCAATCTGTCGCAACACCTGGTGCCAGAAAATCGTGGCAACGCCAAGTTCTGTCTCGATCGAAAACAGTTTCCGGGCCGCTGCATCTAATTGCGCATCTGTTTCGGTCTCAAGGCGGCCCAACTCGGAAATCATCTCGTCGACCCGCCCAACTTCAGCGTCACCAAAGCCGGTTTCCACCAGTTCGTCCAACTCATCAATGATGCGCTGACCCTGCTCACAGGCTGCGATCACACTTCTCGCCAGTAACAACACCGGCTCTTGAAGTGCCTCAGGCAGATGCATACTGCGCTGATCCGCGAGTTCTGCAATGTCCTGGGTAACATCTGCAATGGAATCCTGATAATCCAGAATCTCAAGTATGGTACGCCGATCCAAGGCCATCATAAAACGCCTGGGCGTATGAGACCGGATCTCGTGCTTGATCTGATCGGCTTCATGTTCCAGCCGGTCTATCTCTGCGCGACGGTCACGAATTCCTTCGTTATCCCCCGCGGCCATGGCTTCGAGCAAGGGAATTACCTCGCGGGCACAGCGCACAGCGACTTGCATGTGCTGCTGCATTGGTTTGATCGGGGATTTCCCAACCAGTTTATCTATCCAGGCCATGAATACCTCCTAGGGGATTAATAAGCCTCTAAAAAAATAATAGAAAAATATCGATAGCGCTGCAGCGATTGGCAGCGTCGCCACCCAAGATGCAATAATTTTCCCGACCACGCGTAAATCCAGCGCACCGATGCCACGGGCCAGACCCACCCCGAGGACAGCTCCTACCAGTGTATGCGTCGTCGAGATCGGAATACCCATCCGCGATGCCAAGACGATCGTTGTAGCTGCTGAGAGTTGGGCGGCAAAACCACGGCTTGGGGTCAGTTCAGTGATGCGCTTACCAACGGTTTCCATTACCCGATAACCCCAAGTTCCCAACCCCACTATTATCCCTACCCCGCCAATGGCGAGCATCCACGGTTCTACCGGCGCCTTGCTTCCCAGATCCATGCCCTGAACTGCATGCGCGACAGCCGCAAGGGGTCCTATCGAGTTCGCAACATCATTGGAACCGTGGGCAAAAGCGATCGCACAGGCTGTAAGGATCTGCAGCACTACGAAAATACGCTCAACACGACTAAAACGATGCTTGGGATCTTCCGGGCCCAGATTTACCCTGCGAATAAAGAAAATTCCCAGCCCAGTTCCAATCAATCCGAGCACTACCGATCCGAACAGGGCCTGGCCGAGATCAAGATCCAGTTTAAGGGGTTTTAACCCCTTGAAAAGAGTGACGAGGCCAATAATAAAGAAGACAAAAAAGAAAAATATAGGCCCGAGTTTTCGAATCTGGGCGATAGGGTCCGGCTTATCCAGTACCTTGAATCGCGTAACTTGGAAGATAAAGAACGCGATCACACCGGCCAGTAGAGGCGAGGTGAGCCAGGACAGGACGATTTGGGCAATCTTTCCCCACTTTACGGCATCCAGTCCAATCGCAACCGCGCCAAAACCTACAATGGCACCGACAATCGAGTGTGTTGTCGATACTGGCAGGCCAAACCGGGTTGCCATAATCAACAAAGTGCCTGCAGAAGCAAGTGATGCCAACATCCCATAAATGAGTTGATCCCGATCGATCATCGACAGATCGAGCATGCCTTTACGAACGGTATCGGTAACGTGTCCACCAGCGAAGAAAGCGCCGCAGAATTCAAAAATAGCGGCAACCAGTATTGCGCCCCAGACCGTAAGGGCTCCTGAACCGACGCTGGTCCCCATCGCGTTGGCAACGTCGTTGGCACCGATTGCCCAGGCCATGTACAGAGCGAGGAACGCGGCTATCCAGAGTGCGAGCGGAAGTTCTGAAAACCATTCCATCTCTTAGTCTCTTCTAATTTTCCTTCTCAATCGAAAAAATTTCTGAACCTAACAGGCGCGCCCACGGCGCACTCTTTTTGTTCTATCGTGAAACGCGGATTTCAGCAGAAACTTGTTATAAAAAAAAGA
>DCXP01000050.1:47878-54053 GCA_002327725.1 Proteobacteria bacterium UBA2133
AGACAAATCGCATCTTCCCGGAGACAAACAATCCGAGCAACTATTTAAGACCTCTCTCCAACGCCCTGATGCGTCTGGCCAGGTCATCGAGCTGGCGAAACCTTACGGCTGCCTTTCTCCACTCGGCCGCCGGCAACAGGCCGGTACCCGAGGAGTACATCCCTGGCTGATCAATAGAGCCGGTGACCATTGCCATCCCTGTCAGGTGAACGTCATCACAGATGGTGACGTGGTCCGCCACTCCGACCGCACCCGCCAGAATGCAGCGTTTGCCGATGACCACGCTGCCGGCAATACCGACACAGGATACGATCGCCGTATCCTCGCCGACCTGACAGTTATGGCCGATCTGAACCAGATTATCGATAACAACCCCATCGGCGATGACGGTATCGCCAATAGCGCCACGGTCTATTGTCGTGACCGCGCCGATCTGCACATCATGACCGATGCGAAGCCCGCCGTGTTGCGGGATTCGAACCCAATGGCCTTCTTCCTGGGTATTGCCGAAGCCATCGCTGCCGAGCACCGCCCCGCTTTTGATAAAGCAGCGCTCGCCAATCACCACCCCCCGCATCACGGTAACGTTTGCGAAAAGACGCGTCCCTGCGCCCAGCCGGGCCCGCTCTCCAATAACGCTTCCAGGCCCGATGACCACATCCTCGCCGATCACAACATGATTTTCGATGACGCAGTTTGCGCCGATCGAAGATGTCGGGCTGACATCTGCCGTTTCGGCGACCACGGCACTGGAATGGGCGCCGGGATCAGGCATCGGCGTGGTATCCAGGGCCCGGGCCGCATGGGCATAACCAAGGTGCGGGTTCTCACAGATAACCGCAGCACCGGGCCAGGCCTTGAGATCTTCGTGGCGAAGAATAATGGCCGATGCGGTGCACTCCGCTAACTGCTCGCGGGGTGTAGACGCGGCAAGAAAAGTGACCTCGCCGGCACCCGCGTCTTCCAGCGTGCCGAGCGCGGTGATTTCGAGGTCGGCGTCGCCGTGACACACACCGCCCAGTTGCTCTGCAAGATCACCCAGTCTCATAAGGTCTCACGCTCGCCCATCCAGGGAATGAAAATCAACCGTCCTGCGCTGGCGGGCTCAGCCTTTTGATCAACAACTGTGCTCCGGGCGCTGTGGGGTGATGATAGGCTGGCGCGGGAACAAAACCAAGTTGTTGATACAGGCGGATTGCAGCCCGCATGCTGGGCAGCGTTTCGAGATGAAGTTCGGTCACTCCCGCCTGCCCCGCATGCCTGATCACGGCCGTCATCAGGCGAGCGCCGATACCCGAGCGTCTGCAGGACTCGCGCACAAAGAGTCTTTTCACTTCGGCTGTGAGGTTATCCTGCGGCCGTATGCCGACACAGCCCACGGGCATTGTGTTATCCAGGGCCAGAAACAAAGCGCCCACGGGCCGGGTGTACTCGCCGGGCAGGCCTTCAAGCTCGCGTTCAAAGTCCTCAAAACACACCGGCGCATCTACCGACCGTTCATATTCACGGAACAGCTCCCGCATGATACCCATCCGGGAAGACCCCGCCATTTCAATGACAATTCCGCTGTCGTGCTCTGACGGCATCGGCTCAACTCCGGTGGATTGGCCGAGTACGGCTGCTGCCAGAGCGGGCGCGGGATAAAATCACCATAGCGCCATTATCACTTAGATGGGGGAAACAATGAGACTTCAGGACAAGGTCGCCGTCATTACCGGTGCCGCGCAGGGGATCGGCCTCGGTATCGCACAGCGTTTTGCTGCAGAAGGGGCACAGATCATGATGCTCGATATCAACGAAGATATCGGTCGCAATGCGGCAGCAGACATTGCCGGAGCACGCTTTTTCAGCACCGACATATCGGACAAGCAGGCGATCGATCGAACCGTCGATGAGATCATTGCCGATACCGGCCGAATTGATATCTGCGTCAATAACGCCGGCATCCTCCGCTCGGGAGATGTACTGGAGATCAGCGAAGAGGATTTCGACGCGGTGCTTTCGGTGAATCTCAAAGGCGCGTTCCTGATGAGCCAGGCGGCTGGCCGGCATATGGTCGGGGCTGGTGGTGGCAGCATCATCAATATGTCTTCGGTCAATGGTGTCATGACCATTCCCAACATTCTGCCCTACAACGTCTCCAAAGGCGGCCTGGATCAGTTGACCCGTGTGATGGCGGTCGCGCTCGCGGACAAGGGTGTGCGGGTCAATGCGATCGGGCCGGGCAGTATCCTGACAGAGCTGCTGCAGCAGGTAATGACCGACGACGCCAAGCGCCGGGCCATCCTGTCACGGACTCCCATGGGACGCTGCGGCGACGTCGACGAGATCGCCGGTATCGCTCTCTTCCTTGCCAGTGACGATGCCTCGTATATCACCGGGCAGTGCATCTATGCCGATGGCGGGCGGCTTGCCCTCAACTACACGGTGCCGGTACCCGACTGACCGCCCGCAACAGCGCCTGGGGATGCTCAGCTGGGGGATCGGCTCAAATCGTGCACCGAATCGACCAGTACTTTGACATGATCGGGATCGATACCCGGGGTGACACCGTGGCCAAGGTTGAACACATGGCCCGGACCCGGGCCGAAATCTGCCAGCACGTCAGCGACCGCTGACCGGATTTTGTCCGGAGACGCATTCAGGACGGCCGGGTCCAGGTTACCCTGCAGCGCGACCTGGTCCTGCACGAGGCGCCGGGCCTCACGAAGCGAGGTGGTCCAGTCACAGCCCAGCGCATCACACCCGATCTGGGCGATACGCGGCAGCCATTGCCCGCCGCCTTTGGTGAAAACAATGATGGGCAACGCTTCCGCGACCGGATCGGCCCGCAGTGCCTCCACGATCTGTGCTATCGGATCCAGTGAAAAATACCGGTACTCGGCGTGACCCAACACACCCCCCCAGGTGTCAAAAATCATCAACACCTGTGCGCCGGCGTGCGCTTGCGCCGTCAGGTACAGGGAAACCGACTCGCTCAGGATGCCCAACAGCGCACGGGCCGTTGAGGGCTCCCGATAGATCATATCCTTGACTCTGGAGAAGTCCCGGCTGCTCCGACCTTCCACCATATACGTTGCCAAAGTCCAGGGGCTTCCTGAAAAACCGATCAGGGGCACCCGGTCATTCAGTTCACGGCGGATCAGTCTGACGGCGTCCATCACATAGCGAAGATCACTTTCGGGGTCCGGCCGGATGAGGGATTCGACATCCGCGGAAGTACGCACAGGACGGGCAAAACGGGGGCCTTCACCCTCGTTTAGGCTCAACCCCAGACCCATCGCATCGGGAATGGTCAGGATATCGGAAAAGAGGATCGCGGCATCAAGGTCAAACCGGTCCAGAGGCTGGAGCGTCACCTCGCAGGCAAGTTCCGGGGTTTTGCACAGGGTGAGAAAGTCCCCGGCCCGCTCACGGGTCGCACGATATTCGGGGAGGTAGCGGCCGGCCTGACGCATGATCCAGACCGGCGTACAGTCGACATCCTGACGACGCAGCGCCCTGATCAAGCGGTCGTTGCGAAGATCCTGATGGGCCGAATTCATGGTGCCAGCGCCGAGCGGATCTCGGCCTGAATCTCGTCAGCCGCCGCTTTCGGGCTGTCGGCATCCCGAATGGGCCTGCCGACAACAAGGTAATCGGCACCATCGCGCAGCGCCTGGGTCGGGGTCACGGTGCGCTTTTGATCATCATCATGCTGGCCCGGACGGATCCCGGGAGTCACGATCACACCCCTTTCTCCCAGGGTGTTGCGCAGCACTGCGGCTTCCTGGCCCGAGGCAACAACACCGGCGCAGCCAAGGGCCAGTGCCCGGCTTGCCCGGGAGCGGACCAGCGCCGCGATATCGCAGTCAAAGCCAAGATCACGCATGTCGGCCGAATCAAGGCTCGTCAGCACGGTCACCGCAAGAATCCCCACATCACCGGAGGCTTCGGCCGCCGCCCGCATGATGGCGTCATTGCCGTGGACCGTGGCGAAGGTGATATTGCGTACCTGCAGCTGTTTCACGGCTCGCGCGACCGTCGCCGGCACGTCGAAAAACTTGAGATCGACAAAGACCTGCTTGCCCTGGCCACTCAGCCAGTCGACAACGGCAAAACCGTCGGCTGCGGTGAAAAGCTCAAGACCGACCTTGTAGAAACTGACGCTGTCGCCCAGTTCCCGGACCAGATCGCGCGCCTCGGCACCGCTCGGGATATCCAGAGCAGCAATCAGCCGTTGTTCGTCTGGAATAGACGCTCGGCTCATATGCGAACTGGCTCAGGCAAGGGCGTTGATCTGGGACCGTCCGCGAAGGTAGTCATCCACCGCCCGGGCCACTTCGCGGCCCTCGTGAATTGCCCAGACCACAAGCGACTGGCCGCGTCTGCAGTCCCCGGCGGCGAAAATCGGTGCACGCGACGACTGATAACCCGGCGCGGTGGTGAGAATATTGGAGCGCGGGTCACATTCGAGGCCAAGCTGGTCCGGGAGTGCCGGCTCGGGTCCCGTGAATCCCATCGACAAGAAGACGAGATCGCACGGCCAATCCTGTTCAGAGCCTTCGACTTCGGTAAAAGGCGCCTCGTCGCCCGGCCGTGTCCAGTCGACCTCGACAGTGCGCACACCACAGACCTCACCTCGATCGCCCACCAGGAAGGCCTTGGAGAGCAGGCTGTAGTTTCTCGGATCTTTACCAAATCGGTGTTGTGCTTCTGAATGGGCGTAATCACTGCGCATGATCAGCGGCCACTGCGGCCACGGGTTATCAGGCGCCCGGTCACTGGGCGGGCGATCAAGCAACTCGAAGTTTACGATGCTTTGGCACCCTTGTCGCAGCGCAGTCCCGATGCAGTCTGCACCGGTATCGCCGCCACCGATAACGATCACCCGCTGGCCGGCCGCGTCGATTGAGGGCTTTGTGTCTGCGTAGAGACTCTGGGTGCTCCGGGTGAGGTATTCCATAGCAAAATAGATCCCCGATGCTTCCCGGCCCGGAATCGGAAGGTCACGAGGCACGGTCGCGCCAACCGCCAGCACCAGCGCATCATGGCATGCCAACAGCTCCTGTACCGGGATATGCCGCATCCCGTCATCCGATTCGCCCATGATCTTCAGGACATGTCCACCCGGCAGTGCTACCGCTTCGCCAACACTGGTTCGGGTCACAAACTTCACCCCGGCCTGGCGCAACAGCTCCACCCGCCGCTCCACCAGGCGCTTGTCGAGTTTCATCATGGGGATGCCATACATCAGCAAGCCGCCAATGCGGTCTGCCCGCTCGTACACCGTCACCTCATGGCCAGCGTGATTGAGTTCGTCAGCGGCCGCGAGTCCTGCCGGCCCTGATCCCACCACGGCAACCGTAAAGCCGGAACGTTGTTGCGGCTGGAGCGGCGTTACCCAGCCTTCTTCAAAACCGCGGTCAACAATCGCCTGCTCTATATTCTTGATGGTCACCGCGGGCTCTGTGATGCCGAGGACACACGCGCCTTCGCAGGGTGCAGGGCAGACCCGGCCGGTGAACTCCGGAAAATTGTTGGTGGCATGGAGGCGGTCCAGCGCCGCGCGCCACTCTCCCCGGTATACCAGATCATTCCATTCCGGGATCAGGTTATCGACCGGACAGCCGTCGTCAGACTGACAAAAAGGGACGCCGCAGTCCATACAGCGTGCGCCCTGGGTCTGCAGATGGGGCGCTTCCGCCCGCGAGAAGATCTCATCGAAATCATGCAGACGCTCTTCCTCCGCGCGGTACGGCACGATGGCGCGGGGATACTCCTTGAAACCGGTTACCTTTCCCATGAGGTGTTGGATCGCTGCACCTGATCAGGTGCTTCCCTGCTGCACGGTTTTCTCTTGGTGAACGGTTGATTCGATTTCCGGATCATGCGTCTGGCGCTCGGCGAGCACCCGCTTGTAGTCGCGGGGCATCACCTTGACAAAACGTGTTATGGCCTCGTCCCAGTGCGCCATCAACTCTGCGGCGACGCTGGAGCCGGTCCATCGATAATGCTCCTGTAGCAGATCCAGCAGTTCCGCAGACTCCTCCCCGCTGACGATGGAATCCAGATCCACCATATCCTGGTTGCAGTTCAATGCAAACTCGTCCCGGTTATCGGCCAGCACATAGGCGATACCGCCTGACATGCCTGCGGCAAAATTACGGCCCACAGGCCCGAGCACGGCCACCCG
>DCXP01000086.1 GCA_002327725.1 Proteobacteria bacterium UBA2133
CGGCATCTGCACACCGGAATCAGACGCATCACCTATTTCCTTCTGCAGCACGCCAAACATAGCCTGACAACTACCTGAACAGGTTGCACCCATTCCGACGATGGCATCTGTAGTAGAAGCGGTTTTGCGCAGGATTGCGATATTCTGGTCCTTCTTACAGGCGCTGTCTTCGTAGCTGACAACCTCAAGCGGCGCCGAACTGCCGTCACCGAGTTTGACACCGCCTGCAGCGTTGATCTGTGCTATGGCAGATCGAAGAGCGGCTTCGGAATTCACGCCGAATGACTTAAGTGGGCCAGACTTAGCACCCCATCCGAGTACCTTTACCGAACGGTCGCCAGCACTTGCCGCCAGCGGCATCGCCACGGTGACGGCAAGTACGGCTGTGCTGGCTAATCTTATAAATCTCTTCATCTTTTCTGTTCCTCTTCTAATCATGGTGTCCCTCCAACTAAGTGTGTAATGCGTAACTCACAGCGTTCAACAGCAGAAGCACAATCAGTCGTACTGATCTGCATCTTTCTCGCCATGTTTGTGTGACATCTTCATTTCCTCATCAACAACCGTCGAAATATTCGACCCTTCCTTGCCAAAAAACAACTTCTTCACAATACGATCCCTTTCAGGCTTGGTTAAATCAATTACCAGTACCCATTCCCCATACATCTCAAGTCCAAGTCGTGCGCGATACATCCCCATATGATGATGCTGCGCCAGTACCGGCTCGACATTGTGGACGCCGGCCATAGATGGCATATCGGCACTGACCGAGAATTCACCATCTAACACAGGGGCACCAGTCGCCTTCTCGGTCAGCGTAATCATACAGTCATAGACCAGTTTCTCGTCGGTAGCCTGACAATCAACCATTGCCATTTTCTTTCCCGCGATTGCCGTCGCCGGGAGCACGTAAAGCACCAGGAAAGTGATCGCCCCGATTGCCGCTCTTCTTTGCATCACGTCGCAAACCGGCCCCTAGGTCTGGTAGCCACCGCGTCAATGCGAACCCAGGCCAGGTTCAGTTGCATTCACTAAACATGCCATATTCCCATAGGGGTGTGCATTGTCATGCATGATTTGATGAGCGTGGCCGATCTCATCAAAACTGAAGGTGCCTGAAAGGCACGGATCTACCTCGCCCGACACAAGCAACCCGTTAACTGCTGCGGCCTGTTCATCGTTCGCCAGGTGACTGCCCTGGAAACGTTTTTGCATCATCCAGTGGTAACGAAGGTCCAAGGTTACTGTGTAGCCAGTGGTGCCTGCGCAAATGACCACCATGCCGCCTATATCGGCAACGAAACAAGACGTTGGCAGGGTCGCTTCTCCGGGGTGCTCAAACACAATTTTCGGGCTCTTGCGCTCACCAACCGCATCCCATATTGCTTTGCCGAATGCTCTTGCACCTTGCATCCACTCACCCCAGTCTGGGCTGTTGGTATCGGGCATAGGGCCCCAATGGTCAAAATCATTGCGGTTAATGCAGCCGACCGCGCCATGATCGAGACAAAACTGACGTTTGTCTTCATCGGAGATCACAGCCACTGGCTTGCCGCCAAAGGCGGTAACGATCTGCAACGCCATTGAACCGAGCCCGCCCGCAGCACCCCAGACAAGTACCACATCGCCCTCTTCTACGACATTTGGCGGCCAACCCATGAGCATGCGGTAAGCCGTGGATGCGCAAAGCATGTAGCAGGCAGCCGCCTCCCAGGTCAAATGCCTGGGCTTGGACTGACACTGGTGCGACTGCGCTTTGGTAAATTGGCAATAGCCCCCGTAATTGGTCTGATACCCCCAGATACGTGTTGATGGCGCAAGCATTGGGTCTTTTCCCGCGAGCACCCATGGGTCATCCGGCTCCCACCATCCCGAATGAATGACCACTTCGTCACCCACTTTCACATTATCGACCTCAGCGCCAATGGCCCAGACTATCCCGGCACAATCGCTGCCACCGGCGTGAAAAGTTTCAGGCTCACCCTTCTTCTGGCGATCCTTGATAACGTCTACTGGAAACCCAAGCGCTGCCCAGACATTGTTGTAGTTAATGCCGGTTGCCATTGTGTAAACGAGCACCTCTTTTGAACCAATTTCCGGGACATCAATTACTTCACGCTGCCAAGCAGTTTCAGGTTGCCCAAATCGATCCTGGCGAACGCAAAACGCGTGCATTTTCTTAGGAACAACGCCCATCGGTGGCGGGTCGCCAAGATCGTAAATATCCCGGACCGGTGCGGTACCGGCCCCACTATTTGCTTCCATCGAATCTCCTTTAGCTAAAACCTACGAAAACGGTAGGGATTAACAATTATTCTTTAGCCCGCTTTCGATGGACTTTATTTTGAGATATAATATTTGTCAAGCAAATTGATTAAATATTAAAATATTTAAAATAGCCCTGTCAGGCGGCTTTCGATTCAGATATTGAACGGTAAAAACCTCTCCCGCTGATGCCTGGATGACACAGCAGCGCGAAAAAGTTTAGGTAAATAGGAGCCTTAATCCAAATGACAGTCAGGTACGAACCACTCGTCACAGAAAGTTTGGCAAAACAAGTTGCTGAAAGGATTCGCGGGTCAATCACTGACGGTCGGCTCAAGGCCGATGATCAGCTACCCACTGAAGAAGAACTGGCCCAGCAGTTTCAGGTATCCCGGCCAACCATACGTGAGGCGCTCAAACGACTCGCGGCTCAAAGCCTTATTCGCTCACGGCGAGGTCCATCCGGGGGCACTTTTGTCAATCGCCCAAGCCAGGAAGAAGTCCGGTCAAACCTGACAACAGCTACCGCGCTACTGGTCAGCCTCGGTGAATTTTCCATTCCCGAAATTCTCGAAGCACGGCAAGATCTCGAGTTAGTCTGTGTCAGACATGCAGCCCAACGTCGGGAAGAGTCAGAACTCGCTGTGATGCGCGCGGAAATCCAAACTCAGGAAATGTCGACCGTATCTGATATCGATTTTTGTGCTTCTGATGTCCGATTCCATCGTGCTATCGCTGATGCAAGCCATAACCCTGTGCTCCAGTTTGCGATGTTCACGGTGATTGAAGCACTTCAACCAATCGAAAACATGGTGGTATTTCATGTGCGTCAACGTGACATGATCGTTAAGCAGCATAAGAAGATTCTCACCGCATTGCGCGAGCGCAAAGCGGCCGCCGCAGCACAGGCGGTTACTGAGCAGATGGAGTATCTGCGTGCACGTTTTGACGAAGCTCACGAACTGAGGCGTCAGCGTATTTCCGCCTAGGACGAAAAGTATCATTCGCTCGGTTAGATGTGACGAAAGAAAATACCGGGTTCTCTATTGTCGGAACGCAAGCGCTTGGTCTCGCCGAGCGCCGCATTGCCCTGCTGCACGGGAATCTTAAGGGCTTAGTCCGGATCTGGCCGGCAGTTGGCACCCCCCGACCCGGAATTCAAACTCACCCCGAATCAACCAAGAGATTTCAGTCACTTCGAATATGGCGACATCAAAACTGTTGAGATATGCCGCTATTTCGGGCTCCCTTTTTAAGCCCCAATTGATTCACCTCTAGATCTCAGATTCGTTGCTGCGCCCGTATGAGCCCTGGGTTTGTCCGAGCTTATTAATCGCGTCGCGAAACCGGTTCATAGCCGTCGCGCCATCAAACGAATGGGGAAAAACGAGCGGCGAGGGCCCGCACACGATTTTAAGATTAATAAAGGCCGGCCCCTTTGCTGTCCAGACCTGGTCACAAACTGCGTCCAAAGCCTCTTCAGAGGTCGCAGTACAGGTTTGTGAGAAACCGCAGGCTTTGGCCACTGCCTCCAGATCCGTCGGCCCAGCGGTTGCGGTGGACTGGCCACCCGTTTCACCATAGGACTCGTTATCAAGCGAGACGATCGCCAAATTCGCCGGGGCCTTATTGGCTATTGTTGCCAGGATGCCCAGGCTCATTAATAGCTCTCCGTCTCCGGCGAACAAGACCACCCGTTTATTCGGCTCGGCCATTGCAAGGCCCAATGCAAACGGCGCAGCCTGACCCATAGCCCCAATAAAGCCAAAGTGAAGCGGGTTGTCGCCGGTTGATGCGATATCCCAGGTTGGACTGCCCAGACTCGATACCGTCAATGCATTGTCCGGACGGTGCCTCAGAAGACGATCAACCAATGTGCGGCGCTCGAGCATGCTCTCAACCTTCCTTAAACTGTTTCGCACCCAGCATCTGCTGGGACAGCAACACTGCTGCTGAGCGGCGCGTGGTGAACGCAAAATCCCCTGCGGCGTCGACCGTCTCAGCCACGTGCTGTTCTTCCGTAGCGCGGAAGACCTCTACATGCATAGCTTCAAACACCTTCGGGGTGGCGAGGCCCATTGGAATCTGCCAGGGAACAAATTCCTCCCACTCGCCACGCATAGACACAATCGTGAGAAAAGGAATTCGGCAAATCTCAGGCAGGGCCAATGCGTTGATGCAGTTACCGACACCACTGGATTGCATCAATAACACGCCGTTACGCCCGCCGGCCCAGGCCCCGCACAGCAGTCCGACCCCCTCTTCCTCGCTCGTCAAGGTGACAACGTCAATCTGATCGTGTCCTTCAGCCAAGCGGATCAATGCGGCATGGCCTGCATCAGGCACATGGGCCACCAGGTCTACATTCTGGGAAAGCAGTACGCCAATAATTGCTTGTGGCCAATCACAGGAAATACTCAAAGTCTCATTCCTCGTTGCTGGGGCGTATCTGGCGTTTCTGGTGTAACTCAAGATTACCCATCCAGCATGCCATAATCGCCGATACTGACATGCTGAGCCTAATCCTTTTAGGCCGAGATAAATGAAAAGGCCGGGGGACCAGGATTCGAACCAGGGTTGGCGGAGTCAGAGGGTGCTGCTTCATCAATAACGCCTATATAACTGTGGGGATAGATCCGAGGCCTCTGATCAAACAGGCCAGCGGGCGGCGCCCGGGCTTCTGGCTAACACGGTGGGCGCGGTGGTTTCGACTTTGTCCTTCAGATGCTCGAGAATCCGTTTGATAACGGCTGGGGCTTTATCAAGTTCGTGATTCAGTTGCTGCGGGAGGTCATGCGCCTCAAACATTGATCCTTAACGAAAGCGCGCCAACACGGTCCGGGCGGTTTCCATGACGTGTTCGGCCGGGGCCTTGGGCGGGGGTGCTTTGCGGCGCTCGGCCAGGTCGGCTTCGATCCTTTGAAACAGATCCTGATCCTGTAACCCACCATTGCTGAGCGGGATGTTCGGACCCAGGTAGCGCGAATTCCAAACCTGCGTGCGGCAATTGTCGACCGTGTGCTGTTCGGCCAGAAACTGCCCTTTGGGGCCAAGTTTTCGCATCAGATCGGTGCCGATCTGATCATCGCTGACGGTCATGCCTTCCCACATTTTACGCAGCATTCCGGCCTGATCGTCACTGAACAACAGCGCGGTTTCTGAGAAAGTCAGGCCCTGATCCAGGGAGCCAAGATAGTCACAGGTCGCCGGGCGGTGATAAAACATGTTCATGGTGCTCGCCGAAATTTCCCAGACGGCGTCCTGGTTGAAACGGCGCGCAACGCTACCCCCACCCGAAGCCGTCAGCGATGGGAATCCAAGAGAACGGCGCACCTGAGCCGCAGCCATGTCGGCCATCGACATTTGCGTAAAACTGCCGATTGCACCGGTAGCCGGCTCCATGAAAAAGACATCGCAACCCCCCATGCAAAAACTGCCTTCTCCCGCCAGCTGGCCAAGGACAATAGCGGCAAAATCAGTCATCAGACAGTGGGCTAAACATCCCGCAAGCGTGATCGGGGCCGATGCCCCGCCAATCGCCAGTGTGCCCACGCTCACGGGAATGCCCGCACGCACTGCAGCGAGAATCTGGTCGATATGGATCTGGGCAAACTGCACGGGCAGTGGAGTCACGAGATGCAGGAAATATGGCTTCTCCTTAAGAGCCTGAGCGCTGCCCCTGAGCGCGGTGGCGATCTCAATCACAGCTTCCAGAGACACCGGGGATTCACACAGATATTCAAGCGGTTTAGTGGTGTTCTCCATCATGCAGACAAATTCGTCGATCTCACCGAAAAGATTCGACTCAGCAACGTTTTTGACCGAAATGCAGACCGCATCTATGTTGGGCAAACCATCTGAGAGGCGGGTGATTTCAGCCAGATCTTCTCGGGTTGAAGGGCGCGGCTCACCCGTTTTCTGATCATAAACTGCGATGCAGGTCATGCCGGGCATGAACTGGGTGTGCTCACGATCAATCGTGATCGAGTTTTTCCCGTTGCGGTCAAAAAGCGTTGTCTGCCGACTGGTGGTTTCCAGCGCGCTTCGGGTTACGGCTTCAGGGATTTTGACAACGCCGTCTGTGCCCACGTCACAGCCTGCATTCCGTAGCAGATCGTCTGCCTCGGTACCTGGCTCAAACACGATGCCTGAGCTGGCCATAAGGGCAATCGCGGTGTCGATGATTCTGGTCACCTCAGCGTTGCTCATGAACCCATAGGGGGGCGTTGGCCCGGCATGGCGCCCGCGATCTCTGGGCGCGGTAATGGAGCGATTCTTTTTTTTGCGAAGCTTTGCGCGGCGCATTGGTCGAATTAGTCGGAACAGCGCCCTTTTTGCTCGGGCTCAACAGTGGTTCGAACGGTTAAAGGTGCGCTGGAAATGATCAACGTATTGGCCTGAATCGGGCTATTGAATCCTGAGGCGCTGCTCATAGAGTTCCTGGTAGTAGGGTAAACAATATTGGTACGCTCGTTTCAGATGTTCATGGTCGTCAATCTTGGCATAATCGTTTTCTTTCCGCTCTTTGAATCCCTCACTGGATTGGGTGTAATCATGCCAACCCCCTCCCCACTGAATAATTTCGGGTTGCACCCCCGGGCTCCATTTCATCGCATCCTCGATGAAAGGTATATCCACAGCCTGACAATAGGCCTTAACAGTGGTTTGGGGTCTTTGTACTAGGTCATCCGAATCGATTAAGACAGGTGCTTGTTGGGTCAGTGCCTTCACGGTTTCCAGGATCTGAGTCAGTGCGGCATATCCAGTTTCTTCCAAGCTAAAGTCAGGCCAGTTATGGAACAGGGAGGGAAGCATCTTTGCGGGATGCCTGATCAGGAAGCTGCTCTCAAAGTGAGATAAGAATTTTTCATTAGCGGCAGGCATGACCTGATAACTCAAATCCTTGAGAAAGACGGGCTGCTGTTCTCGTTCCTTTTTCAACCTCTCCAAAACAACACCAAAATTGTACTGTGAGTCAGGCTCGATATCGGGATAACGGGTTGTATCACGACGTTCCTCACTGAAGTAATAAGATTTCCCAAAGGGCTCGTCATGGACTGAATGGTCTCCTCGTTGTCGCATCATTCGTTCAAATGCCGTGGAAGCAGACCTGGGAACTGCCCATAGCGCTAGTATCTTTTCCATGGTTTGGCATCCTTTGTTGGAGTTGTTTATTAAATATTGATATCGCCCTATCAAGATCAAGACTTAGTAACTGGGTGGGGTTATCACCCAAATAACGACGGTCACTTCGTCAGACGGATTGTCATACCAGTGCGGCTTGTCGTTCTCAAAAGCAAAGCTGTCTCCGGCTTCTAAAACAACCTCCCGGTCGTCTACCCACAAGCGAAGCTGGCCCGAAATGACGATCCCAGCTTGCTCGCCCTGATGTGAAAAGGGCTCCGAGCCACTGGTGGTCCCAGGGGGGAAGATACATCGCAACAGTTCAATCTTTCGGCGCAGGTTTGGCGATAAAAGTTCATCGGTAATACCGCTGTTGAACTTCAGATGGCGGCGCTGGTTCGCTCTGACCACGATGTCCTGCAAACCATTATCACCCGCAGAGACCGGTGAAAAAAACCAGCTCACGGTTACACCTAACGCCTGGCTGATCGAGTAGAGCGCCTTTACAGAGGGGTTTGATATTCCGCGCTCGATCTGGCTCAGGTAACCTTGGGATAGTTCCGTAAGCTGGCCGAGTTCGGCGAGCGTAAGATCACGCGCTTTTCGCAGATCCCGTATCTCGCCGCCAATGCGCTCATCGCCCTCAAGAAGATCAGCCACATTAACGCTCTGTTGACCCGCTTCAGCAAGTTCAGACCGGTTTGATGGCCTTACCGGTCTCGGCAGTTTCTTGGTTTGGTTCATATTTCAAATTACCAGTGACGATCAGTAACGCCACAAAATTCGGATCGTTTCAGCATAACCTTCGGGCAATGATATTGAGAATACCCCGCTGCCTGCATTTTCTATCAAGAATATTCCGCAACCGCTCTGGTAACCCTCTTTTCCTGATCTGGCGAAAGAAGCGTATCCGGACTTTCCTGAAGAATCTGACTATATGCCTGATTTGCTTTTTCCAGGAGGCTGGTACTTCCGCGCTCTTCCCAAGCACCCCTTGATTCCCAGCTCATGTATTCGGGCGTCCACAACTTACGGAAATTCTTGAAGGTCTCAGCATGCGTGAGAAAATTTCCCTGCGGGCCGACTTCCATAATGCTATCGATGGATAATGCTTTGACGGAGAATTCAAAGCCCTTGCGAACGTGCATGGCCCTTGAAAGGGTATCACTGTCCAGGATCAACTTCTCATAGGACAACGTCATAAGATCATCGAGCACGCCCATTGCCTGGGGCCAGATACCGCCTCCGATCAACCCGGACAACAGAGCGCTCATTCCGGTTTCCATGCCTGCCTGGTAATCGGTATCTTTTGCACTGTTAATTCCAGTCATGGTACGGATCGGAATGTCATAGAGCTCGATTGCCGTCTGGATACAGGGTCCGTGGATCATCATCGCATCAGGACTGCCGCCACCAAAACTGGCGTCCTGCATATATCCGGCGGTGGATGCAACAGAATAAACCACTGGGCAGCCGGGCCGAACGCACTGGGCCAGAACGATGCCTGAAAGGATTTCAGTATGCTGCAACAGTGCCGTTCCCAGGGGGTGAATTGGGCCAGTGATACCGGCCATGATGCAGGAGGTGATCAATAAAATCTGATTCCTCGATGCATACTCTATGATGGTATCAATAGTATCTTCTGGCATAACCAACGGGGACAGTGCGGTGCAAACAGCCGCCAGATAATGGCCTTTGTCCCAAATACAACTGTCGCCCGTTGCAGCCTCATAGAATCCCAAGGTCTGCCTTATCAGCGGCTCTTCCAAACAAAAACCAAGGATGGGCTTGTTGGTATGCCGCAACATCGACTCCATCATGACGAGGTACTTTCTTTCGGGCGGCAACTTTCCAATATCAATAGGCAGACCTCCGTTAATACTGAAGATCTCTAACGTATGCATCAATTTGATCAGATTTGCATAATCGGTTTCGTCCGCTTCCCTCCTGCCATTCTTGATGTCCTGGATGAATACCGGGCCAACGGCCGGTGACACCAATGGCTCGTGCTTTACGGTAACGGAAGTTTCATCACCAAACCCTTTCCAGGGGAACTCTTTCGGGCAACTCTCCAACGATTCTTCGACAAGTCCCCGGGGAATACGGGCCAAATTACCCTCAACACCCGCACCATGCTTTCTTAGAAGATCTAAAGCCTCCTCTTTGAAGAACCGGACTCCTGCCTCCGAGAGGATTCTTAACGACGCCTCATGAAATTCCATGCACTGATCAGAGCTCAACATTCTAAGCCGCAGTGGCTTGAGGAGCCGAGCTTCTGTCTCTGACTGGGCTCTTGCTTTACGGCGCCTCATTGCACTGCGCTTCTGAGGAGGCTGTTCTTCTCGACCAACGCCTTCAATTGGTTCATCCTGCTGCTGTCAGGCACTTGCAAATCCGGATTTGGATATTGTTTTCCAATATATTGATATTTCGTAATACCGAATTTGTGATAAGGCAGTAGTTGGTAGTCTTTTACTGTCTTGACCTGTTTGAGGAATTCCAGGATTTCCAATATGTCGTCATCGGTATCATTAAAACCCGATATAACCGGTGTTCTTACGATAACGGGCTTATCTGGAAAATGGGTTGCAAGGTGAATCAGATTTTTCAGTATCAAGTCGTTCGAAAACCCAACGAACAATTTGTGCTTTGTGGGGTCCAGACTCTTGATATCGTAAAAGACCAAATCTGCGTTCCGGACTGTCTTGGACAGGTTCTTCCAGGACCCATATCCGGCCGTTTCGACAGCAGTGTCAATTAGCCTTTCTTTGCAGCTCGATAAAAGACAACTAACGAAGTCCGCCTGCATGATCGGTTCACCCCCGCTCACGGTGATGCCACCACCGGAGCGGAAGTGAAAACCACCGTCTTTCTCTACATCATCGACTACTTCCCGCACCATCATTTTGCGGCCGGCCATTTCCAGGGCGGTCACCGGACATGCGACAGCACAGGCGCCACAGTGATTACAGAGGGGCCAGTCGATTCGGGCCTTGCCTTTCCCGTTAGCTTTCAGCGCCCCTTCAGGGCAGGAATCTGTGCATAGCCCACAAACATCAAAGCCCAGACACAGCTCCTCTTTGAGCAACACTTGAGGGCTTTTCAAGCGGGACTCTGGATTCGAGCACCAGACGCATGCCAGCGGGCACCCCTTCAAGAATACAATGTTCCTAATGCCGGGTCCGTCATGGAGGGAAAACCGTTGGATACTAAATACCCACCCGGACTTTTCCCAACGCTCCAAAGAGGCGTCTGATCTATCTTCCGGCTCGGCCATCAACAAGATGCGCCATGTTCCATTCGATTAATAATCTCATTTTGAAGATCGAGCGAAAGATCCACGAAATAGGAACTGTATCCCGCAACCCGAACCAGCAAATTCCGGTATTTTTCAGGATTCTTCTGTGCCGCAACCAAGGTGTCCCGGTTAATAATATTGAACTGGAGGTGCCAGATCTTGAGGTCACACCAGGACCTGATGAGAGCTGAAAGCGCCTTGGTCCCCTCCTCTCCGGCCACAATCTGGGGAGTCAATTTCATGTTTAAAACACCTTCTCCACCTTCAGCATAGGATGTTTCTTTTTGATGGGCGATTGACAACAGAGATGCCGTGGGCCCCAATCTGTCGCAACCCTGCGAAGGCGACATGCCTTCAGAAAGCGGTTGATGCGCTTTGCGGCCGTTGGGAAGCGCGCCGACAATTCTGCCGAGCGGCACATGGGATGTCACCGGCACATAGCGGACATCCAGTTTGCCGCCGGAAAGATTGGTGTATTCATGCGACAGAGACCGGAAGAAAGCCTCTAATTCGCTGCCGATGTTATCAACGTACGGATCGTTGTTCCCGAACTTGGGAGCCTGGATACATCTCTGCTCAGTCAACTGGTCAGAAAAATCCGAATCAAGCGCATCGAGTATCCTTTCCATGCTGATGGATTTTTCATCGAACACAAGCTTTTTCAGTGCTGCAAGCGAATCGATTGCAGTACCAATCCCGATGGGGTCCCAAAACCCGGGGGCGATTCCACCTTCAACCTGACCTTGCTGCATGTCCACTGCCTGTTCCATACAAAGGTCATGAAGACACGATTGCAACGGCGATGCAAAAAAGGAAGGTCGAAGGGAAGCGTGGATTCGATCCTGAATGAAGCAATGCCTGACCAGGAACCTGACCTGCTCCTTAAACGCATTCATCATGTCTTCAAACGTGGCAAATGATTTTGGATCGCCGGTGTCGAGGCCGAATTGTTCATCCCCGATCTTCTTGATTCGCCCTCTGTGAAGTGCCATTTCCATCGCCGAACCGAGATTGATATACATATTGCCCGTCATATAAAAATCCCTGTTTACCAGACGAACCTCGGTGCAACTTGAAACACAATAATCCCTTACTTCTTCAATACTCGCCCCTTTTGCCAGAAGGAAGGGGATTACTGCTTCATCATTGAGTAATTTTGGAAAGCCGGTTCCCTCTTTGATCAACTCGCATACCCCAGCCAACAGGCGATCCGGTGTTTGCGTGTGAATTCGCACGGCCAGATCCGGGTAATCAAGCGGAAACTCGATTTTCGATTGCAAAACGAGATAGGTTAATTCGTTGGTCGCATCCCGCCCCCACCGATCCTGTCCTCCAATCGTGGTGGCTTCGAAGTGTGGAACCCCCTCATTGTGAAATATGGCTCCCGATTGTTGTAAGGTCACATTCTGCGCCAGATTCACCCACAGATGCTCCAGATATTCCAGGACATCATCATCATCAATAGTTCCCTTCTCAATGTCGGATTGGTAATAAGGGTACAGGTATTGATCGATGCGCCCGTTGCCGATGGTTCCACCATGCATGTGCTCGAACCTGAAACCAACCTGGGTGAACCACTGCGATTGAATTGCTTCATAAAATGTTTCAGCAGGCTGGCCTGGAACCTTTTCGCAAACATTCGCGATCGCCAGCAGTTCCTCGGCCCTTTTACTGCAGGATTCATTTTTCGCCATTTCACGGGCCAGATCGGAATGCCTTTTTGCATAGTGAACGATTGCACGACACACAATCACCACTGATTTAAGAAAAGCCAGCTTCTCGAAGTTGTTTTCGGCGTCCAAAGGGTCCAGCCTATCTATCCTTTCCTGGGCTTCACTTTCTATCCCAATAAACCCTCGTTTCAGTACTTTTTCGTAATCCGGCACCCACTGCTGGGAACTTCTGTCCGTTGTTGAATCAATTACCGCATAACTCGGGCAATATGGATCGTCTTCCCTGTAGAGAACCTTGCGGGTATCTTCCGGCAAAAGATCGTAATTTATCTCGAAGATTGTTCTTCCCTTCCAATAGGGCAGGATCGTTTCCTTGACAACCTCGATATCTTCATCGGTAATCGAGAAACGCCCTTCTTTACGCGTCGGGAAAGTGTCGATACCCTTTTCCAGCCATGCTCCTCTCAGCTCTGGATACAAGATGCCATATCGTCCTGGAGGTCCACAGCGCCCAACGATCAATTCTTCATCCTGGATATGTATGTCGATATTGTGAAAAACATTCTCGAGTGCGAGTGCCCACCGCAATGCAACGGGTTTTCCCTCGGTTTCCCTGAAGGATTCCGTCATAAGCCGTGCTCTTTCAACCGTTATTCTCGGCTTTTCCTTGCGCATCCCTTTTAACATCCGATTAATTCGTCCCCGTTTTAATCGAGCCTCCTCGGTGGTCAGGAAATCATCTTCAGATTTTGCAATTCGCGATTCTTGAGCGGAAAGATTTGTTATTTCAGGTTTCATTTACTTGACCCCTCTGAGTTTGGTAGCCGGGCCGGCGATTCCAGTCAACACAGGCAGCAGCCAACCCGGGCCGGTGTGTCCAGCGCCATGATTTTCACTATTCCCTAGGCTTGAAGTTCGCGCCTCGAGAGCCTTCGGTAAATCTGTTTCAGTCATAATCAGTGCCAGCGTTTGCCACTCAGTTACCGGCAAATGCCTCGGCGTCCGCATACGGGAACCACCAAAAATCCTGGGGTTCGCATGCCGGGTCGATCATGACCGTTTTGGTTTGACGGAAAGTATCGATTCCCTCCGACCCAAGCTGACGCCCCATGCCGCTCAGCTTGGTTCCGCCGAACGGACAGGCGTCATTATCGAGCAGTGGTGCATTGACCCATACCATCCCGGCATCGATTTCCTCGGCGCCGCGGATCGCTTCGTTCAGATCCCGGGTGTACAAATTTGCACCGAGGCCGAACTTCGATCGATTGGCGAGTTCTATCGCTTCGTCAAAACTGCTGACCCGACAGATTGGTGCAGCAGGACCGAAAGTCTCCTGGTTGAAGATATCCATGCCCGTATTGCAATCCACGAGGATGGTCGGCTCCACAAACCACCCGGCATTGAACTCCGGCGGTCTTCCGCCGCCCATTGATACCTTTGCTCCCTGGGAAATTGCATTGCTGATCGTTGCTTCGTAGCGATCACGTTCCCTGGACGAAACCATTGGGCCCATGTCGACCTTATCGAGCCCGTTACCCACACGAATTTTCTTGACCTCGTCAGCAAGCTTTTCGACAAACTCGTCGTGAATCGCTTCATGAACGAAGAATCGTTCCGCAGATACACAGATCTGCCCGCAATTCATGTATGCCGAAAATGCGGCAGCACGGGCGGTCAGCTCAATCGGAGCGGACGGCATAATAATGAATGGATCATTGCCCGATGTTTCAATCAATGAAGGTTTCATCATGCGCCCACAGGTTTCAGCAACCGCTTGCCCAACGGGGACGCTTCCCGTAAATGCAACCACGTGAGTGCCTTCGTGCTCAACAATGCCGCGACCGGCAGTGGGCCCACCGCTAATCACCTGGAAAAGACCCTTCGGCAGCGCATCGAATGCCTCGGCGAATAACATCGTACAAAGCGTCGTGTATTCGGATGGCTTGATAATGACGGAGTTGCCCGCCGCCAACGCCGCTCCGGCTTCCCAGGCAAGCAGCACAAACGGATAGTTGAACGGCAAGATCAGCGCCGCAACACCATAGGGTTGTTTGATCGTATAATGAAACTGACCTTCCGTAGCGTTCCCCATCACATGCCCACTTTCGCTACGCGCGACTTCAGCACTGTAGCGAAGTGAGTGTGCCGACCAGTCAACTTCGTCAACCGACTCCTTGTATGTCTTTCCCATTTCGCGTGTAAGCGCCTCGGCAAATGCCGCCTTTTGCGCCGTCATCTTGTCCGCGACCTGATGCAGGATATGGGTGCGCTCAAGGGCAGCCAATTTGGCCCATTTCTTTTGCGCACTGGCCGAACGTTCGACAACTTCGTCGATTTCTGTCAACGTCGTATCGGCTATCTCGCCAATCTTTTCTTCAGTCGCCGGGTTGATCACGTCAAACCTGTCGGACGATGTGCTTGAACGATAGTTATCGCCGACGAACACTTTACCGCTCAGATCGTCAAATTTTCTCAGTACATCAGACATGGTTATCTCCGCTCAATCTTATGATTTCACTCGTGAATTTGCCGGATCGAAGAATGGTGCGAACTGCACGGTGATGAGGGATCGCCCGCAACCTCGACCCCGAAGGACCCGCTGTCGATGATCAGCACCTCAACATGGCCGGGAATCGACATTGCGGGGCTCCAGGTTAGGACTAAAATCACAATTATCAATATTGTGAAGAATTATACATAAAAATTCACAATTATGAATATACGGTTCCGTTTATCTACTCAAGGATCAGGCTTAGTGAATCTGGGCCCTTTGCGGCTGGGTAGTTATCCATTGATGCAGAACCATGATTAGTTATGAGTCAGGCACCAAAACTCCCAATGCCGGTCAGGCCATCAACCAGTATGGATTTGTCGCAACGGATAAACAAAGCGTTAATGTGGCTAATCGCCTCGCGGCAATGAACGGATTGCTGAAGAGATGCAGGATCTGCGAAAGACGCGTGATTTCACGCTCACCAAGCTCAGTCAACTTACCGCGCTATCTCAAGGTTACTTGAGCCAGATCGCGCTGGAATATCAAATCCCTCGATTAAAGACGCTTCATTCGATCAGACGGACACTGGGTGTCACCATAAGCTGGTTTTTCTCACCGGCCTCGACGGGTGACGCGGAAATGTTGTGAGCCATCCAGAGTCATAAGGCTATGTTAATGCGCGTGTGTGCCCCGATAACAGGAGTGGGGGCCGGTCAATACGGCAGATAAAACTGCGTGAAGACTGCGTGAAATAAAGACTCTTCGGTATCTCTCCGAAAACCTTTAGCAACGAGGGTTAAATGGCTGGGGGACCAGGATTCGAACCTGGGTTGGCGGAGTCAGAGTCCGCAGTCCTACCGCTAGACGATCCCCCAGCAAGGGCTGGATTCTAGTTTATCCGTCTTATCAGTCCAACCGGCCGATTACTCGTCGACTTAGCAACCGCTTGAAGAAGATCTCCCAGACCGCCGGCGCTCGCATGGTTTGCCCATGTGAGGGTGTACATAACTGCAAGTGCGCGGAACACCACAGGCAAGGCAGTGCCAGAGGATAGGATTGTCACGCCACCCCCAGCAGCAGGTTGTTGCAAACCATGCTTGACATCCTGCCCTTTTACCTCATGGAGATAAGCATCTTACAGCCCGCCGACCCCACGAATTTCAGGCAGTGAGCAGGCAATCTGTTACATCTCAATCTCGACAAAGACACCCGCGGGCAGGTCGAACGAATCCACAATGGTCATGACTGGCCCATAGCTTTTAGCCTGGAAGTCAATGCGGTAGGTACCCGGAGCGAGCGGCATCGGGCCCCAGCTGTTATTGAGTTTCACACTCAAGTCAGCATCCTCCGGACCATCAAGCCGGATGAATTCGATCATTCGGGGCTCTTTTGATCCCTCCTGGGGAATAAACCCGACTCCCGTATTGAGGGGAAACTTGGTGAGCTTTCCTGGGGTGATCTCTACGGTGCCGAGGATTGAATTGGTGCTGCCGTACTCAGACTGCCGATAAACAACACGATAGGTACCAAGCGGCACCAGATTCGGTTTGAAGTCGCGAAACCAGGCGACTTCCTGGTTGTTATCGTCAATGAGACTCCAGTGTTTCAGTTTCTCCGGGACCCAGTCCGCTCGAACCAACTGCAGACCATGCGCAACCGTGACCGCGTTCAGTTTATCGGGGAGAATTTCGACTTTACCGAGGTTGACCGTGCCGGAGCCGTACTCCACCTGGTGCCAGAGCAGTTCATAGGATCCCGGCGGCACCAACTGCTCATGGAATTTGCGATACCAGATATACGGATCACCAGGCTTGTCAGACGTGCTCTGCAGCCCCCACCAGCGTGGCCGCTCCACCCACTGCGGCAGGTTCAGCCGGATGCCCGTCTGCAGGACGACCTGGGTGGTCTTGCCCTTTTCGACCTCAATCACGTCGCCCAGCGTTTGCGGGTTTGAAGCGTACTCGGTCTGGAACCAGACGAGTCGGTACGATCCGGCCGGTACGGACTGCGGCTCCACGTCTTGATTCTTGAACCTGTAGATCTCCTCTCCCGATTCAGGGTCCGCCAGCGCCCAGTAGCGGGGTTTCTGTACCCAGTCCGCGGGAATCAGTTTTACCGTACCCGGCCCCGTGGCCTGAATCTTGATCGAAGTCGAAGACGACGCAACTTCCTGCTCAATCGGCTCTGGTTCCGGAACCGGAGTGAGTTCTACTTGCTCGACAACGCTCTCTTTCACGGCTGTCAGTGCATCGAGAAGATCGGCTGCGTTGCCCGCGGTAAAAAAGGTGCCGCCGCCCGCTTCCGAAATGCACGCGAGTTTCTGTTCCTGATCCTTCGTCAGGCCAAAACCGACCACGTGCATCACAAAATTGATTCCTGCCGATTTCAGTTCTGAAGTCAGGGCGCACGGGTCCTTACCGCAACTTTCCAGGCCGTCACTGATAAGAACGACGGTAGACCGCCCCTCCTCGCTTTTGAGACGTTCCACCGTCTGCCGGATGGAGTCGGTGATAGGGGTTTTACCCATCGCACTTAAGGTGCTGATACGCTCCTGGATCCCGTGCTTGGCCATCGGATCAAGGCTTTTCAGCGGCACAATCTCTTCGATATCTGAACAGTCAAATTTACGGCGATGCCCGTAAGCCGTTATCCCGGTACGAATCTCTGCCGGCGTCTGCTCGATCAGACTGGAGAGTGTCTCCTTGGCGATAACAATCCGGGGTTTACCCTCAACCCGCTCCCACATAGACCCCGAGGCGTCAAGAATGAAGTAAAGAACATTGTCTTGAGCGGATACTCTGGGCGCAAACAAAACGGCTGTGACAATCAGGATGGCTGATAAAACTGAAAAGAGACGAGCCTTCATTTCTTATCCCTCCGACAGAATTTTCTGACCTGGACAAACCCCTTCGAGTTATCCGAGATACATTCACGGAAAATGTAGCATAGATTCAGAACTGGCAAAACTCGATTGGCACCAACTTGACTTTGCGCAAATGCCGGAACATATTGGTTTTCAGTGCTCTTTATGGGCTTTTGTGAACGGTGAGATAACCGGGAAATTTACCCAATGAAACAGTTCCCTGCTGCATTGATGCTCGTCTTTATTGTCGGCTTCATTGGTACTCCTCCTGAAGCCATCGGTCAAAGCGCTAACACAGCAGAAGACGCGTGCAAAAAAGCCCTTCGCGCCGACAAGTGGCTTGAGCAGTACAAGAATCAGACGCTCTGCTATCAGGCGGTACTTGAGGGTAGCTCCTACGCCCGCAAGATGCTGCATCGATCCTCGTTCTTGGTAGAACCCGTCCTGCGCCTGTACCTTGACGTCGCCATTGCCGCATCAATGCCGGACCTTGACCTTGGGTCGACAGAACGCAAACGGCTGCAGCGGCAGCAGACGCGCTTCTGGAAAAAGAGCAAGAATGCCGATCTTGACCTGCTTTTCCTTGAGGACAACAGCGGATTTCCTTATCGTCTCTCAAAGGTAACGCAGAAACAAAAAATCGCCGAGGTCATTGTTCACTTCCAGAAAGGGCTCAATACAGATACGCAATCCACGCCACCGAGCGCTACTGCCGGCCGCTATCTGCTGAGCAGGCCAAACAGGACCTGGCTGATCGATGACTTTGAGCCTGTAGATATGAAATTGGAGATCAACCAGATCGGCATCTGGTTAAGTGATTACGTGAACTATGCACGCTCGGCCTATGGCAACGACATAGACCCGAACTTCATCGCACTCGCCAGCGAGGCTGGCCTGTCGCATTTCTGGCTTAGCGGTGAGCCGGGTCAAGACGCTGATTTCCTGCGCAGGAATCATGGTCGGGGCTGGGGTGGAGTACCTCCAGCGATTCCATCCCCAAGTGCAGATACCGACCCCGGTGTGCTCATTGACATTGGCTTCTTCAAGGACCGATCAGGCGCGTCCGGTTCGTCCTTGGAAGACGACCCCAATGAACGTGCCCGTTACCAGGTTGTCAGAAGAAATGGCCGATGGTTTATCGCTTCTTTTGAAGAAATCGACGCCGCCGAGCCTGACACGGATCAGCAAACTGCGGAAGATTCACAATCGAAGCTGGATCCCGACAAGTTTATCAGCGACACCCTGCTCTACATTGAGAGCCTGGTTTCATGCGCACCAAACACCTATACCTATACCCATCCCATGATTCCTGGGTTTACCGGTAAGAACATCATCAAGGGCTCTGACCAGGGTAAATGCCTGATACAGATCCATATGCCGGGAGACATGATCATGGAATGCGCCGCCTCAGAACGCCATGTTGAACTGCTGCGCAACCAGACAGCGCTGATGCTGAAGGAGTTACAGGAAACCGGTGTGTATGAATTCTCGATCGAGATCGATCTTGGTAGCGGTGTCAGCTCCTCTGAGCTAAGCAATCTGATGGGCAAGGAGTGCCAGTGGTGATCAAAACAGTGGTACGGCGACCAATGAGTGTGTTGCCGTCGACGCCCCAGTCAAGCCTGCTCGTGACCGAAACCCCGAAAATAACGAGCTCCGAAGGCGATATGCTTGAGCTCAATTCCCGGCTGCATGCCCGAGTGCCGTGGCAGATGGTCTTAATGCGAGTATCGACGGACCCGTGAGCGTTACCATAGAAGGCGCCAAAAACGTCCCCGCGGCCCAGACCACGTATCTCGAAAGCAGGAGTACCCGGGCCCGAAGAGCGGGCCGGAAGAATCAGCGCTTGGAGTACTGAGGCGCCTTGCGCGCTTTGTGCAGGCCGACCTTCTTGCGCTCGACCTTGCGTGAGTCGCGAGTGACAAACCCGGCTTTGCGCAGGGGTTCACGCAGGGTCTCGTCATAACTCAGCAGCGCGCGGGTAATACCGTGGCGAATTGCACCGGCCTGGCCCGTACCGCCGCCACCGGTCACGCGGATCGTGATGTCGAGTTTGTCGTTGAGCTCAGCGGTATCAAGCGGCTGGCGGACAACCATTCTCGCGGTCTCGCGGCCGAAGTATTCGTCGAGGGTGCGGCGGTTGACCGTAATGTTGCCCGAACCGCGGGTGAGATAAACCCGGGCCACTGATGACTTGCGCCGGCCCGTTCCGTAATGAATTTCGCCTGTCTGTGCCAATGTCTTCGTCCTTTATCGCTAATGTCGCTGATCGAGGTGCTGCTAGATTTCCAGCACCTTGGGCTGCTGGGCCTGATGGCGGTGTTCCGGTCCCGCATACACCCTGAGTTTTGCAAACATCGCTCTTCCGAGCGGATTCTTGGGCAGCATACCTTTCACGGCACTTTCGATAACCCGCGTTGGATGCCGCTGGAGCTGTTCGCCCAATGCGACTTCTTTAATGCCGCCGGGGAATCCTGAGTGACGATAGTAGCGCTTGGCTTCGGCCTTATTGCCCGTCACCCGGATCTTCTCAGCATTCACGATCACGATGTGGTCACCCGTATCCACGTGCGGGGTGTACTCGGCTTTGTGCTTGCCGCGAAGCCGTGAGGCGACCTCACTCGCGAGGCGTCCCAGAACCTTGTCAGTGGCATCCACAACATACCAATCTCTCTGGACCGTCTCGGGTTTGGCGCTAAAAGTCTTCATCGCGATATCGGTTTTTTGCGCAAAAATGAGGCGCGGATGGTACTAGAAGCCCACCTTCGAGGCAAGCATTTTAACTCCGGACGGTCCCGAATAACCCTCTTTAATCCCCAAAACAGCGTTCGCGAGACGAAATGGCTGCCGAGGGCTCCCACTCCCTCAGCAGGTGCCGGAACGTCATCCCGGTGGGGAGGGATCGATCAGTTCTATCCAGTGGCGTACCGGTACGGTCGCCTCCCCTGCGAGGTGAACCAGACAACCTATGTTCGCGCTGACTATGACCTGCGGTTTATGTTGCTGCAAGTGCCCCAACTTGTTACCGAGCAGTTGCTCCGACAACGCTGGCTGCAGCAGTGAATAAGTTCCAGCTGCGCCGCAACAAAGGTGGCTATCAGCTACCGGCACCAATTCCGCACCGGCGGCCCTCAGCACGGCTTCTACCTTACCTCGAATAGCCTGACCATGCTGCAACGTACACGGCGAATGAAATGCAACCCGGATCCCAGCCGGTGCCTGCAATGGCCCATGCTCGCCGTCATAGATCACTTCGGCTATGTCACGGGTTAATTTCGATATCTGCCGGGCCTTTTCCGCATATTGCTCATCGTCAGCAAGCAATTCGGCGTATTCACGCACCGTGACTCCGCAGCCGCTCGCCGTCATGACGATGGCTTCGATACCCGCCTCAACATGCGGCCACCAGGCATCTATATTCCGGCGCATGGCTTGCCGAGCCTCTTCGCTGGCACCAAGGTGCAAACTTAAGGCGCCGCAACAACCAGTGCCTGGTACATTCTTTACTGACAGCCCGATCCGGTCGAGCACGCGGCAGGCTGCCGCATTGATGGCCGGGTCCATCGCCGGTTGCACGCAGCCCTCTAGCATAAGCACTTGCCGTGGGTGCCGTGAAGCTGGGCGGTCTCCAGTCGGCCGCCTCGGCGGTACCTGCCGCGCCAGGATATGCGGCAGTATTGCCCTGACTGTTCGCGCCGCACCCAGCATCGGCGCGAACAACGGTCCCAGCATCATTTGCCGCAACAACCAGCGAACCGTACGCTCGAGAAAATGCCGCGGAGCCTTTTCCTCAACTACTTCACGGCCAATTTCCAGCAGCCGGCCATAACGCACTCCCGAAGGACAGGTGGTCTCACAGGAACGGCAGGTCAGGCAGCGATCAAGGTGGACCCGCGTGGGCGCCGCACACTCACCCGACTCCAGTGCGTGCTTGATCAGGTAGATTCGGCCACGTGGGCCATCCAATTCATCCCCTAACAACTGATAAGTAGGACAAGTTGCGGTACAGAAACCGCAGTGTACACACTTGCCAATAATCTCCCGCGCTTCCTGTCCGGCAGGAGTCTCGCGAATAAAATCAGCCAATACCGTATGCACGAATCAGGCCTCCGGGTACAGGCGATCGCGATTAAGAATACCTACCGGATCGAACGCCGCCTTAAGTCCTGTGTGCAAGCGTTGGCCCACGGCATCAAGTGGCTGGAAACTGTTTGCCCGGTCACCGCCACGAAAACGGACAGCATGTCCGCCGACCGCCGCTGCAGCTGCAAATATCTGCTGCGGCTGAGTCTCGGTGACCAGCCAGCGCTGGCCCCCGCCCCACTCCAGTAACTGTTGATCTGCTAACGCGACGGGCGGCGCCTGCGGCGGCAGTGACAACCGCCACAGCGGCAAATCACTGGCGAAGAACGGCAGCCGATGCTCTCTGAGGTCGTGCCAGAAATCGGCCCCCTCTGCGCACGTCTCGCCCCCCAGAGCTGCTGCCGCGGCAGCAACGCCGGCGCCGCTGCCCGAAAGGCGCACCCGCAGAACCCCATCAAAAAAAACTGTCCCGCTGAGCGGCCACGGTTGTAGCGCCCACTCACCGAGCCGCGAAAGTGCATCACTTTGTGTGCATTCAAAACATAGCGTTTGCTCCGCTTCAGGCAACGGCAACACTTTTAGGGATACCTCAGTAATGATGCCGAGCGTACCCAGCGCCCCGGTCATGACGCGCGACAGATCGTAGCCAGCG
Source organism: Proteobacteria bacterium UBA2133 (assembly GCA_002327725.1). Classification (GTDB taxonomy): domain Bacteria; phylum Pseudomonadota; class Gammaproteobacteria; order Arenicellales; family UBA868; genus UBA868. Next base: position 22,453 of record DCXP01000086.1, read on the forward strand.
ACGTTTTTCATCACCTGGCCACCGAAGCGCAGGTACTGGCCTTTGCCGTTGACACAGTTGACCCCAAGGACATAATCGCGCGCCGCGCCGCGGTAGGGGCGGGCCGGGCCGGACAGGCCGCAGGCGATAGTGCCGCCGATAGTTGCACTGGCGCCGAACGCTGGCGGCTCGAAGGCCAGCATCTGTCCCTCGCCCGCCAGTGTCGCCTGCAACTCGGCCAACGGTGTGCCGGACCGCACCGTCACCACGAGTTCAGTCGGCTCATAGGAGATCACGCCCTGGTGCCGAGCGAGAGAGAGCGTATCGCCTACCGGTGCGCCACCGTAGAACGCTTTACTGTCGCCGCCGACGATACGCAGCATGCCGCCATTTTCACAAGTACGTGTAATTTGCTCTGCAAGGGCATCCACGAACGCGTTCATGGCTCTGAAATAGGCCCAGAAACAGGGGTGTCTGAAAGAGTGCTCTCACCGCCTCGCCCGTGCAAAGCCTTGAACTCGGCACAGCGGGCAGGCGTCGGCACTGCCTTGCCCGGGTTAAGCAAGCCTGCGGGGTCGAACACCGACTTGAAGGCATGGAATTGCGCTAATTCAGCTTCATTGAACTGAACACACATCTGGTTGATCTTCTCGAGGCCAACCCCGTGCTCGCCGGTAATAGTACCGCCAACTTCTACACACAGCGCCAGGATCTCCCCGCCGAGTTGCTCGGTGCGTTCAAACTCCCCGGGGTTGCCCGCGTCGTAAAGAATCAACGGATGCAGGTTGCCGTCGCCAGCATGAAATACATTGGCGACCCGCAGGCCATACTGCTCCGACAGACTGGCTATGCCCTTAAGAACTTTGCCGATCTGTTTACGCGGAATAGTGCCATCGATGCAGTAGTAGTCCGGTGAAATCCGGCCCACCGCCGGAAACGCATTTTTTCGCCCCGACCAGAAACGCAACCGCTCAGTTTCGTCCCGGGCCACGCGTATCTCGTCGGCGCCCCGCTCGCGTAACACTGCTGCAACTGTCTCAAGCTGCTGCTCAACTTCGGCAGAAGTGCCGTCTACCTCGCACAGCAGGATAGCCGCCGCCTCGCGGGGATAGCCAACCTGGGCGAAATCCTCAGCTGCCCTGATCGCCGGGTTATCCATCATCTCCAATCCCGCCGGGATGACGCCTGCAGCAATCACCTGGGCCACCGCGTCGGCAGCAGTCTCGATGGTGTCGAAAGCGGCCAGCAGCAACTTGGCTCCCTCCGGCTGGGGCAACAACCGCAGCGTAACCTCGGTGACCACACCAAGCATGCCCTCCGAGCCCGTAATAGCGGCAAGTAGATCGTATCCCGGTGCGTCAAACCCCTCACTGCCCACGCGGATGCTCTCACCACCCATCAGCAAAACTTCAGCGGCGAGCACATTATGCACCGTAAGGCCATACTTGAGGCAGTGGACGCCGCCAGCATTCTCGGCAACATTGCCGCCGATGGTGCAAGCAATCTCGGAGGAGGGGTCTGGTGCGTAGTAAAGACCATAGGCTGCAACCGCCTCGCTCACCGCAAGATTGCGGACCCCGGGTTGAACCCGGGCCGTGCAACTGACCGGGTCGACTGCCAGTATGCGGTTGAAGCGGGTCATACTGAGCAACAGGCCTTCACTATGCGGCGTCGCGCCCCCGGAAAGGCCAGTGCCTGCGCCACGCGCCACTACCGGCACCCGGTGACGCTGGCACAGCGCCAGTATCGCCTGCACCTGTGCAACTTCATCCGGTAACGCGACTACCCGGGGCAATTCCCGATAACCAGAGAGGCCATCACATTCGTAGGGCCGCAATTCTTCCTCAGCCGTCAATACCGCCTTAGCCGGCAGTATCTGTCGCAGTTCATGTAGAAAGCTGTCTGAGTTTTCCCGCTTCACGTGCTGACTCCGATATCATCGCCGCCTTTCGGGCAGGCGAATAATCAGTATGTCACAGCACTTGACTGCGCTTAAGTCAAAAACAGCGCTGGTCTGACCTCCTCGTAGAAGAATCAAAACGCTTTGGTTATGCTGTGGGAAAACCCCGCCAGTACGCACTGTGACAAACCGCCATGACCGAACCCGGATCCATCATTGCATCACTGAATATGACGCCGCATCCCGAGGGCGGCCACTTCGTCGAGACCTTCCGCGACACGACAGACAGTGTCAGCCTGATCTTCTACCTGCTGGAAAAAGGCGAGCGCTCACACTGGCATCGCCTTAAGAAAGACGAAATTCTGCATTTTTATGACGGAGACCCGCTTGCGCTGCTGCTTTCCACCGACGGGGTTTCAATCCAGGAGGAGACCCTTGGACGCCGGACTGCAGATCAGCAGGCCTATCATCGGGTCGTTCCCAAAGGGACATGGTTCTCCATGCAGTCAAAAGGCGACTGGTCGCTGATCGGCTGCACCGTCTCTCCCGCTTTTTCGTTTGCGGACTTTGAGCTTGCCCCAAAAGACTGGGCGCCCGGAAAAGGTGACCCCTAACTTATCGATCGGCAGAAATTGTCGAACAGCAGGCGCGCGTTGTCTTTGAACTGCGGCATGTGCTCAAGCGCCTCGTCCTCCATGGCCTTGAGTGCGCCCGGGCCCTTGACCTTGTCCAGGGCTGCGGCATAAGCGGGAACCTCGTTCCACTCGCTGATGGTGTTGTCCTGAAGTTCGACATGAAACTGAATCCCCCAGGCGTGCCTGCCTACCCGCATTGCCTGCCAGATGCATTCGGGTGAACTCGCGAGAAGCTCGGCACCCGTCGGCGGCTGTGTGACGGCTACAGAATGCCACTGCAGGCACTTCATCTGCGGTGCAAGGCCCTGCATGAGCGGATCATCGCTGGCGGCATCGGTCAGGTGGACATCCAGAATGCCGATCTCGGGTGTTCGCTGGATTTCGCATCTGCCGTCCAGCGCGTCCGCCAGCAACTGGTGACCGAGGCACAGGCCGAGATAGGGTTTTTGCAGATCCTGCACCCAGGTACGGATAGCCTCCTTTTCGGCAACCAGCCACGGGCAGGTGTCGGTATCCCAGACATCCATGGGCCCGCCCATCACCCATAAGGCGTCGAACCCGTCAAGGTCTGGAATCGCGTCCCCGGCATCCAGTTCCACCGCCTGCCAGTCAACCCCGGATTCGCTGAAGAACTGGCGGAAGATGCCCGGATGCTCACAGGCAATATGCTGAAACACGAGGACTTTCATGACGCGACTCGATAAGCTGATTCGGTTCTAGCAATCCAGCGTGTGGTCCCGCTCCCACTGACTGATGGCTGCACTGTAACTGCGCCAGTCCTGGTGTTTGAGCTTGGCATAGCTCTCGACCAGTTCCTTCCCAAGACCCGAGCGCAGAACCTTGCTTTTTTCAAACACGCGGATCGCATCGAGCAGGTTCGACGGCAGGCGGCGCACGTTCTTTACCTTGTGGCCGTCGGTATACATGTTGATATCGAGCGGCTTACCCGGATCGCGCTTGTTGGCAATGCCATCGAGTCCTGCCGCCAGCACGCCGGCCTGCAGGAGGTAAGGGTTGACTGCCCCGTCCATCAGGCGCAGTTCAAAGCGGCCGGCATCCGGGACCCGGACCATGTGCGTTCTGTTGTTACCGCCATAGGTGATGGCATTGGGCGACCAGGTTGCCCCCGAAAGCGTAACCTGGGCATCAATCCGCTTGTAACTGTTGACGGTCGGATTAAACACGGCCGCCAGCGCATCAGCGCTATCGAGGACGCCGCCGAGGAACTCATACGCCGCCCTGGAAAGCCCCATCTTGTCGCGCGCGTTATGAAACAGATTCTTTTTGCCCGCTTTGTCCCAGAGCGACACATGGGCATGACAGCCGTTTCCTGTCAGGTTTGAAAACGGCTTGGGCATGAAAGTCGCGCGAAGGCCGTGTTTCTCGGCAATTGCCTTGACCATGTATTTGAAAAATACATGACGGTCTGCAGTGACCAGTGCATCATCATAGTCCCAGTTCATTTCAAACTGGCCGTTCGCGTCCTCGTGGTCGTTCTGGTACGGACCCCAGCCGAGGGTAATCATGCAGTCACAGATCTCGCTGATTACATCGTAGCGGCGCATCAACGCAGACTGGTCGTAGCACGGCTTTTCCTGGGTATCGCTGGGATCAGACAAGGACATGCCATCAGCACTCACCAGAAAGTACTCACACTCGACGCCGGTCTTCATCCGGTAGCCCTGCTTTGCTGCCTTGGTAATCTGTGCCTTGAGGGCCACGCGGGGTGAGGCCTCGACCAGTTTTCCATCCATCACAAGATCGCCAGCCAGCCAGCCGACCTCGGGCTTCCACGGCAACTGAATGAGGCTCGCCGGGTCCGGGATCGAGAACATATCCGGATGGGCCGGCGTCATGTCCAGCCAGGCTGCAAATCCGGCGAAGCCTGCGCCTTCTTTTTGCATATCTCCGATTGCCCGGGCCGGCACCAACTTGGAGCGCAGCACACCGAACAGGTCAACAAAACTGATCAGGAAATACTTGATCTTTTTCTGCTTGGCGACAGTCGCCAGATTGATTGCCATAGGTCCTATCCTCCTTTTAAATTTTCTCTGAAATACAGTTCCTGAACTTTCATGCCGGTGATGATCTCACGAGCCCGGATTAGGCTCAACGATGAACGAAAGAAACCGGATCGGCAGCCGCTTGAGTTCCTCAGGACCATGCGGTGCATCCGCATCGAAGTAAAGCGAATCTCCCGAGCTCATGGCGTAAACGCGTGAGCCGTGCCGGTACACCATTTCCCCTTCCAGTATATAAATAAACTCAACCCCGTCGTGCTGAAACAGAGGAAACACATCCGAGGGCTCTGAAATCACAATCAGGTAGGGCTCGACCAGCATCGCCCGATTACCCACGGAGTGGCCGAGCAGATGATACTGATGACCCGCGCGGGTGCCCCGCCGATCAATGACCAAGCCCTTGCCCGCCTTCACAAACGACGCCTCGCGGTCCTGCTCGTACTTTCTAAAGAGGGCCGTCACCGGTACATTGAGCGCACCTGCGAGCGACTGCAAGGTTGTGAGCGATGGCGAGGTCTGACCGTTCTCGATCTTGGACAGCATACCGGGTGAGAGCCCTGACTGGCGTGCAAGATTTGCGATCGTCATACCCAGTTGCGCCCGGTAGACCCGAACCTGCCGGCCGATTGCATCCTCGAGGCGGTTACCCCGCTCCAGGGCAGGCGTCATCGAACGCTTGTCCACGACCTCGAGGGGATGCCTTGAAGATCCCGGGCTCATGATTGTCCGAGATGCCCTGTCACGTTGTGGCCGGGCACCGGAATCTTGGTAATCGAGCTCGTCTTAAGCGTTACGCTTCGAAGGTCTTCGGGCTCGAGGTTATGAAGCCGCGTCTTTCCCGTACACCGGGCCATCATGGACGCCTCTCCCGCATTCGCGTTCAGGATCGCCTGCAAGCCCTCGGCACGCTCTTCGACGGTTCTGTCCGAATGCCAGAGAATCTGTCCTTCACGAATCTCGCCACCCATGGCAATCGCGGCGGTCACGCCATAAACCACCACGCTGGCACCCATGGCGATGAGGCGCGCTGCGTCGGTGCCGGAGCGCACCCCGCCGCTGAAGATGAGCGTCAGGGCTTCCTCTTTTTTCCGTTGCCGAAGTGCCGCCACCGTCGCCGACAAGAGTTCAAAACGCGGCTGCGTGGTCAACTCTTCGGGCCAGGCCCCATGATTGCCGGTACTGTCCAGCAGCAAAAAGTCGTAACCGGCCGACAGCGCGAAATCCACCGCTGCCTCAATCTCTTCGGTGAGTGCTACGCTGAGACCCTTCAGCACCCCATTGCCGGGGATCGACGCTTGCTGCGCCAATCCATCGTGCCATCGCTCTATATAACCCGCTGCCGCCGGATCGCAGGACTCGCCTGGCCTGAGGATCTGAAGCCAGCTGACCTTCGGGTCGGGCGCTGAAGCGCCGATAACTCCCGCGCCGTTGTCGTCGATGGCCTGCCAGGCAGCCTGCCTGAGTTCTTCGGGGGCGTCATCGAAACCGCTGACGAGAAAAGGCTGTTTCAGTTTCAAATCCTGGCCAAGGTCGATGTCGATACGGCAGGCCTCGCGGTAGGGGTCAATCACCAGGCGCGAAAGGTTCGCAGGCAGGAAGACAAGATCATCCAGGGACGCCGGACGCTGCGGTGGATAAGGATTGTCCCGTGATTCAAGACGTCTTTGCAGCATTGCCCGGTGCTTGTCCAGGTCCTTGGGGTGCGTACGGGCCATGGAAAAGAGGTCTTCCCTGTGGCGAACCGAATAGTCGGTCGATCCGGTCTCGGCATCACAGCGGTAACAGCGAGCCGCTTCCCGCATTGCCGCGGCCTCGTCATAGGTGTCCTCGATCTCGGGGAATGTCTCGGGTCGATCACCGAGACCATGAAATACGGGCTCCTCCAGTCCAAGTTGCTCCCATTTGAGATCCTGCGCCACCGGAACACGCCGGGTGCGGTACGGCGTCCGGTACGCAATCGGCGAATCGATCTTATCCAGCGCCGCGCGGATGTAGTAGGCCGCACGCTGTCCGTGCTGCATCGCCATGACAATGGTCGACCCGCCAAAGGCACCATCACCGGCAGCGAATACCTTGGGATCCGCTGTGCGCATGCAGGAAAAATCCGCGCGCACCCGGTCTGCGTCCATGAGGCCTGCAGCATCCAGGGCATCACTGGCACCTTTTTGCCCGACCGCTGCAATCACCATGCCGCAGGGAATCTCAAAGGCGCTGTTATCAACGACAACCGGCGAACGCCGGCCATCTTCATCAGGTGGCCCGGGTTTCGTGCGTACACACTGCAGTGCCAGGCTGTCGCCCGAAGCCGTAATTCCTGTCTGCAGAGTGTTGTAAGCGAATTCGATGCCCTCTTTTTGCGCATGATGCAACTCGATTTTGCGTGCCGGAATTTCATCCGGCCCACGGCGGTACACCACCTTTACCGTCTTGCAGCCCGGCAGGCGCAATGCGGCTCTGCACGCATCCATCGCCACATCGCCACCACCCACGACGACGACCGTCTCCGGCATCTGCGGGCGCTCTCCCGCGTTGATCCGGCGGAGAAAACTCACCCCGTCTTCGACCCTCGGATGGTCCTCTCCGGCAACACCCATCGGTTTTCCCCACCAGGCACCGATCGCGAGCAGCACGGCGTTGTGACGCACTTTCAGTTCATCCAGTGTCACCTCACGACCGAGTGCGGTGTTAAGGTGCACGGTGAGTTCCGGACACTGATGCTGCAGTCGCTGGATATCCTCTTCGATGATGCCCGATGGCAGACGAAACTGCGGAATGCCCCAGACCATAGTGCCACCAAGTCGGTCTGTCATTTCGTAAACCGACACGGAAAAGCCCGCTTTACAAAGTTCAAAGGCCGCAGTCAGTCCAGCGGGCCCCGAACCGACGATGCCGACGGACTCCTGGCGCGAGACCGCAAACCGGTTCTTCGGAAGATCCGCCCCGAGTTTGTCCATGATAAAGCGCTTCAGGTTACGAATCTGCACGGCACCGTCACTGCTCTCACGCCTGCAGGCAGACTCACAAGGCGCATCGCACACCCGCCCACAGATCGAGCTGAAGGGGTTGGTTGCGGTAATCGCCTCAAAAGCCTCGGCATATTGTTTTTCCCAGATGTATCCAATGTAGGACGGTGCGTCCGTTCCTATCGGACAGGCAACCTGACACGGCGCGGGCACGTAGTGCGGATCAGCGGTGTCATCAGAAAACCCCGGCGGAGAAACCGGGACGCTGATCCGTTCAAGACCGTAGACACTCATGACACTACCCCTACCTGCCGTTGTGAAGCATCACTCCCCGGGGGCTCGCAAGGCAGCCCCGTGATATCAGCCGCCTCGGGCGTCAGTGCGACCAGGTCTTCACGGTTAAGGCTGGTGACATCGTCATAGCCAAGCGCCTGGGTAATGGCTGCAATCTGCCAACGCACACTTTCCAGGAAACGATGAATGTTGCTGGCTTCAACTTCGGGCTGATAGCGCTTTTCATGCGCCGGGTCCTGGGTTGCAATTCCGGTGACGCATTGCCCGATGTGGCACTGCATGCAGGAGATGCAGCCCCCGGCCACAATAACCGATGTCCCGAAAGCAACCGCATCGGCGCCAAGGCACAATGCCTTGACCGCATCGATGCCGTCGCGAAGACCGCCCATAAGGACCAGCTGAATCTTGTCCCGGGCGTTGATCTCCTCAAGCGCTTCGACGGCCTCGATGATGGCGGGCAGCGTCGGGATCCCGACGTTGTCAATGACCTCGGCACTGCCCGCTCCCGTTGAACCCTGCATACCGTCGAGCTCAACGAAATCGAACCCGTCCTTGGAAGCAATCTTGATGTCGTCACGGATACGTCCCGCGCCGAGTTTGACGCTGACCGGAACCTGATACCCGGTCGCCTCCCGAAACTCTTCGACCTTGATCACGAGATCGTCCGCACCCAGGATATCAGGATGGCGCGATGGCGAGCGCAGATCAATGCCGGCGGGAATACCCCGGATTTGGGCAAGCTCGGGAGTGACCTTCTTGGCCATCAGTTGTCCGCCGAGGCCCGGCTTGGCGCCCTGGGAGATATAGATCTCCAGCGCATCGGCACGGCGCATGTCATGGATGTTCCAGCCCAGCCGGCCGCCCAGGCACTGGAAGATCAACTGGCCGGCGGCATCGCGCTGCGCATCGCTCATGCCGCCCTCGCCTGTGTTCTCGGCAATGCCCGACATGGCCGATCCCATGGCAATTGCGTATTTTGTTGACCGGCTGAGCGCCCCATAACTCATGGGCGCAATCATCACGGGCATGCTGAGTTTCAATGGCCGCGCGCCGTTGATCCCGCCAATCTCGGTCTCCATGCGCACCTTTGCGACGACATCACGATGGGTACCGGCATCGGTAAGGTCTTTGCGAAATCCGATGTCGCTTAGATGCGGTAATGGCCGGGCGCCGCCGTAACCGCGAATCCGATAACGGCCACTTTGCGCCTTGATCGCAATATCTTCCTGAACCTTGGGATTCCAGTAAGCGGAATGTCCAGAGAACGTATTAAATGGAATGCTGCGCATCGGCGTTTCCGGAGTGCCGTAACGCAGTTTTTTCCCGGCACTGACGATTTTGGAAAAGCCCTTGGGCGCCTTGCTTCCGTAACGGTCGAGAAACTCATGGATGCTCTCAATCTCCTTCTGATCGAGATCTGTGAGCATGGCGTCCGAGCCTAGGTCCTGGACTTTTCCAGCGACGAAAATCCTGCCCCCCGACATATCTTCACCGACCCGCTCACCGGAGTCACCCAGGATGATGATGGTGCCGCCATACATCATGTAACCGGCCATGAAGTTCGCATTCCCGGCGCAGCACAAGGTGCCCGCTTTCATGACCTGCCCGGCGCGTGATCCCATGTTGCCCTTGATGACAATTTCGGCACCCCGGATCGCCACGCCGGGAATCGCGCCGGCATTTCCGCCGACCACTACCGAACCGCTGTACATGTTGTCGCCGACACCCCAGCCGACGTTGTGCGAAACATTGAACTGTGCCTGGTCAGTCAGTCCTGCGCAGAAGTAGCCGGCGGACCCCTGAACCGTCACATGGATCGGGGCCGTCAGTCCAACTCCGATGTGATGCCGCGCATCGGGGTTCAGAATTTCGACATCTTCTCCGGCCTCGCCTAAGGTCCGAAGCTGAGCATTCGCATCACGAACGCTCAGCGTTGCTAAGTCGAGCGAGACCATGTAGCGTAAGTCCCGGGCGCAGGTTCACGGGTATTCAGGGCACGCCCGGGGAAAAGACGGTTCAGCGATACCTCCTCGGAGGCAATGGCGACCAGCTCATCGTCTTCGTACATGATCATCGGCTTGGCAGCGAGGCGATCCTTTGCATAGCCGATCTCGTCACCGGTCGACACCAGAAAAGAAAAAGTACCGTCAAGATCATCGATAGAGGTCGACAACGCATCCTGAAGTTTCACACCCTGTGCCAGTTTGTCGGCAAGGTATACCGCGATCAGCTCGCTGTCATTGTCCGTTGTAAATTCAAAACCCCGCTGCTCCAGGCGCCGACGCATCTTCCAGTAATTGGTAATCTGGCCGTTATGCACGATGGCCACATCCGCGAACCCGGTAGCCCAGAATGGATGCGATGCCTCGGGTTTGACGTCACTTTCGGTTGCGAGGCGCACGTGGCCAAGACCATGGGTGCCGTGAAACTCGTTAACGTGATAACGGTCGTCCACATCGTGGGCGCTGCCCACATCCTTGACGATCTCAAGGCTCGTGCCGATTGAAATCACTTTCGCCGCGTGTTCCATTTCGTAAGACAGTTTCTGAACATCGCCGTCATACCGGATTGTCACGCGGTAGTTGTCTCCGGCGCGCGCTTCTTCCTCGATCGCAGCGCCAAGGTCAACAAGCCGCTGGCGGATAGCAGCGATGGCGGACTCATCATCGGACTCGCTCGCAGGGTCGATAAAAAAGCGCAACTTCAAGCGTCCCGGCGCTTCGGGCGCGTACAGCGCAAAGCCGGTGGAGTCGGGACCCCGGTGCTGACAACCGTCAAGCATCCGAATCAGCGCCTCACCGGTGCTGAAGTCCTTGTCGCCACCCCGATACATTACCCCTGCAATACCGCACATGGATTCTTTCCCTTACCTGGACTTGTCTGGCCGCAAACGAGCCTACGCCTTTCGGTTTCGCAATTCAACTGGTGGAAACAATGTTTCCCTACAGGAATTTCCCGGAAACAAAAACCCGGCCGATGCCGGGCTCTTTTTTGCACGCGGGCCTTTGGGCCTCAGGTTGACTTGAGATAGGGCTCCATGGAGTCGTCCATAGCATCAAACATGTTGAAGGTGTGGAACTGATCCTGCATGCCGAGATACATCACCCTGGGGTTATCGTCCCAGAACACGCCCTTATACAGAGTCAGGGGCCACAAGCGGTTGTCTGTCTGAAGCCGAAGCTGATCCGGCAGAAAGGGGAAGTGGTGCAGGCACCCCGTGCACATGATGATCGCGTCGATTTCCTTGCTCGATCCATCCTTGAAGTGGCAGGTATTCTTATCAACCCGGGACAAGATCGGAACCTCTTCCCAGTTATCCGGCCAGTGAAAGCCCATGGGTGCTGTACGGTGGGCAACCGTTATTGAGCGCGCTCCGTACTTGTAGCACTGCGAGCCGATGTCTTCGGCGGAATAACTGGTGCCGATAATGCGGCCCTGAACTTTACGGCAACCTTGGCTCTCTTGCCGTGGTCTCACCCGCCGGATCAGAAACCGGGCCGCGCAAAATGGTTAAGGCCGCATTATGATTACGATGGATCATAGTGAGATATCTATCCGCCGACTTACTCATAAACGACTGACCGGAATACCGGTGTTATAAAACGAGGTGCGATTGATGGCCGAAAAAGATTCTATCCCATGGCGTGGACCCCGAAAAATCGTCAACCTGTATGACGCTCCTTATGAGTTTTATGACCTTGAGGGCGAGGTACAGGAAAACGTCCACCTGCTGAATATCAGCTATGATCGGGAGCGTGCCACCGGCTGGTATGTGATCCGCATGGAGCCGGGAACAGCCTCAATACCCCACGAGCATGCAAAACACGAGGAGTACCTGATCCTCGAAGGTGAACTTATCGAAAGCGACGGCACCGTTTTGAAAAAGGGAGACTTCGTCAGTTATCCCCCGGGCAGCTACCACAACTCACGAACCGAAACCGGCTGCCTACTGATCGGGCATGACCGCGAACCTTAACCGCACTGAATCACGGGAAAGCGCATTCAGGCTGGGAACCCCGCCTTGCCGGAGCCCGAACAGGACATCAGTCAACCTGGGCCGCGATCACACCGGTAACCATCAGCAGCAACACCGCGCCGATGATTACAATCGCCAGCCATAACCCGTACTTAGCCGGCGGGAACGGCACCTTGGCCATGCGCCGCGGGGGGCTTGGGCGTTCCCTGTCTTTATCTTGATCCACGCCTGCTCCTCGCTGAAAGACGAAAGGGCGCCCCGCAGGGCGCCCTTTCCAGGGTTCGGATCAGCGAACCGAAACGATCACTACCAGTCCGATTGATACTGCTTGTGGGCATCCCTGCCAGGGTTTTCCGACCTCACGCGGTCTTGTTCCTCGGTCTCCCCCGCGCTGGTTTTGAAATGCCACCAAAGCCAGAACGCCACCGCAATAATGAGCCAAAGCCACTCCGTTCCCACCATGGGATAGATGGCGCCAGAGCCCTCTTGTAATGCAGTAAACGTCTCCGCTGACCATGCTTCAATAGTAGCCATATCGTAGTTCCTCCATTAATGCTCGGCAGCTGCATGGGCATCGTGATCGCTCTTCGATGCCTGCATGAGGTTTAAGTCCATTCCCGCCAGTTCCACTTCG
>DCXP01000074.1:0-2736 GCA_002327725.1 Proteobacteria bacterium UBA2133
CGATCGATGTTGGCTTTTTCGGCCACCACGATCTTCATATCGCGCCCCCAGTGACGGGCTTCATAGGCGGCACCCGTGCCGCCCATACCCCCGCCGACGACCAGAATGTCGCAGTCTTCAAAAACTGTTTTGAAACCCATCAGTAATACACTCCCTGTTTGAATTTGCTCTTGTCGATCACCGGCAGGCCGCGCTCAATATTGAGGGCATCCGGCTCAAAGCAGAGCAGTTGTGAATCCACGTCTTCCTGGGTCGGCTCGGCAAGTTCAGCGAGCCGGGGAATCTTCTCTCCCCAAGGCTCGGTGGTGATGGGCGAGATAAAATCCTTTTCGCGGCCATCACGAAACTTGATTTTCCAGGAGATGGTGCCCTTTTCTTCTTCGCGCAGCACCCGGACGCTGTGGCCCAGCGGGGCAAAATCGGCATAGCCGCGCACGTCAATGGCGTTTTGCGGACAGGCTTTGACGCAGGAATAGCATTCCCAGCACATGTTGGGCTCGATGTTCAATGCCCGACGGTAGGTTTTGTCGATGTGCATGATGTCGGACGGGCAGATATCGACACAGTGACCACAGCCGTCGCACTTGGTCATGTAAACAAAAGTTGGCATTGATGTCTCCTTGTTTCGGGGCCTGATGACGACTCTTGGGAAGTCCTCGACCAGATCACCCGATATGAAACTGGTATTAAGAATTTTTTAGTAGTGGCGCGCGGGTTCTCTTTTGATGCCTAAGCCAAACCGGGCCGGCTTATCGGCCGGTTCCGGCAGATTGGCCCGTGAGCCGTCGGCTTCCTGCACACGCTTTTGATAAGCCGCCGCGGGCTTGAAGAACATGTGCGCAAACTTGGACCAGAGGACGGTGCCGAAAAGGGTGGTGCTGGAGACAACAAACAGCACCAGCGCGAGCGTTGTCCAGGCGCCTTCGCCACGCATCTGCAGGTACGACCAGATCAGCGCGAAGGTCGCGGTGGCAAGCAGCGCCAGGATAAAAAGGTCGGCCCGCATGATCCGGTACCAGGCGTTGCCTTCTGCGGCGACGTCGACCCTGATGACGAACCAGAACCAGTATCCTCCAACGCAGACCATCAGCGCCCCGACGTGCCAGAGTCCTGTCACGACACCGGGGGCTTCAGTCGCCGAGGTGGGGTAGGAGAAAATCAGGATGACGGTGGTCACGAGGAAAATCACAAAACCGTACATGCCGAGAAGGTGGGCGATACGGCGACGGGCGTTGCAGAACTCTCCCGACAGCATCACGTCGTGAACGGCGGTCTTGACGGCGATCGAGGCCTTCTCACCCCCCCCAACGCTGCGGGTCCGGCTCTTCTTCGCTTTTTGCGCTGCCAGAAAAAAGTACTTGGCGCTCTTTTTATGGATGGTATCCAGAATGGTCCCGCCCAGCACCAGCAGAAACATCAGCACCACATAGGTCTGCATGACTGCGGCGGGCAGAAGGTCCGCAAAAGGGTTATGGCTAAGCATGGATGGATTTTTCCTCGTCAGGTCTAGCGGGATGGCGAGATGCTGAATCATGCGGGTCCACAGCACAAGCCATTGTTTTCTTGCTGGCAATAAACTGAATTTATGTTTTGTTCCTGCAGTTTTCAGCCAATGGACCAGATTCTCGGGCGATAAGCAGGTTCTATCAGGGGATGATATTCAGGGAGCTCTCCCACCGGCCTTGAACATGCGGTCACTCGATCCGAGTGAGAAGTTTTCACCCTCGCGTACCGGATTCCGTCGAGCCAGACGCGCAGTAAAGCCAACCCTGCTGATTCCGCACGCGCGGGCCCTGGGACTAACCTACCGACAGCGGTAAAGACCGTGGCCGATATCGCATAAAATAACGCCTCCTATCTGCTTTTTCGCTGATTCCGGACCAATTCTTTGTATATCCTGGGCCTTTCCGGCTATTACCACGATTCGGCTGCCTGCCTGTTAAGGGATGGGGAGATCTCGGGTGCAGCGCAGGAAGAGCGCTTTAGCCGAAAAAAGCACGATGCCCGGTTTCCGGCCGCTGCCGCTGCCTGGTGCCTGGATGCTGCCGGAATAACACTTTCCGATATCGATCAGATCGTCTTCTACGATAAGCCCCTGATCAAGTTCGAGCGCCTTTTGGAGACCTATATCGCAAGCGCGCCCAAGGGCTTTTCGTCTTTTCTTTCAGCGATGCCGGTCTGGCTGAAGGAAAAACTGTATCTCAAGTCAGTGCTGAAAAAGGAACTGGCAGCACTGGGGACGTGCAGCAAGAAAGCGCTTCCTCCGCTGCTGTTCACCGGTCATCACCAGTCCCACGCAGCTTCGGCTTTTTTCCCAAGCCCCTTCGAACGGGCAGCTGTCTTGTGCATGGACGGTGTTGGTGAATGGGCGACAACCACGACCTGGCTTGGAGAGGATAACCGCGTGCGCCCCATGTGGCAGATTGATTTCCCGCATTCTCTGGGCCTTCTGTATTCTGCCTTCACCTATTTCACCGGGTTCAAGGTGAACTCGGGCGAATACAAGCTGATGGGTCTGGCGCCCTATGGGCAGCCGCGCTATGCGGACCTTATCCGCGACAAACTGATTGATATCAAGCCCGATGGCACCTTTCGCCTGCAGATGGATTATTTTGATTACGCAACAGGCCTGCGGATGACCAACGAGCGGTTTGCTGAGCTTTTCGGGCGATCAGCCCGGGAGCCTGAGTCCCCGTTGACACAGCAGGAGATGGATATCGCTGCATCCGTACAGGA
>DCXP01000074.1:3119-4123 GCA_002327725.1 Proteobacteria bacterium UBA2133
CAGAAAACTTATGCTTGGCCGGAGGCGTCGCGCTTAATTGCGTCGCCAACGGGCGACTGCAGCGTGAGGGTCCATTTGAGAACATATGGATTCAGCCTGCTGCAGGGGATGCCGGCGGGGCATTGGGCTGCGCTCTCTCAGCCTGGTATGAATACACCGGTCAACCACGAATCGCCCAATCTGCCAGTGACCGAATGCGTGGCGGTTATCTTGGTCCGCGCTTTTCCAATCACGAGGCACGAACTGCTCTTGAGACTCTGGGTGCAAACTACGAAGAACTCGAGGACGGCGATTTGTATCCGCGGCTGGCAAAAATTCTGGCTGATGAGCAGGTCGTGGGCTGGTTTCAGGGCCCGATGGAATTCGGCCCAAGAGCTTTGGGCGCGCGCTCAATTATTGGTGATGCCCGAAGTCCCAAGATGCAGTCTGTCATGAATCTCAAGATCAAGTACCGGGAGTCTTTCCGCCCATTCGCGCCAGCGGTACTTGCAGAATGTGTGAGCGACTTTTTTGAACAAGAAGCAAAAAGCCCATACATGCTCATTGTTGCAAATGTTCGTGAGGAGCACCGGGTGGCGCCGGATCCTGCTTTAGAGACCGCATTCGGTATCGAAAAATTAAAGCAGCAGCGTTCAGACATACCCGCTGTTACCCATGTGGACTACTCGGCCAGGATTCAGACGGTGCACGCTGAGACCAACCCTCGTTTCCATCAGTTGTTAACCGCGTTTTACCAGCAGACGAACTGCCCGGTGCTGGTAAATACCTCTTTTAATGTCCGTGGTGAGCCGATTGTGTGTACACCGGAAGATGCCTACCGCTGTTTTATGCGAACCGAGATGGACTACCTCGTCATTGAAAACTGCCTGTTGTCTAAATCCGACCAGCCCGCCTGGGAGGAGACAGACGACTGGCGCGAAGAGTTCGAACTTGACTGACAGGCTGACGGCCTAATTTCCCGAAAGAGCGTTTTATGAGTCAAGTGATCCCGGAACTCGACCACA
>DCXP01000007.1 GCA_002327725.1 Proteobacteria bacterium UBA2133
GTCGTCACGGTTGATCCGACGCGTCGGGTCATTGAAAACGGTGCGGTCTATGTCGAGGAGGACCGTATTGCGGCTGTGGGTGATACCCAGACACTGAGTGAACAGTATCCGACGGCCGATACGGTAGTGGATGGAGAAGGAAAAGTCGTGCTGCCGGGTTTTGTCAGCGCACACAATCATGTGGGCTACGCGGTATTTCGGGGTCGGGCGGAGGATATCGGGCACGCCCCCGTGCACCGTCTCTATCTGCCGATGAGCGGGGTGATCGCGGATGAAGAGCGCCAGGTCATAGGCGCCCTTGCGGTTACTGAACTTCTGAGGGGGGGCGTTACGACTATTCTCGAGATGGAGGAGGATGCCGAACTTTTCGCCTCTTTTATCGAGACCAGCGGCATGCGCGCGCTGATTGGCGTGATGGCAAACGACGTCAACCTTGAGGCGCTCACGCGTGGCGAAACCGTTTTTGATGCAGCGCTCCGTGAACGGCAACTTGAACAGGCCAACGGCTTGGCAGAGCGCTGGCATGATCGTGCAGGAGGCCGGATCCAGACAGTGATGGCAGCGACCGGGCTATCGACCTCTTCGCCCGAACTGCTGCAGGGACTCAGGGAGGGCGCTGATGCGAGAGGCCTTCGTCTATCCGCCCACCTGGGTTTTGGCGAGCGCGACCTCGTTCAGCGGATTCACGGGATGGCACAGTTCGATTTCGCCGAGGCACACGGCATGCTCGGCCCTGACGTGGTCGCGGTTCACTGCTATGAGGTGGACGATGCGGAAGTTGATACCCTTGCACAATCCGGAACCCATCTTGCACATTGCCCGCACATGAATCAGTTTCGTGGGGAAGTGGCTCCGATTCAGGCGATGCGAGCCAAAGGCATGCAGGTGGGTCTCGGTATCGACAATTACTTTTCAGACTATTTCGAAGTGTTGCGCTCGTGTCTGGCGAGCGCCCGGATTCGGGCCCATGATCCGGAGATCCTGTCCGCACATGAAGTGCTTGCCCTCGGAACCATTGATGCGGCGCGGGTGCTCGGCCTGGATAAAGAAATCGGATCGATCGAGCCAGGCAAGAAAGCCGACCTGCAGATGGTCAATATGCAAAGACTTGGTCTTACGCCGGTAAATGACCCGGTCACGACACTGGTGTACCACGGGCATGCCAAGGATGTCGAAATGGTGCTCGTCGATGGCAGAGTGGTGGTGGCCGAGGGCGTGGTGCAGTCAGCCGACGAGGAAGATCTTGTCGCGCGGGCCGGGGTTGCGGCAGACGCCGCCTGGGCGCGGTTTTCACAGCACTACGGTGGGTTTTCCGTAGCACTCCCCAACTGAAAGGCGGTATTGCGCAAGGTCGGGGGAATCTAGGACTATTCAGGACTGTCAAACGGTTGCTGGGTGAGTCATTCGCAATCAGGGTGGCTTCTGGACCCGGGCTACAAGGGCGTTTATTCTGGTTGATCCGGCTATGGACGGATCCGTCCGCGTTGTTAAAACAATTCTGCCAAGGCCTATGACCGCATTATCATAACCGGGAATAGTCATGAGTCGATTGCGCATCATCCGAGGGCCCTTGACGACATGATCTTGTGAAGGAGACGAAGAATGTTCAAATCAGGTGATACCGTTTCATCCAAGCCGCGCGAGCCTGAACTGGATGGGGGAAAACACTGGCGGGCAAAGATCGGTTTTATCCTGATGTCCACGGATCTGGCGGCGGAATCGGACATGACGGCCATGGCGCCGGAAGGCGTAGCCGTTCACTTTACCCGGCTCAAAACCGACGACTACACCACCAATGAAACGCTTTCCCGCCATATTGATTTCATGGCCGACGCCGCCTCGCGTATCCAGCCCGATACCCGGCCGGATGTGATCAGTTATAGCTGTACCAGCGGCTCTATCGTCATCGGCGAAGACCGTGTCAAAGAAGAGATCAGAAAGGGTGCCCCCTATGCCGAGCCGATGACCCTGGTAACCGGCGTGCTCGACGCCCTCAACGAACTGGGTGCAAGGAGACTGGTTGTGGGTACGCCCTATCTTGATGAAATCAATACGGCCGAAGCCAAATTTCTGATCACTAGGGGTTTTGACCTGCTCGACATCCAGGGCCTCAACTTGGAAACGGGAACTGAATTCGGCTGCGTCACGCCTGACTACTGGAAACAGTTCGCCCTTGAAATTGACCGAGCGGAGGCGGACGCCATCTTTCTAAGCTGCGGCGGCATTCGGGCGCTGGATGTAGCCGAGGAAATCGAGGAGTTGACGGGAAAACCGGTGATCACCAGCAACCAGGGTCAGATGTGGAGTTGCCTGCGTCGCGCCGGAATTCGGGACGAGATCAAGGGTTTTGGGCAGATCTTTTCACGTGCTGGTGAGTCGCTTCAACCTGCAAACTGAGAATGCACCCGCGTTGTCCAGTATTTACGGCGCTACGGCGGGTTACGCCGTGTCTGCATCGGACTGAGGGGGAGTATTGCAGCGGGGCTGAGGGCGAAACCGTGCCCGGAATCACTCAGTTGGCGGTTTCTATCGCGACATCGCTCTCGAAGTCGCCAATGGGTTCCTGACCGTCTATTTCCCAGTTGGGATGCTCGCGCCTGAAGGTCTCCCGTATCTTATCTACCGGCGGCTCGGCAAATTCCCCCCGCTCATGGACGTATTCCATGTGACGACGGCCCTCAAGATCGAAGGGATGATAAAGCGAGTCATCTTTGCCGTTGAAGTCCAGCGGCCGCAGCCGGAACTTGTGACAAAGCTCCAGATTGAATGCAGGGGTCGCTTTGACCCAGCGGTCATCAAGAAATATCGAGGTATAGCCGTGCCAGGAAAAAAGATCAGTTCCCATGCGCTCACGCATTTTCCGGGTCGACAGGTGGTTGCGCACATCGGCATAACCGAGTCGCGCAGGGATACCGGTCGCGCGACAGCAGGCGGCAAGCAGTACAGCCTTGGAAATGCACCAGCCGTGGCCGAGCTCCAGATTGCGCCGGGCACAAAGCCCCTTGACTGATATGTCGAGGTCATAGCAGTCATAGCGGATCCCGTCGCGCACAGCGTAGTAAAGCAACACTGCCTGCTCGACTGCGCGGGTCTCGGTGCCAATAGCGCGCCGGGCGAAGCCAACCACGGCATCGTCGTCGCTTTGCACCATCGGGCCTGGCTGCAGGAAGGGTTTCAGATCCACTTTTATTGATATCCGTCTCGTTTGTGGTGATTCACGCTGACCATGGTCAAGATTCAGGCCGCGCCGCTTATTCTACGTTCGGGGATCATCCGCTCGCGCGCTTGAGTCGCGTCATCACGGCATCGCCGAACCGGCGGCCTTCAACGGTAGAGGCGATTCCGCACCCATTTCGGACAAAGAGTGCAAAACCCACCGAGCGCTCAAGTTCCTTAATCAGACGGGCCACATTCGGTTGCGAGATAGCGAGTGCCCGCGAAGCGCCTGTAATAGAGCCCGTGCGCAATGTTGCCAAAAAAGCGTCGAGTTGTCTCAGGTCCATGTTGGAAAAATATATAAGAAAAACAGATAGATTGGTGAAATATTTCTATTTGTCAAATAAGTGAAAACGGCTGATACTGGGTATTCCGAACCAGAATTCACCTGTGACCCGGTCGATGGCCTGTATCACTTATCTCAACAGTTTTTCCGCTCCCAACGCGCTGGAAATTCTAGCGCGGTGCTCGGAACATGAGGTGGTCCGTATCGCAGGCGATGCTCCAACCGGGCAGAGTTTCGATATATTGGCTCGCGCCCACGCTTATCAATGCGTAGGGGCGCGTGATGAGGTGCCGTTGCCGTTGCGGGTCAGCGCTGAATTTCTGGCACGAGCCCCCGACCTTCTGGTGGTCTCGGTCAGTGGCTCGGGGGTTGATGTATTTGATTTAGAGGCGTGTACCGAGGCCGGTGTCCTCGCGGTGAATCAGGCGGGCGCGAACGCGCAATCCGTAGCTGAGCACGCGCTTGCGATGATGATTTCAGTTCAGCGGGCCATCGTCAGGGCGGACCGGGTCTTACGGGCAGGTTGGCAGGGGTCCCGGCTGGAGTTCATGGGTACCGACCTTGCCGGCAAAACTGTTGGCATCGTCGGTATTGGCAATATCGGTACGCGACTCGCCAGAATCTGCTGTGGGGGATTCGGCTCAACAGTCCTTGCGACAGATCCATTTGTGAAGGCATCAGAAATTGAGCGCCGCGGCGCGCAAAGTGTGACCTTTGATGAATTACTGCAGCATGCCGACATCATTTCCGTACATACCCCGCTCACCTCTGACACGCGGGGGCTTTTTGATGCCGACGCGTTTGCCAGGATGAAAGCGGGTGCGGTCTTTATCAATACTGCCCGTGGTTTCATTCATGATGAAGATGCGTTGGCAAATGCGCTGGCGTGTGGTCATCTCGGGGGTGCCGGTCTTGATGTGTGGGACGTTGAACCGCCTCAACCGAATCATCGCCTGATGCAGATGGGAAATGTCATAGCCACACCGCACGTCGCAGGATGCACTTCAGATAGTCTTCACAACATGGCGGAGCACGCTGCGACACAGTTGTTGGACATTTTCTCGGGCAAGCCGGCAGCGCGGCCGGTAAACCCCGACGTCTTGCCGAAGTTCAAGGAGCGGTATGCACAGATTTTGGGAGAGCCCGCACTGAAATGACAGTGCGGGATACGTCTTTACGTTTCGAGGTTTGAGGCGGGCGATGACCTTTCTGTTCACGAGCGTTGCCGATTGCCGGGCACGGGCGCGCCGGAAAATGCCACGCATGGTGTTTGACGCGCTGGACGGAGCGACCGGTAACGAGATAGCGAGCAGAAGAAACACGACGGCATTTGAAGATGTCTGTCTTCAAGGCAGGGTGTTGGTGAACGTCGAGGACCGTTCTCTTAAGACCCAATTTCTTGACAGAGAATGGCAGATGCCATTCGGCGTGGCGCCAATGGGAATGGGCAATCTCTTCTGGCCCGGTGCAGATCAGGCGCTTGCTCGTGCTGCGCGGGATCATGGGTTCCCCCTGGGAGTCTCGACCATGTCCTCCACGCCGCTCGAGCAGATGCTGGAGCAGTCCGGTGGCAATGCCTGGTTTCAGTTGTACGCCGGGGAATCCGACGCGTTAACCAAAGGTCTGCTGGCGCAGGCGGCGCAGGCGGGCTACCACACGCTCATTCTGACTGCCGACGTGCCGGCACTCGCACCGCGCCCGCGCGATCAGCGAAATGGCTTCACGGTGCCGTTTCGGCTAAGACCCAGGCAGTTTATTGATTTGTGTCTGCATCCCAGGTGGTCTCTGACAACACTGATGCGCGGCATCCCAAAGCCCCGCAATATCTCAATACAAGACGGCGCATCCGGGTCGAATTCACGCGAGGCGGAATTTCGGCGTGAGGCTGGCAGAGGACGTTTTGACTGGCGGTTTCTTTCCGAACTGAGGTCACAATGGCCGCAGCAGCTGGTTCTCAAAGGGGTCATGAGTGCAGAAGACGCCAAGATGGCTGTGAGCGCAGGTGTTGACGCGGTCTATGTGTCGAACCATGGGGGCCGGCAACTGGACAGCGCTCCTGCCGCGATCAGCGTGTTGCCGAAGGTGCGGGAAGCGGTAGGCCCCGACTTCCCCCTTATTTTTGACAGCGGCGTGCGCAGCGGTGAAGACGTTGCCCGGGCGCTTGCGAGTGGCGCGGATTTCGTGATGGTGGGCCGACCGGCGCTTTACGCGCTGGGCGCAGGCGGTCCGTCAGGGTTTGAGGACTTGCTGCACCTTCTGATGAGCGAGTTGAGCACGGTCATGGCGCAGTTGGGGTGTCGGTACACCCATGAATTAAACGAAACGGTTCGTGTCTCATAGACATGATGACCTGAAATTCCTGCTTTAGAGCGTACAGATGATGAAAGAAAACGAAAAAATCCGTGGCGGCGCACTGCTGGCCCAGGCGCTTCACGAGAAAGGCATCACTCGAGTTTTTACGCTGAGCGGGGGATTTTGTAATCCGGCGCTGGAAGGGCTCGCCGAGCGCGGCATCGCCATTATCAACTGCCCGCACGAACAGGTGGCGGGGCACCTGGCGGACGGGTACACCCGGATCACCCGACAACCCGCCGTCTGTCTGGTGGGGCCGGAGGGTTTTGCCAATGCCGTGCCGGCCATGATGGAGGCCTGGGGCGAGCGATCTCCGGTGATGTTTATCACCGGCTCCAGTACATTGAAGCGCCAGGGCAGCGGAGGCTTCAAGGAAATCGATGACGTGGCGATAGCCGCACCGCTGACCAAGTACAGCGCCAGCATCACCGATGGGAGCCGTATCCGTGAGTTTGTCGATCGTGCCTACAAGACGGCATTGAGCGGTTACCCGGGGCCGGTACACCTCAGTGTGCCGGTCGACATCATGTTCTCTTCCTTTCCCCCCGATGCCCAGCTGGATGAAAGGCCGTACCTGCACGCGCCGCAGCCGGCGCCACGGGCCTGGCCGGACCCGGATGATCTGCAGGCAGTACTGACAGCTTTGAAAAAGAGCGAGCGGCCCGTATTGATCGCAGGCCACGGGGTCTGGTGGTCGGGCGCCGAGACCAAACTTGAGCAGACCGGAGCGACCCTTGGAATTCCAGTATTCAATATTCCCTATCACCAGAAACTGCTGCCTGAGACCAGTGAGGTCTACATGGGTCTTGCCGATATCCACCAGTACGACCCTGCAGCAACCGCACTTAAGGAGGCCGATGCGGCCATCATGGTCGGCGGCCGCCTGGATAACCAGATGAATTTCGGTAATCCGCCGCTCTTCCCCGCTTCATGCGAGTTGATCTGCGTCAACGGCTCCGCCGAGGAGACCGAGCTCAACCGTGCGGCTGACCGGGTTCTATTGAGCGATCCCGGGGCATTTTTCGATGCGCTTCTTGATCTGCCGGCCAGCGGAGCCTGGCAGAAAAGGGGCGACTGGATGGAACGGCAGCGGGCACAGCGGGGCGAATGGGTCACACGGACGCTGGCCCAGATGGCGCAGGATGCGACGCCGGGCCAGGGGGCGCATCCGCTGCAGCTGGCGCTGGATGTCCAGAGCGCCATGGGCGCTGACGACTGGCTGGTCATCGACGGTGGCAACACCCACTTCTGGTCCGAGATCGCCGTCAATATCGCTGGACGGCAGGGTCAGAAACTGGCCGGTATCCTGCACCCCGGGGCTTTCAGCATGCTGGGCGTGGGCGTGTCATTTGCGCTGGCCGCCAAATTACGTCATCCCGACTCGCACGCGGTCGTGATCAGCGGGGACGGCGCGTTCCTGTCAGGGGGTCTCAGCATTGAGGCAGCGTTTCAGGAAGATGCCCCGATTACCGTGGTCATCGACAATAATGGAGGATTGACGACGATCTCCCAGCAGCAGGAACGGCTCTTTGCCAGCGGCGGTCACGTGGCCACGGACTTTCGGGATATTCCCTTCCATACCCTGTTCGAGGGGCTCGGGGGTTATGGAGAACGGGTTCAGGACCCGCAGGAAATCGCCCCCGCGGTCCGGCGGGCGATGGCCAGCGGCCGAACCGCCTGTGTCAATGTCCGCACCCGCGGGGTTATCAGCCCGATAGTGGCGGCGGTTACCCACAAGCGCGATAAAGCGTCGATCGAATAAGATGTCGGCAATGACGATTCACCATCGTTCCTTTTCTGGCAGGTGTGTATGCCGGTAATTTCTTCGCATGTACTGGACTCGGTACACGGGTGTGACGCGGCCGGAATCCGGGTGAGTTGCACCCGGTTGATGCCCTCAGGCGAACGCGAACCCGTGACAGAATTGCACGCCGACGATTCCGGAAGGATCGCGATAACTGTTGATACCGTGCAGGATCCGCTTGAGACCCGTTACCAGCTGATCTTTTTCACCGGCGAGTATTTTTCAAAGCGCCGTGGCTATCAGGAAAGCGCCCCGCTATCCCCTGTCAGTGAATCTGTGGTGCACCTGGATCTTTCGTCGTTGTCAGACCGTTGCCACGTGCCCATGATGATTGCGCCCCATAGTCATTCGGTCTGGTGGTCCCGCCAGGATCACTAAGCGCATATGCCCTCGGGTCTGGTTACCTCGCGGCGAAACCGGCGCACGCCGTACACGGACCGTGTCGAGGCTCTGGGTGTCAGTGGTTTCTCGATTGTTAATCACACGCTTTTGCCCAAGTCATTTGCGAGGAGCGTAGAAGCAGACTACTGGCACCTCAAAGAGCACGTACAACTGTGGGATGTGGGCTGCCAGCGCCAGGTCGAGCTGCGCGGCCCGGACGCTGCGCGGCTGGCGCAGAAAATGACACCGCGGGATCTCAGAGCGATGACGGCAGGGCAGTGCTACTACACCCCGATTATCGATAACAGCGCGGGTCTTTTGAATGACCCGGTTCTGCTGAAACGGGCACCGGACTGGTTCTGGTTTTCGATTGCGGACTCGGACGTATTGCTCTGGGCCAAGGCATTGGCGCTGGGTATGAATCTTGATCTGCAGGTGAGTGAGCCTGACGTCTGGCCGTTGGCTGTGCAGGGTCCACGCGCGGAAGATCTGGTGGCCAGCGTTTTTGGAGACGAGGTCCGTTCGGTCCGGTATTTCTCTTTTATGGAATGCGGTTTTCACGGCCGGCAACTCGTGGTGGCACGCTCGGGATACAGCAAGCAGGGGGGATTCGAGATATATCTCGATGACAGTGCCCTTGGCAGTACGCTCTGGGACACCTTGTGGGAGGCCGGTGCTGATCTGCAGGTTGCACCCGGCTGCCCCAACCTGATCGAAAGAATAGAGGCAGGCCTGCTGTCTTACGGCAACGAGATGACCCGTGAGAACAATCCTCTGGAGATCAATCTCGATCGGTTTTGTCATCTTCAAGGTGAGATCGACTACATCGGCCGCCCGGCCCTTGAAGCAATAGCTGCGCAGGGTCCGTCACAGCGCATGCGTGGACTGCTTATCGACGGGGATCCGTGCCCGACCTGCGGCAAGCCATGGCCGATTATTGCGGGTGACACACAGGTTGGCCAGGTTACCAGCGCAATCTGGTCACCGGCTTTTCGCAAGAACGTGGGTTTGTCGCTTATCCGCAAAGACCACTGGAATCCAGGTACGCCGGTTACGGTTGCGTTGCCGGGCGGTCTCAAATCAGACGGCGTCGTTGCGTCCCTGCCGTTCGAAAATCCCGGCTAACCTTTTTCTCCCGCAGCCGCGCTATGTGGATAAAAACCGACACCGCTTGGGCAGATGGTCTTCAATTGGGCCGCGTTCGACCTTGCCAGGCGCTTCTGATCATCTTTGCGTTTCTGCTGGTTGGGGGTTGTGAATCCGACCGTGACGAGCTTGCGGCCAGCAACAGTTGTGCCTGGTGCCGGCTGAACGATGCCGACCTCGCCGGTGCGGACCTTGCCGGGGCTACGTTATGGATGTCCTTTCTCGAGCGGGCTGATCTGCGTGGCGCGAACCTCAGCGGCGCCAATATCAATCGGGCAAAATTGACCGCTGCTGACCTCACCGGGGCCAGTCTTGCCAATGCCGATGCACGAGAAGCCGTGCTGATCCGGGCCGATCTGACCGGAGCGGATATTTCGGGGGCAGATCTCTCCGAGGCGGTACTTGAAGGCGCGCGGTTCAGCGGTGCAAACCTTTCGGGTGCATCCCTGCTGATTGCAAGGATGAAGCAGGCGGATTTTTCCGGTGCAACCCTGGTATCGGCGAATATCCGCCAGGCCATCGGCCCGGGGGTTCTTTTTACCGGGGCTGATCTCACTGGCGCTGACCTTGGCTGGGCCGTGCTGCCCGGGGCGGACTTTCGCGAGGCGAATCTTGCCGGAGCGGATCTTTCGGGTACTGATCTTTCAGGTGCAGATTTCACCGGCGCGATCTGGACAGACGCCAGCACATGTTACTCTGCCAGTTGCGATGACAGAGCCTATTC
Organism: Proteobacteria bacterium UBA2133; assembly: GCA_002327725.1. Lineage (GTDB taxonomy): Bacteria > Pseudomonadota > Gammaproteobacteria > Arenicellales > UBA868 > UBA868. Next base: position 9,910 of record DCXP01000007.1, read on the forward strand.
AGACTGATATAAGGGCGTCTTGGAAAAGTAATCCGATTCATTTATGACAAAACCGATATGCGCCATCATCGGGTCGGGAGAAGGCCTCGGCCGGGCGCTCGCAGCCAAATTTGCCAGCCACGGTTTTGATCTTGGGCTGGTCTCGCGTTCTGAGGAAAACTGTGGCGCTGCGATTGAGACGGTAGCGCAGAAGTCAGGCACAGCCCGCTTTTATCAGGCGGATGTCACTCGGCCGCACACGGTCGAATTGGCGATCGCCAACATCAGCCGGGACATGGGTGAGATCACGCTTTTGATTTACAACGTGCGCGGAAGTTTTGATTCGTGCGCGCCGCTGGATATGACCTATGAAGCGCTTGAGAGAATCTACCGGGAAGAAGTAGTCGGCGCGTTCGCAGCGGCAAAATCTGTACTACCCGCCATGATAGAAAAGGGTGCAGGTAACATCTTCTTTTCGAGTGCGACGGCGGCCTTTCGCGGGTCGGCGCACTTTCCCTTGTACACTATCGGCAAGTTCGGCTTGCGCGCACTGGCGCAGAGCCTTTCAAAGGCCTACGCCAATCATGGTATTCATATCGCACACTTTCGGCTCGACTGTGATCTTGATGTGCCGGTCATGAAAAAGCTGTACGGCCCAGACTATGATCCTGAAAAGCTGGCAGACCCCGATGCTGTGGCGGAATCATACTGGCTCACCTTTCAGCAGCCCAAATTCGCCTGGAGCAATGAAGTTGAGATTCGACCGTACACCGAGACCTGGACCTATTGAGCTGCCATTTGAGTGGGTCCACTAATTTTTGAGAGATAAGAACCAATGACCTATCAACTTTTTTATGCGCCCGGTAGTGCGGCCATGGGAACGCGGGTGATCCTTGAGGAGATCGGCGCACCATATGAACTGATCGAATCGACCATCGATATGGATAAACCCCGTCTCCCTGAGCAGCTCGCCATCAATCCCAACGGCTGGATTCCTGTTCTGAAATGGGGCGACAAGGCGATGTACGAGGGCGCCGCGATTACGGTATTTCTCTGTGACCGCCACCCGGACGCCGGACTTGCCCCGGCGATTGATGATCCAGAGCGCGGTCTTTATCTGCAGACCCTGGTGTATTTCAGCAGTTCTGTTCAGAACGCGTTTCAACTCGATTACTACCCGGATCGTTTCGCCGATACCCCGGATGACGAGCCCAGCGCCCAAAGACGCGGTGCCCGGCGCCTGCGGGAGACCTGGAAGGTGATCGATGACCAGATCGGCAGCAATTTCTGGGTGCTCGGAGAGCGTTTCAGTGCTGTCGATATCTATCTTTTTATGCTGACCACCTGGCTGCGTCCGTCGCGGGGGCATCCTACCATTGATGAGTTTCCAAACGTCAAGCGTATTGCAGAAGCTGTTCTGCCAAGAGACAGCATTCAACTCGTTTACCGGGATTGGATTGCCGGTGACAACTACGGATACTGACGCAAATCCGATCGGGCCGGACGAGATGCACGGCGCATGCAACTTCAGCCAACGCCCAGCACCCCAAAAACGTGTGGGCGCTGCATGGACTGGTGGAGTGTTTGACGATTCGCGGCGAGACCGGCGAATCCGGGAAATTCAGGACGCTTCTCGACAGCGCGCTCAAAAAGACGGACTTTGCCGTGACATCGTCGTGTTGCTGCCGGGAGGATGTACGCGATCCGACAGGCTTATGAACTGACCATCGGCTGTTGTTGTGTCAGGCTTCGCCGCCTGCGCTTTCCTCTCTCATCAACTGGTCAGCCTGCATCCAGAGGCGGACACTTTCAGGCGGTGTCAGCGGTGGACCATCGTAGTTGATTGCTTCGAGAATCTCGGTGGTCGGGACCGATTTCCCCCGCATTCTGAATAACCCCCGGGCAATGGCGCGGGCGGCCAGGGCGGCACCGGTCATGATGTCGTGGCGAAAATACAGCCACTTTTCGTCCCAGCCGATGATGCTGCTGTTGAGGGTGATCTTTTCAAAAGCATGAAGCGGCCGGTCAAAGCGCACCACGACTCCACCGGCCACCGGGAACCATTTTTTCTTGAACACCGTACTGACCAGTCCGCACTGCGTCATCAGGTCAAAGCGTCCCAGGTCCATCAGCGTCAGGTATCGCCCGTTGTTCATGTGGGCATTGGTGTCCAGATCATTGGGCCAGACCCGCATTGCAATCCGCGAGGACCTTAAGTCTGGATCGAGCCGGGTGGTCAGCGCTCTGCCGAAGACCCGCCCGGCACGAACAAAGGGATACACGGGGCTAGTGATTTATCAGAGTTACCGACAGACGATCAGAAGGCATCGTCCGGAAATTCCATCATCGTCCTGCCGCCGACCATAATGGCGGAAAAGAGCGACCCGGTCTGGGGCAGGATACGTTCCATAAAGAACTGCGCGGTAGCGATCTTGGCCTGGTAAAAGCCGCTGTCATCAGAATCTTGTTTACTGAGCGCCACTTTTGCCATCTGTGCCCAAAGGTAGGCGAGTGCAACCAGGGCGAAAAGTTTCAGGTACTCACTGGAGGCGGCTCCGGCTTCGTCAGGATTCTTGAGCCCGGCCTGTGCGATCTGGCCTGTGGCGATCTGCAGGCGGCCGAAGGCCTTAGCGAGCGGCAGGATGAAGGACTGCAGCGCGGCATCGGCGGTGTTGGTGTCTATCCAGCGCTGAACCGGGTGGAAAAAACGCCGCAGGTAGCGGCCCATATGCGCAGGCAGTTTGCGTCCGACGAGATCAAGAGCCTGGATGCCGTTGGCGCCCTCGTAGATCATCGCAATGCGCGCATCACGGGCGTATTGTTCAACACCGTTTTCCCGGATGTAACCGTGACCGCCGTACACCTGAACAGCCATTTGTGCAGCGTCGTGACCCGTTTCAGAAAGGTAGGATTTCACAAGCGGCGTCAGCAGTTGAACCAGGTCATCCGCTTCCCTGCGCTGCTCGGGGTCCTCGCTTCGATCACGAACATCGATATTGCGGCCAATCCAGATCGCCAGCGCCCGCCCGCCCTCGGTAAATGCGCGCATGGTGAGCAGCATTCGCCGGATATCCGGATGTACCAGCAGCGGATCCGCCGGTTGATCGGGATACTGGGCACCATTCAGGGAACGGCCCTGCTGACGGTCCTTGGCATATTCGACAGCTGCCTGGTAGGCGCTTTCTCCAAGGCCTAATCCCTGAATACCAACACCAAGCCGTGCGTCGTTCATCATGGCGAACATCGCCCGCATGCCCTTGTGGGGCCCGCCAATCAGCCATCCCTTTGCATTTTCAAGGCTCATCTCGCAGGTCGCCGAAGCCTTGATCCCCATTTTGCTTTCAATACGGGCGCAGCGAATGCCGTTGCGTTCACCTGCTTCGCCGTCGGCGTCGGGCAGAAACTTGGGCACCAGAAAAAGGCTGATGCCCTTGATTCCAACGGGGGCGTCCGGCAGGCGGGCCAGCACCAGGTGAATGATGTTTTCCGTCAGGTCGTGCTCGCCTGCGGTGATGAAGATCTTGGTACCCGTCAACTGGTAAGAGCCGTCATCGGCCGGGATGGCCTTGGTGCGGATCAATCCAAGATCCGTGCCGCACTGGGGTTCTGTCAGACACATCGTTCCCGACCAGATTCCGCTGACCATTTTCGGCAGGTAGCGATCTTTGATCTCGTCACTGGCGAAGGTATTGATGGTGCGGTAGGCGCCCCGCGTGAGGCCGACATAAGTTGCAAATGAAACATTCGCCGAGCAGCCCATCTCCTCAAGCAGCACGTTGAGTGCGCCGGGCATACCCTGACCGCCGTACTTGGGATCGCAGGGCAATCCAATCCAGCCGCCTTCGGCATATTCCTGGTAGGCCTTTGCAAACCCGGGTGGGGTCGTTACCTCGCCACCCTCAAACTGGCAGCCGTGGCTGTCGCCCGTAGCGTTCAAGGGGAAGAGCTCGTTCTCTGCAAGACGTGCTGCTTCCTCGAGGACCGGTTCGACGAGATCTACGGTGGCATCTTCACAGCCGGGCAGAGCGCAAATCTCGGCGGGATCAAAAAGCTCGTTATAAACGAACTGCATATCGCGCAACGGCGCGGAATAACTAGGCATGGTTTTCTCTCTTCAAGGATCAGTTACGCAGCGGCTTGCCGGTTTCCAGCATATGTTCGATGCGGTCGAGGGTCGGTGAGGTCCGAAGCAGGTCGACAATGGCGGTGCGCTCGAGGTTCAGCAGTTTGTCTTCGGCCAAGGTTTCCGTAGGATCTACCTTGCCTCCCGCGAGGACGTGCGCGAGTTTCTTGCCGACCGTAACATCGTGGTCGGTTGCTTTACCGGCACGCTTGAAATCGTTGAGCACCAGCGTCATGGCTGCTTCTCCCGAGGGGCCGGGCAGTTGGAGCTCACAAGGCTCGGGAGGCGTATAGTCCCTGGCCATGGACAGGGCGCGCTCCTTGGCGTGAGCCAGCAGGCGATCCCGGTTCATCACGATGCCGTCGCCCGGTCTCAGATAGAGCAGGGCGCGGGCTTCCTCAGCGGACTTCGCCACCGTTGCAGTCGCGATGGTCTCGAACACTTTACTGACAGCGGGCATGGGGCCCTTGGCGTATCTGGGATTGTCACTCCAGCGAAGGAGCATCTCCTTGCAGCCTCCCCAGGCCGGTACGAGGCCGACGCCCACTTCAACCAGGCCCATATAGGTTTCGGCATGGGCCTCAATCGCGTCGCAGTGCAGCAGGATTTCACAGCCACCGCCGAGCGCCATTCCTGAGGGTGCGCCGACCACCGGGAAAGGTGCGAATTTGAGTTTCTTGTAGATGTCCTGTCCCTGCTTTACCGACTCGGTGATTATCGGCCAGGCCGCGATGTTGGCCGCAAACAGCGCAAGGCCCACATTTGCGCCAACCGAGAAGTTGGTACCTTCGTTGTGGATGACCAGTGCCTGATACCCCTGAGCCGGGATCATCTTCAGGGCATTGGCCGCCATCATCATGATGCCTTCATCAACGGCATTCATTTTTGAATGAAACTCAAGGCAGAGCACTTTGTCGCCGATGTCCCAGAGGCTGGCCGACGCGTTGCCGGCAAGGCGTTCGGAGGAGCGCTTGATATCCGACAGCAGCAATACCCCTTCAGCGCGTTCAACATTGTGGTAGGCGCCATCAGTGCCGAAGTACTGAAGCCGCCCATCCTGCGTACGGTAGAAACTGCCGTCACCGACTTTTTCGAGCAACGGCGGCACCGCCATGCCTTCGGCAGCGAGGCGCTCGGCAAACCAGCGTGCCCCGAGTTTGTCGATGAGCTCAAACGGCCCCCACTTCCAGGCGTAGCCGTTTTTCATGGCCTCGTCGACCGCATGGATATCGTCAGCAATTTCGGGCACCAGCACCGCCGCATAACTCAATGTGTGCGATAGCACCCGCCAGGCATATTGGCCGCCGCGGTCTGGATGTTCGACCAGCGCACGCAGTCCGCCGCGAGCCGCCTCTACGCTCTCAAGGACCGGTTTTTTGGCAGGATGATATTCACCCGAGCTTAAATCGAGCGCCTCCTTGATCTTTTCTCCGCCGCTGCGGTTGAGCCGGTAGAACCCGCCTTTGCCTTTTCTGCCGGTGTAGCCGTCAGCGATCATTTTCTCGATGAATTCGCTGCGACGGTGAATATCGCGGTACATGTCGCCCTCGGGCAGCAGCGAGAGCATCGAGTGCTCGACGTGGGGCTGCAGATCGATCCCGACCAGGTCAAGCAGGCCGAATATTCCCGTTTTGGGAATGCCCATCGGTTTGCCGATGACCGCATCGGCTTCCTCGACGGTGATGCCATCCTCGAAAGCGAAACGCACCGCCACGCCCATCCACAGAATGCCAATCCGGTTGGCAATAAAGCCGGGCGTGTCCTTGCAGTCCACAACCGATTTGCCGAGCAGTCGGTCACCAAAATCCCGCAGGGTGGTGATCACCTCGGGCTGGGTATCCGGTCCCGCCACAAGCTCCAGTAGGCGCATGTATCGTGGCGGATTAAAGAAGTGGGTCACTGCGAAATGCTGGCGAAAGCCCTCCGGCATATCGGCAACCAGATGATCAAGCGGAATCGTCGAGGTATTTGAAGTAACGATGCAGTCGGCTCCGCGGTGTGCGTTAATCTTGCTGTAAAGATCCTTCTTGATCTCAAGATTCTCCAGCACCGCTTCGATCACGAGGTCACAGTCAGCGAGCCATTCCAGATGATCATCCAGATTTCCGGGCCGTATCCGTGCGGCATTGCGTGGATGCATCAGCGGTGCGGGATTGGTTTTGCGCATACGCTGTATTGCACCTTTGGTGACAGCGTCACGGTCGGATCCCTCTTGCGCCACAATGTCGAGCAGAACGACTTCAAGCCCCGCATTGGCGGCCTGTGCGGCGATGCCCGAGCCCATGACGCCCGAGCCGATAACAGCAACTTTCTGGATTGACGGCATTTAGGCAACCTCAAGGACAGTGGCAATTCCCTGACCCCCGCCGATGCACTGGGTCGAAAGGGCGTAGCGGCCTCCCTCCCTTTGCAGTACCTGTGCCGCCTTGCCGGTAATGCGTGCACCGGTTGCACCCAGGGGATGTCCGATGGCAATGGCGCCGCCATCGATGTTCACTTTCGCTGTGTCGAGTTCAAGATCCCGGATCGAGGCAATCGACTGGGTGGCAAAGGCTTCGTTGATCTCGATCACATCGAGATCTTGAGCGCTGATACCCGCCCGGCTGAGTGCTTTGCGCGATGAGAATATGGGACCCAGGCCCATGGTTTCGGGCTTGCAGCCGGATACCGCGATACTCGCGATGCGGGCCATCGGCTTGAGACCGTTTGCGTTGGCATACTCCAGGGAGCAGACCAGCGTTGCTGCAGCGCCGTCGGTCAGCGGTGAGGAGGTCCCCGCGGTTACGGTGCCGTTCTCGTCGAAAGCAAGTTTCAGGCCGGCGAGTCCTTCAAGGTCGGTGGTGGGACGAAGGCAGCCATCCTCATCCACAGAGGACCCGTTGACCGCAATGGGCACGATTTCATCGGATAGCCGTCCTTTTGCCTGCGCTTCGCCGGCTTTGTGCTGGCTGGCAACGGCAAAAACTTCCTGTTCTTCCCGGCTGACCGCATATTCCCGGCCGACGTTCTCGGCGGTTTCACCCATCGACATGTAGGCTGCCGGCATGCTCTCGCACAATGCGGGGTTCGGCATCGGGTTGAAACCGGACATCGGTACACGGCTCATTGACTCAACACCGGCGCAGATGAAGACTTCGCCGGCGCCCATCTGGATGGCGCCTGCGGCCATATGAATCGCCTGCATGGACGAACCACAGAACCGGTTAACGGTGGTTCCTGCAACCGAAATCGGAAGACCTGCCATGAGGACTACCAGACGTGCCATGTTGAATCCCTGCTCGCCCTCCGGGAAGGCGCAGCCGAGGATCAGGTCCTCAACGTCATCCGGGTTAACCCCGGTGCGCTCGATCAGGCCCTTTACCACGTGGGCGGCAAGATCATCCGGGCGAACCTTGGTCAGTGCACCTTTGGTCGCAAAGTGGAAAGGTGACCGGGCGTATCCGGCGATCACGATGTCTTTCATGGCAAATCTCCTTTGAAAAGAATTTCTTATGTCTTCTGTGTACCCAAGGCCGTGTCGCTGGTCAGGCCCGTATGGCCTGGGCTGATGCTTCCTGCATGGCGGCCAGCGCCTGTTCCCGAACGCTGGTAAGCTCCTTCAGGGTGTCGTCGAGGTCGACTTTTTGGGACTTGAGTTCCTCAATACGGCTGTTGACCTTATCCAGCAGCAGCAGAATCTGGTCATGCTGGGTCGGGTCGGCATCGTAAAGGTCAAGGTACTCGCCGATATCGGTGAGACTGAAACCCAGACGCTTGCCCCGCAGGATGAGCTGCAGACGGCCGCGCTCCCGGTGGGTATAGATCCGCGTGGTGCCGGCCCGGCGCGGTGTCAGCAGGCCCTTGCTCTCATAAAAACGGATCGCCCGGGCCGTAATGCCGGTTTCCCGGGCGAGTTCGGTAATCGTGAGCATGTCACTCATCACGGAGGTCATGAGCTGGCGGGCCCCTGCTGTTTCTCAGTTTCCTCTGCGACCAGTTCCTTCTTGGAGAGCTTGCCGATGATGGTCTTGGGCAGTTCCAGGCGGAACTCGATCTCGGAAGGCATCTCGATCTTTGAGAGCTTGTCTTCAAGGAAGGACTTCATCTCAGCCTCGGTTAACTGTTCACCGTCTTTGAGTTTCACGAAAGCCTTGGGGCTTTGTCCGCGATAGTCATCATCAATGCCGATGACGGTCACCTCGGCAACGGATGGGTGCAGATAGATCGCCTCTTCGACCATACGCGGGTAGACGTTGTATCCGCCGCACAGAATGAGGTCCTTCATGCGGTCGACCAGAAAAAAGTGCCCCTCTTCATCCATGTACCCCACATCGCCCGTACGGAACCACCCCTCGCGCAGGCTGTCGGCAGTTTCTTCGGGACGGTTCAGGTAGCCTTTCATGACTTGTGGCCCCTTGATCCAGACCTCGCCACGCTCACCGACAGACATCGAATCGTGCGGCGGCTCAAGACCATGAATGGAGATCTCGGTACCCGGCATCACCTGACCGATCGAGCCGGGCTTGTTCGTGTCGTTCATGGCGTTACAGGTTGCCACCGGTGCGGTCTCACTCAGACCATAGCCCTCGACCAGGCGGCAACCGGTCAGCCGTTCGAAAGTTTCCTTGACCTCCAGCGGCAACGGTGCTCCCCCTGATATGCAGTAGCGCACGGTCGAAAGGTCGTACTTGGAAAGATCCGGACTCTGGTTAATCGCTGCATAGATCGTCGGAACCGCGGGGAAGATCGTGGGCTTTTTCTTGCTGATCGTCGAGAGCGTCTGTCCCAGTTCATAGCGGGGCAGCAGGATCATCTGTGCGCCTGACGCCACTGCAAAATTCATGACCGCCGTCATGGCAAAGACATGAAAGAACGGCAGGACCCCCAGCACTTTTTCTTCCGCCGGGTTGAGGTCTACGTACCAGAGCAGCATCTGCGATACGTTCGCGGAAAGGTTCCCCTGGCTCAGCATCGCCCCTTTGGGCCGGCCGGTGGTTCCCCCGGTGTACTGCAGCACGGCGACATCGTTATCAAGATCCACCGTCACCGGGTCCGGATCACCGGAGTTATTCACAAGATCCGCAAAGTGCACGATGGCGGGACCGGAATCAATCTTGGCAAGGTCTTTTCTCTTGAGCAGGCGGAACAGCACGCTCTTGACTTTCGGCAGGATCGCGGCCATCGGACAGACAATGATCTTTTTCAGACTCTCAGTCTGAGAAAGCATTGCAGCGACCTTTGGATAAAGCACCTCAAGATCCATCGTAATCATGATCTCGGTGGAACTGTCATCAATCTGAAAGGCGAGTTCGCGCTCAACGTAAAGCGGGTTGTAGTTAACGACGGCCGCGCCGGCACGCAGCGCTCCGTAATAGCAGATGACGGAGTAGGGGGTGTTGGGCAGGCACAGGCCCACACGGCTGCCCTTGGTGACGCCCATCGCCTGCAGCCCTTTGGCAGCCTGGTTCACCTGATCGAGCAGTTCACTGTAGGTGAGACAGTAGTCAAGAAAATCGATGGCGACCTTGTGGCCACACCGCTGGGCCGTGTCTTCCAGGGTCTCAAAGAGCGGTCGACGTTCGATCGCGGCATTCCAGTCGATGCCTTGAGGATAGTGGCTGAGCCACGGCTGACTGCTGGTATTCATAGAGGTCCCTCCCGTATCGCTGATTGTCCGGGTTGCTATCGTTTTGAGTTCCCGGCGGTTTTTCAGGTGGGTACTGTAGGCTAAGTTGACGTAAACGTCAACTACCTTACGCAAACGTAATTTCGGGGCTGAAATCCCCGTATCGAGCCAAAGTCCGGCGTCATCGGGCTTCTCGATTCCGATCTGGCTTCGGTTGATTGGCGTGCGCAGGGCCCGTGGGCGGAAAATCCCCTGAATCGATGGTACGCCCGTTCCGGAAGATGCAGCAGGCGGTCCCGGGAATAACGTCCTTCAACGCTATCCGTCGGGGGCGGGCGTGGGTCAGCCGAATTCGTCAGGCAGATGAACTCGAGCGGGGAAGAAATCCCACCGTTTTGCGGCTTTGTGTTGGCTGTGGGCGGCAAACCCCCGTCAAGAAAGTGTTTGTCCCATTTTATGAATACATGAGATTATCGGCGGCCGTAACATTTCGGTCGTTTTCAGGCGCTTTGAGAAGCAGCCAGCACCAACTAAAGAGGGAGAGGTTATGCCGGGGTTGAGAAAGGATGTGGATCCTGAAGGGTTACTCGAGTACTCGGTGGTGTACACCGACCGGGCGCTCAATCATATGTCCCGGTCGTTTCAGGGCGTAATGAATGATATCGCGGCGATGCTCAAGGAGGCTTATGGCGCTGATACCGCGATCGTGGTGCCGGGCAGTGGCACCTTCGGCATGGAGGCCGTGGCGCGGCAGTTTGCCACCGGCAAGAAATGCCTGGTGGTGCGCAACGGCTGGTTCAGTTTCCGCTGGACCCAGATTTTCGAGATGGGAAATATTCCGGCCAGTCACTCGGTGCACAAGGCGAGACCGGTGGAAACCGGAAAGCATCCTGCGTATGCGCCAGCGCCGATCGAAGAAGTCGTCGCCGCGATTCAGGCTGAAAAGCCCGACGTGGTGTTTGCCCCGCATGTTGAGACCTCTGCAGGGATGCTGCTGCCGGATGACTACGTCAGGTCGCTGGCGGACGCCGTGCACCAGCATGGCGGCCTGATGGTACTCGACTGCATTGCCTCGGGAACACTGTGGGTGGATATGGCGGCAATGGGAGTGGATGTACTCATCAGCGCACCGCAAAAAGGTTGGAGCGGGCCTCCGTGTGCAGGACTGGTTATGTTGAACGCCGGTGCGGAAGCGGTGCTGCAGGAGACCACGAGCACCAGTTACTCCTGTGACCTAAAAAAATGGCGGGAGATCATGGCGGCTTATGAAAACGGAGGCCACGCCTACCATGCAACCATGCCGACGGATGGACTGCGTGCCTTTGCTGAGGTCATGGGTGAGACCCGCGAGATGGGTTTCGCCAATGCCCGCGCCGCGCAGGAAGACTTAGGCGCACGGATTCGGGATCTTCTGGAGAGTCAGGGCATCAAAAGCCTTGCCGCACCCGGCTTCAGGGCGCCGAGTGTGGTGGTGAGCTACACCGATGATCCAAAGATACAGACGGGAAAGAAGTTTGCCGAACTCGGGATACAGATTGCAGCGGGGGTACCCCTGCAGTGTGATGAGGCGGAGGATTTCAGGACTTTCCGTGTTGGTCTTTTCGGTCTGGATAAACTGAAAGACATCGACCGGACGGTAAACCTGTTTGCAAAAACCCTTCAGCAGATATCGGTCGGCGACGCCGCCTGATTACATGCCGTCAAGTCGGGCAATGCCGATCGCGGCCTCGCCCGCACCGCTGTAGAGGATATAGACCTCGCCGTCTTCAGCAAAAATCCCAGGGTCCCTCAACTCGCACAGCCGTGACCTGGCGGTTCCAACCACCGAGGGTTTGGGCTGAAGGTCCGCGCCCTCCCAGACCTTCTCGGGACTGAGCAGGATTCTTGGTTCGGTGAATACCCAGCAATCCCAGTCGTCGCTCAATTCGCAATGACAGTGATAGATCTGCTCAGGGCAGCCTCCCATGCATGAGAAGAAGAAGTGCAGGGTGTCACCTTTAAGCCACAAGGCAGGGTGGCGTGGCTCAAGGGGGCTGTTCGCTCCAAAAAGCCGCATGGCAGGGCCGGGATCCCGCTGAACCTCGAAAGGGCCGTCCCAGTCGCGCGCGCGAAGAAAGCGCCCCTGCCAACTGATCGCGTAGATCCATTGCCCATGCCTGACGACCCGGAAGTAGGGCGGACCGAGCAGCGGTACCTGCGGCACGAAGCTCAGGCCGTCTTTTGAATAGGCAACCCGTGTCATTTGACCGCCATCATCCAGAAGGCCATGGTAGTACATGCGAATCCTTTGCCCGGGCTCATCAATATGCACATCCGGAGAAGCAACGTGGGCGTAGAGGTAGCCTCCGGGGAGCGTGTCTGCCCAACTGGGACGCTGATCAGGCGGGGGTTCCGGTGGATCGGTTGGGGCAAAAAGTGATTCCGAGACGTCCAGCACCCCGGGTCGGTAAATCTGCCACGGACCCTTAAGATCATTGGCATAAGCAAGACGGATGAAAGTGCCCTTGTGATGCGCGAAATAAAGGTAGTAGCGTCCGAGGGGTTGTGCCACCCAGTCCGGGACGCGGATGACACTCGGACCATTGATATTGGTGCCGATACGCTCATCCATGCCAGGATGAATGATCGGTTCGTCCAGGAGTCTGGCCGCACGCATGGAAGCAGTATACATTCGCGCGAATACAATCCCGGACCTGCCTTCTATCTGTAACGCGAAAGAAAGAACCCAGGAAAGGAATAAGTCCTAACAAACATGAAGAGAGAACATGAATAAAGAAGAACTCATTCATATGGTGTATCGGGGAGCCCATGCAGGCTCTGCATCAACCGTCCGAATTTTCCGTCGCGGAATCGAGCAGTCGCCGTATGCCGAAAAGTGGTTGACCGATGACATGATGTATTCGGTTTATGCCAGCCGCCTCTCAGCTGTGGGGACGGATCAGGACGATCCCCTTGAGAAGTACTGGAAACTGCGGCACAACATCATGCTCTACGATATCCCGGAACGGCCGATAGAGGTCCGCGGTGATGACGCGGCGCGTCTTCTGGAAAAGGCGTTTTGCCGTCGCATCAGCGACCTGCCGCTGTGGCGGGCACGCTATGCGCTGGTTTGTGCACCGCACGGCGGACTTGTCATGGATGGAGTATTGATCCGCCTGGCAGAAGACCGGTTCTGGTATGTCGAGGCCAACGGGGATACCGCCAAGTGGTTCCTGGCGTTGTCGGACGGGTTGAACGTCACCATTGCTGACCCGCAATCCAGGGTATTGCAGGTGCAGGGCCCAAATTCTCTTGAGTTTCTAAAGGCAGCCGTGCCGGGTCAGGTGCCCGAAGGGTTTGGTTATTTCCATGCCGGGAGGTTCAGTTTCGATGGCCAGGAGGTTGTGGTATCGCGCACGGGATGGACGGGGGAAGTGGGGATCGAGATCTACGGTCATGCCGGGCTCGATCACGGCGCGCTGTGGGACTATCTTTTTTCGGTTGGCGAACGTTTTGGACTCGAACGCTCCGGCAGTGCATCGCTGGGCCTTCGACGGATTGAGGCCGGGATCCTGGATTACCAGTCGGATATCGACCTCAGCATGACGCCATTCGATGCGGGGCTGGGGGCATTTGTCGACCTTGCCAAGGATGATTTCGTGGGAAAGCAGGCGCTTCAGAACGCCAATACCGGATGCCGGCTGTTTGGTTATGTCAGTGAGCGGGGCAAGGTGAACTCGGGCCTTGAGATTCTTGACGACGGCAAAAGGGTGGGGATCACGAAAAGCAGTTGCTGGTCGCCGACGCTGGAAAAAGGTATCGGCTACGTGGTGTTCGACCACCCTGCCGATGAGGGCGACGACTGGGTCGGCAAGATACTGACGCTATGTGATGTCGAGGGCGATCACCATCAATGCGAGATCGTCACACTCCCGTTTTTCGACAAGGAGAAGAAAATCCCAAGGGGCCTGCCCATGGAGGACTCGGCCTGAGCGAAAGCGGGGATTCTCATTTAGACTCAGTATCCATATCACTTGGCCAACTGGGGTCTGAAGCCTCGGGACTATCGTCTGGTGATTGGCCATTCATTATTGGGAGAATGCAGGCATGAGTAGTGAAGGGGGGACCCGTCGTCTCTTTGAGCTGGAGGGGAAAGTGGCCCTGGTCACTGGCGCGAGCAAGGGTATTGGTGAGGCGATTGCCAGGGGAATGGCGGAGCTTGGTGCGAGCGTGGTCGTCAGCAGTCGAAAGGCGGAGGCCGTGGAGCAGGTGGCGCAGGCTTTCAGGGCGGATGGACTTGAAGCCACCGGCATCGCGGCCAACATGGGCCGGATGGATGACATCGAAAGTCTGGTTGACCAATCCGTCGCGGCTTACGGCGGTCTCGATATCATCGTCAATAATGCGGCGACCAATCCGGTCTACGGTCCGATCCACAGGACCGACGAGCGTGCTTTTGACAAGATCATTGACGTCAACCTCAAGGGGCCGGTGTTTCTGTGCAACCGGGTCCATCCCATCCTCAAAGAACGCGGCGGCGGTTCGATCATGCATCTCAGTTCTATCGGAGGGCTGACTCCCGAAGCCGGAATCGGCATCTACAGTGTGAGCAAGGCGGCGCTCATCAATCTGACCAAAGCCATGGCGCAGGATTGGGGCAAAGACGGGATCCGCGTCAATGCCATCTGCCCCGGGCTGATTAAGACCAAGTTCAGCGAGGCGCTGTGGAGCGACGAGGCGAATCTCGACCGCTTCCTGCGCAAGATACCGCTGGGCCGGCTGGGGATGTCGGAGGATATCGCCGGCCTTGCGGTATACCTTGCCGGCGATGCGTCTGCGTACTGTACCGGCGGGGTCTATATGGTCGACGGTGGGTACGCAGCGTCTTAAGTAAACAATCAGGAGAGATACGATGCCGTCTTTTGATGTGGTCAGTGAAGTCGATGAGCATGAACTTACCAATGCGATTGATCAGGCGAACCGTGAGGTGAGCAACCGTTTTGACTTCAAGGGCAGCGACGCCCGGGTCGAGTATGCAGAGCCTGTGCTCACCATTTTTGCCGACGATGAGTTCAAGGCCGGCCAGGTTCGCGATATTCTCGAACCCAAACTGGTCAAGCGGGGAATCGACATCGGGTGTCTTGAGGCAGGCGAGGTCGAAGAGCGCGGCGGCGGTAAGGTGCAGCAAAAGATCACCGTCCGTCGCGGTATTGATGCCGCGCTTGGCAAAACGCTGGTGAAAAAAATAAAAGCCAGCAAAATGAAGGTCCAGGCAGCGATCCAGGGAGACCAGTTGCGCATATCCGGCAAGAAGCGCGACGATCTGCAGGCCGTGATCGCGCTGCTGAAAGAAGAAGACGCAGGTTTGCCGCTTCAGTACGTCAATTTCCGTGATTAAGTCCCTGAAAAAGAGTCGCTTGGCTCAGGCAGGCTGATCATGAAAGAAATCCAGTTCTGGTTCTCGATCGGCAGCACCTATACCTATCTTTCGGTGACGCGTATTGCCGGGTTAGCCAAAGAGACCGGCGCTTCGTTCTCATGGCAGCCTTTCAGCGTGCGCAAGATCATGCGCGAGATGGACAATGTCCCGTTCCCGCCGAGCAAACAGGTGAAAGTCGACTACATGTGGCGTGATATTGAGCGCCGCGCACAAGGTTACGGTTTTTCAGCCAGGGTGCCGGCGCCTTATCCGCTGGGAGAATTTGATCTTGCCAACCGGGTTGCGGTGCTGGCTATGCGCGAAGGTTGGTGCGAGGACTATGTGCGTACGACCTACCGAAGATGGTTCATTGAGGGCCAGGAAGCCGGCGGTGAGCCCAACCTCCCGGAGACACTATCCGAGATCGGCCAGGATCTTTCGCACGTGCTTGACCGGGCGAACAGTCCGGAAATCGAAGCCGCCTATCTTGAGCAGACAGAGCGGGCACAGCGCCTTGGGATTTTCGGCAGCCCGTCGTTCGTCGTCGACGGTGAGCTCTTCTGGGGAGATGACCGCCTCGAAGACGCTATCGCCTGGGCCCGAGGGTCTGAGTGAACCGAGTCGCTACCAGCGCTCGCCGAAGGGGCGAAGATCGACCTCAAAGGTCCACGCAGAGCGGTCCTGCTGAGTCAGTGTGTAGACACTGTCGGCGATGGCATCCGGCCGCATGAAAAATTCGCCCGCTTTGTCCGGCATACGTTTTCGGGTGCGCTCAAGATCGATAATGCCGTCGATAATCAGGTATCCCACATGAATGCCTTTGGGGCCCAGATCCCGGGCCATTGACTGGGCAACGCTGCGCTGAGCCGCTTTGGCCGAGGCAAACGCTGTTGATCGGGCGCCGCCCCGTAGCGAGGCTGTGGCGCCGATGATCATGATATTGCCCTCTCCCTGATCACTCATTGTCGGGATCACCTGCTGGGCGGACACCAGCAGGCCGAGGGTATTGGTGGCCCAGGAGGAATACATGCCTTCCGTGGAGGTTTCCATGATCGGAGCCCACTCACCCGCGCCGGCGTTATAGATGAGGGTATCGACGGCACCGATCTCGTCATGAATACGCGCAAAGACACTCTTAATTGCTTCGGGCTCACGGACATCGCACTGTATCCCGACAGATCCGGGAATCTCACCGGCGAGCTCCTCAAGATAGGCGCCGTTTCGAGCAAGCATCACGACGGTATAACCTTCTGCCGTGAAGCGCCTGCTGAATGAAGCGCCGTTGCCCGGGCCGACGCCTGTGATCACGCATACTTTGTTCAAAATGAATCCTCCTTTGAAAAACCCGCAGTTGCAGTTGCAGTTGCGTTGGGTTCGTTAGTGTCTGCCGCGGGTATTGTCAGACATAGGACCGGTCCGCCCGGTAGGGAGCAATATCCACGGCCGGTGACCTGCCGGCGATCATGGCGCTGACGAGCTTACCGGTGGTCGGGCCCATGGTCACGCCAAGTTGACCATGGCCAACGGCCAGCCAGGTATCTTCAACATCGGGCGCAGGCCCGATCACGGGCAGGGTGTCGGGCATAAACGGACGGGCACCGATCCACTGTGACCCGTGGGTATGTTTCAGACCGGGGAAGAGCTTTCGCCGGGCTTTCTCGACCAGTACTTCGGCGCGCCGGAAGTTGGGCTTAGCATCCAACGGTGCAATCTCGACGGTGCCGGCAATCCGCAGACCGCTTTCCACAGGCGTGTTGACAAAGCCGCCGCTGGCATAGAGTACCGGCCGCGACAGCGATACGCCGCTGTCTGCGATATCAGTGTGGTAGCCGTGCAGGGGCGCCAGGGGGATGCGGATACCGATATCCTTCAGCAGCCGGCCGGCCCAGCAGCCGGCGGCAATAACCAGCTTGTCCACATCCCGTTGTGACCCATCCGCGAAGTGAAGGCGCCTGGGTTTGGAGAGCGTGCTTTCAATTCTGTTGACCTCAGCGCTCAGAATCTCACCTCCCAGCTCGGTGAAGTGTTGGGCAAGTTCGTAGGTGAGACGCTGGGGATCGGTGAATGACCTCCAGCCGTGCGCGATCAGGCCGAATTTTCCGTCGCTATCAACATCAGGCTCCAGGTTGGCAAGCGCACTGCCTTCGAGTTCGGTCACGTGGTAGCCCTCGTTGGCACGCAGTTGCCAGCTGAATTGATCCGCGAGGTACTGCTCCTTTTTGTCATAAAGGTAGAGCACCTCGTTTTCAGCCCAGATATTTTCGATCCGGGCAGCTTCAATCACTTCGTCGAAGTCTTCCTGGGCGTGCGCGGTCAGTGCGCCCAGCCCGCGGCAGATCTGCGCCACCCGATGCGGCCTGGCGTTACGTAGAAACCGCAGCAGCCAGGGCAGGGCGGCAGGCAGGTGGCCGGGGCGGATCGCGAGCGGCCCTTCGGGATTCAGGATCCAGCCCGGCAGCTTTTTCATGACGCCGGGCTTGGCAAGAGGAACGATCTCGCTGAGCGCCATCAGCGCACAGTTGCCGAAGGTGGCCTCACCCCCGATGCTGCCCCGCTCAATCAGTGTGGTCGCAATGCCCTCGCGCTGCAGCGCGAGGGCGCTGCACACGCCGATGATGCCGCCACCAATAACCGTAACTTCGCTCATCAACCGACTCTCGCTCGATGACCCAGGACAATCAGTCGATACCCTCGACGATACGAAGATCACGCACGACGCCGCCGTCCAGTGCCTCAAGCGCCTTCTGGTAGGCCGGTGACACATAGGTCGCCAGCGCCTGCTCATAACTGTCGAACTCGACGAGGACGGTACGCTCTGCAACAGCGTGTTCTTTGGGCTGCATCTGACCGCCCCGAACCAGAAAACGTCCGCCGTTTGCCTGTACCGCATCTGCGGCCAGCGCGACATAGGCGGCAAGTTTGTCTGCGTCGAGGATCTCCCGATATGCCGTCATCCAGTATCCCTTGGCCATAGTGTCTCCTTCATGTTCAGTTCGGACCTTGTGAGAATTTACCAGAGCCCCTGATACCCTCGCTCTTCAGGGGCGTAGTCAATGCTTTGTAATGTCTGCCAGTGCTGTCAGTAAGCTGAGCACCTCATCCTTGCTGTTGTAATGACAGAAAGAGGTGCGGATACAGCTCTCCATGCCCAGCGGATCGAGAATATTGCCCGAGAAATAATCAGCCTTGCGCACGTGTGTTCTGATGCCCCGGTCGTTAAGCCCGCTGACCACATCGGCAGAGGGAATATGCGAAAACGCATACGAGACCAGCCCCTCACGGTGCGGATTATCGGGCCCACCCACAATATAGGCGCCGGGCAGGTCGCGGATACCCGGCTGACCGTCGGCACCGTTGATCGCCACATCCACCAGATGCGCCTCCTGCGCGGCCATTGCACGGCCCGCCGCTTCCAGCCGACCCCGGCGGTGCGGGTCATCGCTCAGCCGGCTGCCAAGCCAGTCCAGATAGTTGACCACCTCGCTGAAGGCCGCGAATGCACCGGTATCACGGGTTCCGAGTTCCCAGAAATCATCTGCCGTGCCGTTAAGTTTCTCGTGGGGCAAGGTGCTCAAGCGGGGCGACGCCCAGGCGACACCGTAGTTGTGCCTTGAAAACACCTTGTATCCGGACAGGGCGCAAGCATCGGCACCGCATGCGTCCATGTCCATGA
Organism: Proteobacteria bacterium UBA2133; assembly: GCA_002327725.1. GTDB lineage: Bacteria > Pseudomonadota > Gammaproteobacteria > Arenicellales > UBA868 > UBA868. The sequence continues at coordinate 28,688 of DCXP01000007.1, forward strand.
CACCATGGGCAGCGTGCTGGATGCTGTCGACAATGATGAAGCAGTCAGGTGCCTTGCTCCGGATCGCCTTCGCGATAGCGGCAACATCGACCGTCATTCCGGTGACGGGACTGGTCTGAATAACGGTTGCGACACGCGTGTTTTCATCCACATGCGCTGCGTAGTCTTGCACCGTGACCATCGCCTGATCTTTGTCATGGGCAATGCTGATGTTCTCTTTGCCTGCCACCGGACACCATCGGCTGCGGGCACTGGCGGTCGCCGGGTGCTCAAGCGTGCTGCCGACGACGTTACCGCCGGCGCGGGAACCCAAAACCGCTGCCCGCACCAGGCGGAAAAGCAGTTCGGTTCCGCTCTCGCCGGTAAACACCACGCCGTCTTTGACACCAAAGAAGGTTTTCATGTCTTCGCGGGCCTTGCTGATGATCCGCACCAGTTCATGAGAGGCGGGATTATCCCGGCCCTGGTTATCCGGTATGGACGAGAGGTGGCTGTTGACTTCGACGACCGATTTCAGGGTCAGCGATCCCCCTGCGTTTTCAAAAAAGATTCTCGGCCCCTGGTAGGGACAATGATTGACATGATGGAAGCGATCACGAATCTCGCTTAATAGATCGGCGTCAAACATTGATTAGGTTCTCGTTTAAAAGCATTCCGAAGAAGTTATGGTGTTGGGCGAATTAACTTAGCTGCGAAAGTGCGTCCTGGGTTGCAGAACGGGCCAGCATGTTTTCACGGTGAGCCAGAATGTGCGGCAAAGCCGCAGTATCGACGCCATCGCTCTCGAGCCAGGAACTGATGGCAAAAAGATACGGGTCGCAGATGGTGTACGCATCCCCGTGAACCCAGGGTCCCTGGAGCAGATCGTCCTCTGACTCTGTGATGAGAGCCGGAACGCTGCCCTTGGGGTTAACGGCCTGATAGGCCGCTTGTTTTTGTTGGTTGCGTGAAAAATCGAGCACGGGGCTTCCTGCAGTTATCTGGACAGCGGATTTTGCCCGAAAAAGGTGCTTGTGTATCGGTTATGGATAATCCGGGGCCGACTTCTTTAATCGGGCAGTACACTTAGATGCAGCGGGGTTTTGTTTTTAGGATGGGTATTGTCGCGTGGCCAGAAAACTCAAAATTGTTGCTATCATCTGGGCTTCGCAAATGGAGGGAAATTCATGAGTTTTACCGGGACTGAGCGTTATGTCGCGACTGAAGACCTGGCGATGGCCGTCAATGCCGCGGTGACGCTGGAAAGACCACTGCTGATCAAGGGAGAGCCCGGCACCGGCAAGACGATGCTGGCCGAAGAAGTCGCTGCAGCCCTGAAGAAGCCCTTGATTCGCTGGCATATCAAATCCACCAGTAAAGCCCAGCAAGGACTCTACGAATACGACGCGGTATCGCGCCTTCGGGATTCCCAACTGGGCGACGGCCGCGTCGGAGATATCAGCAACTATATCCGTCCCGGCAAACTCTGGGAGGCGTTTGACTCACCTGAGCAGGTGGTGCTGCTGATCGATGAAATTGACAAGGCGGATATCGAGTTTCCGAACGATCTGCTCCTCGAACTCGACTGGATGGAGTTCTTCGTTTATGAAACCGGTGAGACCATTGTGGCGAAGCATCGGCCGATCGTCGTGATTACGAGTAATAACGAAAAAGAACTGCCTGATGCTTTTTTGCGCCGGTGCTTCTTCCACTTCATTGCGTTTCCGGACAAGCCCACGATGGAGAAGATCGTCAAGGTGCACTACCCCGACATCCGCAAGACGCTCATCCGGGAAGCGCTGGATGTCTTTTTTGAAGTGCGCGAGATTCCCGGGCTCAAGAAAAAACCATCGACCTCCGAGTTGATTGACTGGCTGAAACTGTTGATGGCGGACGACATCCCCGAAGAGATTCTCAAATCACGTGATCCCAGCCAGGCGATCCCACCGCTGTATGGCGCTTTACTCAAAAATGAGCAGGATGTGCATATGCTGCAGCGACTGGCATTCATGGCGCGGCGCGAGAGTCCTTCCAATTAGTCCGGTTCGGACCTTGATGCCTTGCTGATCAGCTTCTTCCAAACGCTCAAGCAATCCGGCATCCCGGTTTCTATCAAAGAGTACCTGATGATGCTGGAAGCGCTGCAGGCAAGGCTGGCGTTTGCCTCCGTTGACGACTTTTATCTTCTGTCGAGGGCGTGCCTGGTCAAAGACGAGAAATACTTTGACCGGTTTGACCGGGCCTTCAGTGCGTGGTTCAGCGAGATGGAAAGTATCGATGACATCATCAATGCATTGATACCGGAAGACTGGCTGCAGGCTGAGCTTGAGAAATACTTGACGGATGAAGAAAAAGCCAAGATCCAGTCACTCGGCAGCCTTGAGAAGCTATTGGAGGAATTTCGCAAACGCCTGGAAGAGCAGGAAAAGCGCCACTCGGGCGGGAGTAAATGGATTGGTACGGGGGGAACGTCGCCATTCGGCAACAGCGGTTACCACCCGGAGGGGATCCGGGTAGGCGGAGAAAGCCGTAACCGAAGCGCCGTCAAGGTCTGGGAACAGCGGCACTACCGTAATCTGGACGATTCAGTCACGATCGGCACGCGCAGTATCAAGATGGCGCTGAGACGTTTGCGCAAATTTGCCCGCAGCGGCGCTGAGGAGGAACTCGACCTGGAAGATACGATCCGGTCGACTGCGCGCAATGCCGGGTTGCTGGATATACGCATGGTTCCCGAGCGCCATAACGCGGTCAAGGTGCTGGTATTTTTCGATGTGGGCGGATCGATGTACCCCTATGTACGGACCTGCGAGGAGCTCTTTTCTGCGGCGCGCAGCGAGTTCAAGCACCTGGACTACTACTACTTCCACAATTTTTTCTACGATTTTCTCTGGCGCGACAACCATCGACGCCGGAACGAAACCATTCCCACCTGGGATGTGCTCCACACCTATCAGCACGACTACAAGGTCATCATTGTGGGTGATGCCTCAATGGCGCCGTACGAGGTGGTGAGTGTCGGCGGCAGCGTGGAGTACATGAACCGCGAGTCCGGGGTAACCTGGATGGGCCGCCTTAAAGAAAACTTTGAGAAAGTCATCTGGCTGAATCCCACGCCCAAGGCACACTGGGGCTATACCCAATCGATCGGCCTGATCAATGAACTGGTGGAGGAGCACATGTATCCGTTAACGCTGGAAGGCCTTGATCAGGGTGTTCGCCATCTGGCGAGTTAGGCCTGAGACCTTTTCGTCCCACCATGCCGCGCTCACCTGTACCACCGAGTCAGCTGGGTGACTGGATTGGTGTCGAGACCGGGGTCTCTGACTGGATAACGGTGGGCCAGTCGCGTATTGACGCGTTTGCAGCATGCACCGAAGATTTTCAGTTTATCCATATGGATCCCGCCCAGGCAAAAGAGAAAGCGGGTCTTGACGGCACGATCGCTCATGGCTTTCTGGTGCTTTCGCTGTTATCGACGTTCGCGCTGGAGGCGGCAGCACCGCTTGAAAAAGCGCAGGTCAGTATCAACTATGGCTTTGAGAAACTGCGATTTTTAAATCCAGTCGAGAGCGGATCACGGGTTCGCAGCCGCTTTGTTCTCGCCGATGCCGTTGAACGGAATGCGGGACAATGGCTGCTGTCTTACGATGTAACGGTTGAGATCGAGAACCAACCCAAGCCGGCGATCGTAGCACGCTGGCTT
>DCXP01000054.1:0-359 GCA_002327725.1 Proteobacteria bacterium UBA2133
CACCATGCAGGGGAAATACCGACCTTGGCACCGCAACCAGGCGCGTTGCCAGAAAAATTGAAAAGGCGACTACCGCGGTTCCAACCACGACCGATTTCAGTATCACCGAAAGATCATGCGTCGAAGTAAAGCGCCACGCCCCGCGGTGGACGCCAAAGACGACGAAAAATACCAAGTGCCAGAACACCACGAGCGGCAGAACCGCAAGCGACTGATCCAGAAATACGTCTGGAATGCGATCCAGATTAAAGCGGAACCAGTACGCACCGAGCCAGGCGATACAGACTGCCATTGCATCGTGCAGCAGTACCGGCCAACGAGTCAGCAGGTATCTTGCAGCGGAAAGCAGTTTTTCCAGC
>DCXP01000054.1:697-5828 GCA_002327725.1 Proteobacteria bacterium UBA2133
CGTTCCATGGATTCCCTAGGTTTCGCCCGGCGATCTATCTTTTGTGCCAAGGCGCGTCACCAATGCGGTGTATCCCAAGAGGATAGCAAGTGCCAGGAGAAAGAACCATAGGCCATTCTCTGGTGTGCGAGTCACCGCGGAAGCCAGCACTGCCATCACCAGCGCCAGAACAGCGGTACTAAGGGCAACCTTCTGATGACTCCAGTTGGCGAGGATGAGCCGCTGGTAAAGGTGTTCGCGGTGCGCCTCGGTAATCGGGGCCCCTGATAGCAATCTCCGGATCAGCGTATAGGTTGCATCAAACCAGAAGATTCCCAGTAGAATGAAAAACGCTTCCAGGGGTATTCCCGCCCTACTCGTTCCAATGAGCAGCATACATCCGAACCACGCACCCAAGGTCAGGCTGCCGACGTCACCCAAAAAGACCCGCGCCGGGGCCCAGTTAAAAACCAGGAACCCAAGACAAGCCCCGGCAACGCCAAGGTTCATTAGCGCCAACGACGGATAATTGGAAAGCGCGAACCAGACTGCAAGCACTGCGGTCCCGATCAACGCCTGAACTCCCGCGACCCCGTCAGCGCCATCCATAAAATTGAAAAGATTCATCAACCAGACCAGTCCCAGGACAACGGGCAGAATGACAAACTCCGGCTGCCAGGGGTAGCTGGCGCCGAACAATACCCATTGTTCACCGCCGACCGTAGCGATTCCGACGACGCCTGCGAGAGCAAATCCCGCCAACAGTCGCAAGCGAATACTCAGTCCGAAATGATCATCCGCGAATCCCATTACCGCTATTCCGCTCAGCGCAAGGACGATCGGCCAGTCCAGCCCATCGTCGATACCGGCAAGTGAAAGCCCGGCGCTGCATAGCCCGGTTGCGACAATGATGATCACTCCCCCGCCCCGCGGGACAACCCGGTCATGAAGCCCCCGCTCGGTGGGCCTATCGTAGGCGAGAAGTCGACTGTCGAACTTCAGCAACAGATAGAGCAGCGTATAGGCAATGACGCAGGGGCCAATGAGCGATGCAAGTGCGATCTCAGTCATCATCGTGTCGCCTATCTCACGAATCACTCAGGGATAAAAACGACGCATCTTGCCTGCCTGCAAGGACAGTGCGTTGTCATTGGGAAAAAGAAAATCACGCTCAAGACGGCTGATAAAATCCTTGGGAACCTCCCGGAATACCGGTAACCAGCCAAAGAGCCGCAGCAGTAAACGAACGGTTGTGCGACTGAGCGTGAGGTCTGCAGTCGTAGCGCCAGAGACATCTGCAGCATAACAGACCAGGTCACGAAACGAGAGGGCCTGCGCTCCGGATATCTCGACACACTGTATGCCTGAAAGCTGCTGATCGCCCGGGTAAGGACCGCGGGCAACGATGGCCGTCATCCACTGTGCCAGGTCGTCGCAATGAACCGGGCTGCGCAGTCCACGGGCGAAATCTAAATCGAGTCTCAATCGAGATATTCTCGCTATCTGTTTGAGATTATTAATGTTTCGGTTCCTGCCCCCGCCATAGATCAGTGTTGGCCGGACCATGACTGTTGGCCCGCTACTCCCCCTTCGCAATGTATTTAGCCACGCTTCTCCTTGACCGAGCCGAGCCGCAACGGCGTTAGTGTTCCTCGCTTCAGGGTTCGATTTGGTGGTCACGCTGGTTGAACTCAAAACCAGCCAGAGCTGGCTGGGATTATGAATGGCCTCCAGAAATGCCTGATAACGCGGTAACTCCCAGATCGGGCAGACGCTGACCATGGCCGCGACATCAATTCGTGCGCCAAGCTGATTCCTCAGCAACAGATCCGGGTGTATCGTCACCATCAGTGGAGATTGCCTGATTTCATTCACCGTACGGGTCACGCAAACGGTAATAAGACCCAGTGCATTGAGACGCGCGCAGAGCGCCTCGCCGACGTCGCTCCTTGCACCGAACACCAGCACCACAGGATGTGCGCCGGTGAGCACTTCACCCACCAGAACCTGGCGGCTGCCTGCATCGTGATCCACCCGCAGCAAGTTCCTGGCACGGCTAGCTTTATTCAACCCGATCGCGAGACGTCCTGCACAACCCAGAATCTCCAAGCCTGCATTCCTCAGAATCTTTAGGCCGCCGCTCACGCCATCGAACTTGTTGAGATAACGTCGAAGACCGGCCTGCTTGTGATACAGCAGCGTTCGCTCGCTTGTTGAACCTGAGCCCCCCTGGTAATGAAAGGCCGGCGCCTGCGGGAGGAACCCAATCACCCACCCCCTGTCACGGATCCGCCGACAGTAATCAAGATCTTCAAAGTGGAGAAAGTATTTCTCGTCGAAACCCCCGATCTCCCGGTGAACTGCACTCTTCACCATCATGCAGGCGCCGGATACCGCTTCTACAGAAACGGGTCCTGTCGGCAGTGCCTCCCGATTCTGGTCAAAAGTCGGTACCGGACTCTTCGCGACGATTGATTTCAGCACCTTTCCACAGGCCCTGATCAGGGTAGGGTCGCGGCGGCGGCTGCCCGCCTGCTCACGGCCGTGAAAATCAAGCAAAAATGCACCGCAAAGACCATGCTCGGAACTACTGGCGAGGTAATCCGCCATCAGTGCCGGTGTATCCATGCCAACGAAGGCGTCGGGATTCAAGAACAGAATATAGTCTCCATTTGCCTTGCCCGCTCCAATGTTTGCGGCGGCACCGAAACCCAGATTGCGATCAAGGGCGACAAGACGCGCCCGGTGAGTGTCCCGAAGAAAGTCGGTACTTCCATCTGAGGACCGGTTATCAATCACAATAACATCGTAATTGGCCGGTTGCGCATGAAGCTGCTCGACAACCCCTTTCAGAAAGGGCCCCGAATTGAAGTTAACGACGACGACGGAGATATTCAAGGCGACTTTCGGAGATCGCGCGCGGTTCAGCCCATAGCCGATCGACGCCACCAATCAGGTCTGTGATTCCCGGCCCCCGTAGGTGTGGCGGATTTCGTAGATCGGTTTGTCTTGAGACTCGTGATAGGTTCGTGCCTGCAACTCGGCCAATAGTCCCACGGTGATGAATTGAAGTCCAACCAGGGTCAGTACGATCCCCGCTAGCACCGCCGGTCTGCCTGCGAGCGCCATCCCAAAGAACATGCGCTCTACGAAGAGCCATACCAGGACGCTGCCGCCTGCCAGCGTGCATGCGAGTCCGATACTGCCGAAGAGCTGTATAGGCCGGGCCGAGTAGCCCATCAGGAATTTGACTGTCAGAAGATCCAACAATACACGAAACGTTCTCGACAGGCCGTATTTTGATACACCGGCGGTTCGGGCATGGTGCCTCACCTTAACTTCGCTCATGCGGACGCCGTACCAGCTCGCGATGGCCGGGATGAAGCGGTGCATCTCTCCATATAGTCTCAGGTTTTTAGCCACCTCTTTGCGCATGGCTTTCAACGTACAACCGTAGTCATGAAGCTTGACATCTGTGGTCGTGGAGATCAGCCAGTTGGCAGCGCGTGACGGAAGCAACCGTAGCCAAAGGCCATCCTGACGGTCATACCGCCATCCGCACGCCAGGTCCTTGCCGCCGTCGATCTCGTTCAACAGGATCCCAATATCCCGCGGGTCATTCTGCCGATCGGCATCCATCGTGATCACCGTCTCCCCTTCCGCACAGCGAAGCCCCGCTGCGAGCGCTGCTGTCTGGCCAAAATTTCGCCGAAACTCGATCACCAGGATTGAATCATGTTCTTTCTGCAGGCGGGTCAACACCTCCAAAGATCCGTCGGTGCTCCCGTCGTCAACAAAAATAATCTCAAAAGATCGGCCAATTTCCGCCAACGCCCCCAGCAGATCCTCTGTCAGGGGTTCAAGATTCCCGGCTTCATTGAAGACGGGCAATACGACTGATAACTGCAGTTGCGACATATCGACAGGCCTGCTGCTGGTGGGGCTTAATGATGGGTCAATGCTGCGTCCACGGCCGAACAAAGACCTCTTCAGTGTCCAGTCTGAAATGGGGATTGTAGTACGGGTCACCGTTTGAGAGTTCCTCCGCATGACGCTTCCGGAACGCTTCAACTTCTCCGGCAAAGCGGGCATTTTTCTCGGGAGTATCCTCATAACCCCGGCTGACGGATTCATGGTGATAGGCCCTGGCGTAGGGCGTAAACACGTTGAGAAGGCCCTGTTTTCTCAGACGAAGGCAGAAATCGACGTCGTTACAGGCAATCTTGAAGACTTTCTCGTCAAATCCGCCGACTGATTGATAGATGCGCCGTTCCACCATCATCATCGCGCCGGTCACCGCGGATACATTCTGGATATTGTGTAAGCGATTGAGATAGCCTGAATAGCCGCCTTCGGCGTGTTTATGGGGATGTCCCGCATAGTTACCGATTCCGATTGCAATTCCGGCGTGCTGGATTGTGTCGTCAGGATAATACAGTTTCGCCCCCACCGCCCCGACTTCCGCCCGCTGCGACTGCTCGAGCATCGCCTCGAGCCAATCACTGTTGATCACCTGGATATCATTGTTCATTAGAACGACGTGATCACCCTTGGCCTGCTGGACACCAAAATTGACCAGTTGGGAGAAATTAAAGGGCTTGTCCAGAGAAACGAAACGGACGCGACCCGTTTCTCTCTCATATTTGTCCTTGATCTCCAGTGTCAACGCTTCGACACTGCCATTATCGACGCCAAGCACCCGGAAGTTACGATACCGCGTATTGAACATCAGAGCATCGATACACCGCTGCAGCATCAACGGCTGGTCCCGAAACGGAATGATGACATCGACTGACGGGCGTTCCGTGATCGCGCGGCGAACACGGAAATAGTGCGGCGCATTTGCGGTAAGGACTTCACCGTCGATACCCCGTCTGGCCAGCGCTTCGCAAAGCGCCTGTTTGCCACGCAGGTGCGCCTGCGGCTTGGCGCCGGAATCAAGACTTGTGGACTGAACCGACTGACGCCAGTGGTACAGGGGTTCCGGAATATGGGCGATCTTGTCCGTGATCTCGCTCATGCGAAGCAGAAGATCGTAGTCCTGGGCGCCGTCAAACTCTGAACGAAAACCGCCCGCCTCGACGATGACTTCTTTGCGGGCCACCAGAAGATGGGTGATGTAATTATGCGACAGTAGCAAGTCTGGCGAGTA
>DCXP01000048.1 GCA_002327725.1 Proteobacteria bacterium UBA2133
AAAGGCATCGGCCAAGAAAACGACGAAAAAAGCGCCGGCAAAAAAGAAGGCAGCCAAGCGGGTCGCCAGGAAAGCCGCCAAGAAAGTCCCGACCAAGAAAAAAGTGGCCAAGCAGGTCGCCAGGAAATCAACCACCAAAAAAGCGCCCGCCAGGAAAACGGCCAGGAAACGGCGCGCCCGTAGCCGATAACGGCAAGAGGGTTTGATGGGTTTTTATCCTCTTTCACGGATGCGGCGTCTTCGTAAAGATGCCTTCAGCCGCGCGTTGGTGCGGGAGAGCAGCCTGGGTGTTGACGATCTCATTCAGCCGGTCTTTGTCTGCGAGGGCTCGGCAGTGCGCGAGGCCGTACCTTCCATGCCCGGCGTTGAAAGGGTCAGCCTCGATCTTCTGCTGCAGCGGGCCAAAAGGCTTGACGATCTGGGCATTCGTGCCATTGCGCTGTTTCCGGTTGTGGATGCCAGTTGCAAGACGGCCGATGCCAAGGAGGCGTTTAACCCCGATGGACTCGTTCCGGGAGTGGTCAGCGCGCTCCGTGAGGAGGTGCCTGATATGGGCATCATCACCGACGTCGCACTGGACCCCTACACCAGTCACGGACAGGACGGCCTGCTCGATGACTCGGGCTACGTGACCAATGATGCCACAGTGGAAACCCTGGTCCGCCAGGCCCTGTGTCATGCCCGCGCCGGTGCACAGGTGGTCGCCCCGTCGGACATGATGGATGGGCGGATCGGCGCCATCCGTCAGGCGCTCGAGGATGAAGGTCTGGTGAATACCCGGATCCTTGCCTATTCGGCGAAATATGCCTCGTCCTTTTACGGGCCGTTTCGTGACGCGGTGGGCTCGGCCGGGAATCTCGGCGGGGGAAACAAGTACACCTACCAGATGGATCCCGGGAACAGCGATGAGGCTTTGCGGGAGATTGAACTCGATCTTGCCGAGGGGGCGGATATGGTGATGGTCAAGCCGGGAATGCCATACCTTGATATCGTGCTTCGGGTGAAGCAGGAGTTCGGTGTACCGACCTTTGTGTATCAGGTGAGCGGTGAGTACGCGATGCTCTGTGCCGTTGCCAATAACAACTGGCTCGACCGCGATGCCGTGGTGATGGAATCACTGCTCGCGTTCAAGCGTGCCGGCGCCGATGCGATCCTGACTTACTTCGCCGAGGAAGTCGCGACGGTGCTGCGCCAGCATTAACTGCCCGGGGCGTTTTTCGTCCGTGAATCTTTCTCTCGCCTGGCAATTAATATTCTCGCGAGCCTTTCATCATGACAGCCAAGCCCCGTCCCACCCGAATCGTGCTGCACCAGCAGTCGCGCACGCTGGAAGTTGCTTTCGATGACGACAGCCTCTTTAACCTCTCCTGCGAATACCTGAGAGTCTTCTCCCCTTCTGCCGAGGTCAGGGGTCACGGACCGGGACAGCAAGTCCTGCAGACCGGCAAAGAGAATGTCAATATTTCAGCGGTTGAGGCGGTCGGGGCTTACGCAGTGAAGCTTATTTTTGACGACGGGCACGACTCGGGTATTTACTCCTGGGAAACGCTCTATGAACTGGGATCACAGCAGGAAGCCTATTGGCAGGCCTATCTCGAGGAACTTAAAGAGGCGGGTTACGGGCGTCAGGCAGCGTCATGAGTATTTTCGCTGCGAGCGACGTAGTGGTTCGATGAGCGAGGGGCCAACACACTTTGGTTTCAGCGAGGTAGCGTCGGTGCAAAAGGCGGGCAAAGTCCGAGCGGTCTTCACTTCGGTCGCGGACCGTTACGATCTGATGAACGATCTGATGTCTTTCGGCGCCCACCGGCTGTGGAAAGATTTTGCTGTTGCCCGTAGCGGCGTACGCGCGGGACAACATGTTCTCGATGTTGCTGCGGGCAGCGGCGATATGACCGCACGTTTTGCAGACCAGGTGGGTCCGTCGGGCCGTGTCGTGATGACCGATATCAATCGCAGCATGCTGGAGTGCGGCCGGGCCCGGCTGCTGGATAAAGGTATCGGTCCCAACATCGATATGCTGCTTGCCGACGCTGAGACGCTGCCGTTCGTGCCGCATCAGTTTGACTGCGTGAGCATTGCGTTTGGTCTTCGCAACGTCACCCGCATCGCCAAAGCCCTCGCGTCGATGGCAAGCATGCTTAAGCCCGGGGGGCGCGTTCTGATACTCGAGTTTTCGCATCCGGTATCAGACCTCATATCACGTGCCTACGATCTTTTCTCCTTTTCCGTCATTCCGCCGCTGGGCCGGCTGGTCACCGGCGACGAAGCCAGTTACCGCTACCTGGTGGAATCCATCAGACGCCATCCCGACCAGGACACCTTGAGCCGGATGATGACTGATGCCGGGCTTGAAGATGTGGGTTATCACAACCTCAATGGCGGCATCGTGGCGGTGCATACCGGCTTTCGTTACTGAGACCTGCCGCCGTGAATCCCATCGCACTTCGCCTCGAAGGTATTGTCAACCGCGTCATCCTGGATTCGGGTGCCGCTGCGCATCTGCGCAATCTCGAGGGTCGGGTAGTCGCGGTCTCGATCCGGGGTCTGGATGCGACCGGTTACGCCGCTGTGAGCAACGGCGCTATCCGCGTGATCGGCGTGCCTGACCAGGCGCCTGATATTACCGTCTCGGGCACAGCGAACGGCCTGATGCAACTTTGCCGTCGCGGTGCTGATCCGGAGCTTTTTCGAGGCGGTTCGGTCCGCATCGAGGGTGATGCCCAGTCGATGCTCGATATCAAGGCCTTGTTCTCGGCGCTGGACTGGGATGCTGAGGAAGCGCTCGCCCAGATACTGGGCGACACTTTGGCGCGCAAGGCCGCTAATGGAGCGCGGGCCCTGAACCGCTGGGCAAAAGGTGCAGCGGATTCCGGCGCAGCAGGTCTTGCCGAAACCCTGGTCGAGGAGACACGCCTGCTGGCGAGCCGGCCCCGTGCAGAGCGTTTTGTCGATGACGTCGAGACACTGCGCGATGGTACAGCGCGCCTGCAGCAGCGGATTGAGCGGTTGCGGGCCGCTGCCAAACCCGGATAAACCAGAATGGGCCGGAGCAGTTCCTGGCGTGTGCTGCGCATTGTCCGTGTTCTGGTCCGGCACGGGCTGGATGAATTCGTATTTCGCCTGCACCTGCTTCGCCCCTACCGCTTTGCGCTTTGGCTCCTGCCGGGCTTCTGGTTCTGTGACCGTTCCGCCGAGCGGGGCCAGCGGCTGCGCGAAGCACTGGAAGAACTCGGTCCGGTCTTCGTCAAGTTTGGCCAGGCCCTGTCAACCCGCCCCGACCTGATTCCCGCGGACATTGCCGCGCAGTTAACCCGCCTTCAGGACGATGTGCCTCCTTTTCCCGGAGCGTCGGCCGAGGCCGTGGTTGAGCAATCGCTGGGCGCGCCCATTAGCGAACACTTTGCCAGTTTCGAGCTCGACCCGCTGGCGTCAGCCTCAGTGGCCCAGGTTCACGGCGCGACCCTCAAAGACGGCACCGAGGTGGTCGTCAAGGTGCTTCGCCCCGGGATTGGGGAGGTGATCGATCAGGACCTGGCACTGCTCTATCAACTGGCGCGTCTTGCAGACCGGCACTGGCCGGATGCCAAGCGGTTGCGCCCGCTTGAGGTTGTGTCCGACTATGACAAGACGGTCCATGACGAACTGGACATGATGCGCGAAGGCGCTAACGCCAGCCAGTTGCGCAGCAATTTTCCAGACTCGGAAATGATTTATGTGCCCCGGGTCTACTGGGAGCACAGTCGACGCGAAGTGCTGGTTATGGAGCGTATCGACGGCATCCCGATCCGAGACGTCGATGCCATCAAGAAGGCAGGCATCGATCTTCGCAAACTTGCCCATAATGGTGTGGAGATCTTTTTTACCCAGGCCTTTCGTGACGGATTTTTCCATGCCGATATGCATCCGGGGAACATTTTCGTCAGCCAAGAGGGGCAGTACCGGGCCGTGGACTTCGGGATCATGGGCACCCTGGGTGAGGCGGATAAACAGTATCTCGCCGAGAACCTGCTGGCATTTTTCAACCGCGACTACCGGGCGGTGGCGATGGCGCACCTGCGCGCCGGTTGGGTGCCTGCATCAACCGGGGTTGATGAATTCGAAGCGGCGGTGCGCACCGTTTGCGAACCGATTTTTGCCCGGCCCATCAGCGAGATTTCTTTCGGCCATCTGGTGGTTCGGCTGTTTCAGGTGGCGAGGCGCTTTGATATGCCGGTTCAGCCCCAGCTGGTGCTGCTGCAGAAAACGCTCCTCAATATCGAGGGTCTTGGCAGACAGTTATACCCGCAGTTGGATTTATGGGAGACGGCCAAGCCGTACCTTGAAAGGTGGATGCGCGAACAGATCGGGCCAAGAGCGTTTATGAAAACGCTTCGTCGCGAGCTACCGGCAGTCCTGCCCTTGCTGCCGGAGTTGCCGGGACTGATGCACGAGTTGTTGCGCCGGCAGCGGGACGGCGAACTTTATATTCGCACCGGCGACGACGAGGAAAGAAAGTCCCTGGAGCACGCGCTTAAAGCGTGCGCCCACCAGCGTAATGGCCTCGCTGCGGGGGCTGCGCTGTTGCTCGGGGCGATTGCCGTATCGCTTGTCTCCCGGTCTTTGGATCTCGGTGTCATCACAGATCTTGTGGCCACCGGGCTGACCATCGGCGGCGGGATCGTCCTGGTGGTGTCGCTGCTGCGCCGGCACGGCTCGCGTTGACCAGTTCAGCCGAATGACGGGCAAAATGGCTGGTGGCTGTCCGCCGGCGCTCAAATCCAACTGTTTTACTTGGTTTTCACAGCAAAATCCTTATAATCGCACTTGGTAATTGGTGGCAAGCTCCGACAGCTGGATATCTCCCCAGGAAAGGCCGCTTGTTCACCAATCTTTCTTCACTATCGGGAATATAAGGGAGTCAAGATCAATGAGGTTAACAACTAAGGGCCGTTACGCCGTGACCGCGATGCTCGATCTCGCCCTGCAGGAAGGCAAAAAGCCGGTTACGTTACAGGATATTGCTGTGAATCAGGAGATTTCGCTCTCCTATCTGGAACAATTGTTCGCCAGGTTGCGAAAGTCCGGACTGGTTCGGGGCACCCGGGGGCCCGGCGGGGGCTACCGGCTTGCGAAAAAGATGGATGCGATCTCAATCGCGGAGGTGATTTCTGCGGTCGATGAGAATGTTGACATGACCGGCTGCGGCGGCAGGGGGGATTGCCTTGACGGTGAGAAATGCCTTACCCACGAGTTGTGGATGGAACTCAGCAACAAGATTTTCGGGTTCCTGAGCGATATCAGCCTGGGCGAACTGGTGCGTCGTCCCGCGGTGATCGTGGTGGCCGAGCGCCAGGCGGCCGTGCGCGAGGGCCTGCGCTCAGGCCGTCTCAAGACCGTGGTGGTGGATGCCAACACGGTTGTCGGCAACCTCAAATGATCGGTTCCCGATTTTTTAAAACGCAAGAGACAACCAAGTGAATTCCGCAGTCAAAGAACTGGGTGAACTGGTCGGACGCGAGTACAAGGAAGGTTTCGTTACCGACATCGAAGCGGATACGCTGCCGCCCGGCCTTGACGAAAGCGTGATCCGTTTTCTGTCAGGGAAAAAATCGGAGCCCGATTTTGTCTTGCAGTGGCGGCTTGACGCCTTTCGCCGGTGGCAGGCCATGGAGCCCCCCGACTGGGCCCACGTTAAGCACGCGCCTATCGATTTTCAGGCGATCAGTTATTACTCGGCGCCCAAGCGCGATGAAGACCGGCCCAAGAGCCTGGATGAGGTCGATCCGAAACTGCTGGAAACCTATAACAAACTGGGCATTCCGCTGGAAGAGCAAAAGGCCCTGGCCGGAGTCGCGGTGGATGCGGTGTTCGACAGCGTCTCTGTCGCCACCACCTTCAAGGACAAACTGGCTGAGGCCGGCGTGATCTTTTGCCCGCTTTCAGAGGCTATGGCAAATCATCCGGAACTTGTCCGTGAGTACCTGGGTTCGGTGGTGCCGCAAAGTGACAACTTCTATGCGGCGCTGAATTCGGCGGTGTTTACCGAAGGGTCGTTTGTCTACGTGCCCAAGGGTGTGCGCTGCCCGATGGAGCTTTCCACCTATTTCCGGATCAATGCCCTGAACACGGGCCAGTTCGAGCGGACCCTGATCATTGCCGACGAAGGCAGCTACGTGAGTTACCTCGAGGGCTGCACGGCGCCGATGCGCGACGAAAACCAGCTGCACGCAGCGGTGGTGGAACTCGTGGCGTTCAAGGATGCCAAGATCAAGTACTCTACCGTACAGAACTGGTATCCGGGCGACGAGGAGGGTCGGGGCGGCATCTACAATTTTGTGACCAAGCGCGGCGCCTGCCGGGGAGACAACGCCAAGATTTCATGGACCCAGGTCGAAACGGGTTCGGCCATTACCTGGAAGTACCCAAGCGTGCTGCTGGAGGGCAACCATTCGACGGGCGAATTCTATTCGGTGGCGCTGACCAATAACTGTCAGCAGGCTGATACCGGAACCAAGATGGTGCACATCGGGGAACATACCTCCAGCACGATCATTTCCAAGGGCATTTCCGCCGGTCGCGGCCAGAACGCCTACCGGGGTCTGGTCAAGGTCTTAAAGGGGGCAAAGCAGGCGCGTAACTACTCGCAGTGCGATTCTTTGTTAATGGGGGACCGGTGCGGTGCACATACTTTTCCGTATGTCGAGGTAAAAAATCCCACGGCAACCATTGAGCACGAAGCGACCACCTCGAAGATCGGTGAGGACCAGTTGTTTTACTGTCGCCAGCGCGGGCTTTCCGAGGAAGACGCGGTATCGATGATTGTCAACGGATTCTGCAAAGAAGTGTTCCGTGAACTGCCGATGGAGTTTGCCGTCGAGGCACAGAAACTGCTGGGTATCAGCCTGGAAGGTGCGGTCGGTTGATCCTTGCGGGGCGGCCCCGTTTGCCCGCCCTGATTTGTTTTGACATACGGAGTTACCAATAAAAACATGCTGAAGATAAGCGATCTTAAAGTCACGGTTGACGGAAAGGCCATTCTGAACGGGCTGGATCTGGATGTGGGTCCGGGAGAAGTTCACGCCATCATGGGGCCGAACGGCTCGGGCAAGAGCACTTTGGCCAACGTCATCGCCGGGCGTGACGGCTACGAGGTCACCAGCGGGTCTGTCGCGTTCATGGGAAATGACCTGTTGTCGATGGCGCCCGAGAATCGCGCGCGCGAAGGGGTGTTTCTCGCCTTCCAGTATCCGGTCGAGATTCCGGGCGTTGCGAACATTGCGCTGCTCAAGGAAGGATTGAATGCCGCCCGCCGGCACCGCGGCGAGCCGGAACTGGATGCGCTCGATTTTCTGAAACTCGTTCGCGAGAAACTCAGGCTGGTCGAGATGAAAGAGGAATTCCTCTACCGCTCGGTCAACGAAGGCTTCTCCGGAGGTGAAAAGAAGCGCAACGAGATTTTCCAGATGGCGGTGCTCGAGCCCCGCCTCGCGGTCCTCGATGAAACCGATTCCGGGCTGGACATCGATGCGCTGAAGATCGTTGCCGGCGGCGTCAATGCGCTGCGATCAGAGGAGCGCTCTGTTATTCTGGTCACGCACTACCAGCGTCTGCTCGACTACATTGTCCCGGACAGGGTGCATGTACTGGCGGGGGGCCGCATCGTGCGCTCCGGAGACAAGCAGCTGGCACGCGATCTGGAAGAGCGCGGCTACGGCTGGATCGATAGCTCCGCCGGCGCAGCAACCGCATGAGCGCTATGGAAGGTCACGCCGCGCCCTATGTCGAGGCGCAGCAGGGCCAGGCCGGCGAACTGCCGGCGGCGGGCATCGCGGCGCTTGATCGCAGTCGCGCAAAAGCACTGGAGGCGCTTGGCGAGCGGGGTCTGCCGTCGCAGCGCGATGAGGACTGGAAGTACACCTCCATCAAGCCGATTACCCGTTCCCGGTTCAGCCCGGCGGCACCGGGGACCGACTGTCCGGAAGACTTTGTCGCCGCAGCGGCGATCGAGAATCTTGACGCCTGGCAGCTGGTATTCGCAGATGGCTTTTATCTGCCGCCACGATCGAAGACCAACGGCCTGCCGGAGGGCGTACGGGTCGCGGGTCTTGCTGATGCGCTGACGCAGAATCCGCAACCGATCGCCGACCGGCTGGGATCCGCCATGGGGGAGATCCCGCATGGATTTGCGGCGATGAACTCCGCATTTGTCGGTGACGGCGCCTTGGTGGAGATCGCACCGGGGGTGCAACTGGAAAAGCCCATTGAACTGCTCTTTGTTTCGGGGTGCAGCGGGGAGGGCTTCCTGAGTCTGCCGCGTAATCTGGTGATACTCGGCGAGGGCAGCCAGGCGAGTGTCATCGAGCGTCATCTCTCGTTCAGTCAAGAGAGGTCTCTCAGTAATTCGCTCACCGAGATCATTCTGGAAAAAGCCGCGGCGCTGGATTTCTGCTGTGTGCAGGATCAGGCTGAACGCACCTTCCACGTGGGTGGCTTGTTTGCCCGCCTGGCCCAATCCGCGAAACTCAAAGCGACGACGGTGACCGTGGGAAGGGCATGGGTACGCAATGATGCACGGGTCAACCTCGATGCAGAGCGGGCCTTGGTGAGCCTTGACGGGGCCTACCTTGCTTTCGGCCGCAGTCATGTCGACAACCACACCCACATATCCCATAACGCGCCCGAGTGCACCAGCCGCGAGTGTTACAAGGGTGTGCTCGGTGACCGCGGCCACGCAGTGTTTCATGGCCGGATCGTGGTGCAGCCGGGGGCGCAGCAAACCGACTCTGAGCAGAGCAACCAGAACCTGCTGCTCTCTGCCAACGCCGAGATCGATACCAAACCGCAACTCGAGATCTACGCCGACGATGTGAAATGCGCTCATGGCGCGACCGTCGGCCAGCTGGATGAGGCGGCCCTTTTCTACCTCGTCTCGCGCGGTGTTGATCGGGAGACAGCCCGGCGTATGCTGACCCAGGCATTCGCCGCCGAGGTCCTCGAGGGGGTTGAGCCCCCGGCGTTACAGACGTATCTTGCATCGCGGGTGTCGGGCCAGCTGTCTTCAGCTGCTGCACAGGTGAGCGCGCCATGATGAATCCCGCGGCGGGCTTGGAGCCGGTGGCGGCGCTGGATGCGGCAGCGCTGCGCCGGGATTTCCCGATATTGCACCAGCAGATTAACGGTCACCCGCTGGTGTACCTCGATAACGGCGCCACCACCCAGAAACCGGCTAGCGTGATCGACGCGGTGGCTGAGTTCTACCATCACGACAACGCCAATGTGCACCGCGGCGTACACCTCCTCAGCCAGCGTGCCAGCGACCGTTTCGATAGCGCCCGCGAGCAGGTCCGGTCGCTGATCAATGCTGCGTCCACGGCAGAGGTGATCTTCACCCGCGGTACCACCGAAGCGATTAATCTGGTGGCCCAGAGCTACGGGCGCTCGACGGTGAAAAGCACTGACGAGATTCTGGTCAGTGCGATGGAGCACCATGCGAATATCGTGCCCTGGCAACTGCTGTGTGAGGAGACCGGCGCCACCCTTCGGGTGGCCCCGATGAATGATTCGGGCGAGTTGCTGACCGATGCATTCACGGAACTGCTGTCGGAAAAGACCCGTATCGTTGCGCTGACCCACGTCTCCAACGCCCTCGGGACGGTCAATCCGGTCCGCACGTTTGCCCGTCTCGCGCACGCTGCCGGTGCGGTGGTGGTGGTGGATGGCGCCCAGTCGGTTGCCCACGGACCGGTGGATGTACAGCAGTTGGAATGCGATTTTTTTGCTTTCTCGGGGCACAAGCTGTACGGACCGACCGGAATCGGCGTGCTCTATGGCCGCGAGGCCCTGCTCGAGGATATGCCGCCGTGGCAGGGCGGCGGGGACATGATCCGCACGGTCAGTTTCGAGGGCTCAACCTGGAACACGCTGCCCCACAAGTTCGAAGCGGGCACCCCGCATATCGCAGGTGCAGTAGGCTTGTCCGCGGCCATTGATTATCTGAACGGAATTGGTTTCGATGCCATTGCGGCACATGAACAGGCGCTCCTTGGCTGCGCAACCGAAAAGGCCAAGTCCCAGGCGGGCATGCGGATCATCGGCAATGCCTCAGACAAGGCTGCGATTGTGTCGTTTGAGCTGGAGGGTATCCACCCGCACGATGTCGGAACCATCCTTGATTCGGCCGGAGTCACGATTCGTACCGGCCATCATTGCGCCATGCCGGTCATGCAGTTTTTTGGTGTGCCGGCGACGGCTCGGGCGTCATTCGGCCTGTACAACACAACCGATGACATTGATGCGCTGTTCGTCGCCATCGACAAGGCGCAGGCCCTGTTTGCCCGATGAACGAGTTGCGGCAGCTTTATCAGGAAGTGATCCTTGATCACAACCGCAACCCCCGCAATTTCGGCCGGCTGGAGCAGCCGACCCACCAGGCTCAAGGGATTAACCCGCTCTGCGGGGACGAGTTGACGGTGTATCTGATGCTGGACAAAGACGACAGGATCGAGACCGTCTGTTTCGAGGGGCGAGGCTGTGCCATATCGACGGCTTCAGCATCACTCATGACGGAAACGCTGAAGGGGGTTTCGGTCGCCGAGGCGGATGCCTATTTCGATGCTTTTCACGCGCTGGCGACGGGTGCTGCGGTGCCCACCGCAGGGCTCGAACTATCCAAGCTTGAGGTCCTGAGCGGGGTTCAGGAATACCCCTCCCGGGTCAAATGCGCAACGCTCGCATGGCATGCAGTGCACTCGGCGCTGCACAACCGTGGCACAAAGGTCACTACAGAATGACGACTGGTCGTGACGGCCCATCAGGGACCGCGAACGGACACGAGCAACAATGAACAGCACGACAGAAACAGAAGAACCCACCCCCGCCGCAACGGAGGTCGTCGATCAGACCGACGACGCAGAGGCAACCGAAGGAACGGACAACCCGCCCGCGGTCAGTCTCACCTCCGTTGCGCCGGATGACACGCTGCTGGATCGCGTGATTGCCGGTGTGCGCGAAGTGTATGATCCTGAAATCCCGCTCAACATATACGACCTCGGCCTGATCTACCGTATCGATATCAGCGAAGAAAGCCAGGTCGTTATCGATATGACCCTGACTTCACCGATGTGCCCTGTGGCAGGATCACTGCCAGGGGAGGTGGAGATGGCGGCGCGCGGTGTCGATGGGGTCTCCGGTGTCGTCGTCGACCTGGTCTGGGATCCGCCCTGGGGTCCCGAAGTCATGAGTGAGGCCGCGCGGCTCGAACTCGGGATTTTCTGATGAGTGAGTGGGTTCGGGTAGCGCGTACTGATGAAGTGCAGGCCGAAACTCCGCTGGCAGCCAATCTCGATGACGAAACGGTTGTGCTGGTCCGGCTGGGTGACGAGATCGTCGCTCTGGAAGATTTGTGCACGCACGATGGCGGCGAGATCTCTGGAGGCTGCATCGCGGATGGCGCGATCGAGTGCCCCCGGCACGGCGCGCGTTTTTGCCTGCGGACCGGTGAGGTGCTTTCGCCGCCTGCCTACGAAGGCCTGCATGTATTCCCGGTTCGCATCGAAGACGGTTTCGTATGCGTACGGGACGACCGTTGGGACTGAGCCGTCCCTCTGGCAGATGGGTGTATCAGGAAGAACGTCTCCGTCGCCGGTAGCGTTCTGTCAGCCACAGCAGCGGGCCGAGTATCGCGACCTCGATCGCCACGGCCCACAGGTTGTGAACCGAGAAAATATCCCGGATCACGCTACCGAGACCCGCACCTTGAGCGCCATGACCGAAATTGCTGAACAGCGTTACCGGAGCGATAGTGTAATGATCATCAAATGGCCACAGCAGCGGGGCACCATACGGGGCGCCAGGGTCTGCCGCCAGCGTGTCAACCAGCACGTGGCCAAGGTATACCGCAAAGATGACAAAGACCCGGACCTTCGACAGACTGCGGAAGATCAGCGCGAGCACCATGGTGAAAACGACGGCGGCCGCAATCGAGTGGCTGGGCCCGTGGTGAAAGCGGTTCGGGTCGCCGATCAGTATCCCGGGCAGAAAGTCGAGGTCGGGCGCGATGGCGGCGAACAGCACCAGCACCGGCCACCAGCGCGTGAAGACCTCGCGGGGTCCCGGCACTCCGGATATCGCGAAGGCCAACAAGACATGTCCAACCGGACTTGGCATGGGAGAGCATCCTGCTGATGAAAGACGCGAAGGAGCAGACTCAGGCGCCCAGCCCCTCGAGGCGTGAAAACTATGCGCTGCACGTACGCATCATCACGCGCTGGAGTGATTATGACATGCTCGGACACGTCAACAACGTAGAGTATTACCGCTATTTTGAGACCGCGATCCTGACTTTGCTGTGCGAGACCGGGCTCGACTGGCAGCATGATCCGGTCATCCCGCTCGCCGCTGAGAATGGCTGTTGTTTTCTGAAGCCGGTTGCGGTGTCCGGCCATGTTGACATCGGGGTGCGGATTGCACATCTTGGCAACAGCAGCGTGCGCTATGAAACGGCCGTCTTCGTAGCCGATGACGATGCGCCGAGCGCCACCGGTTTTTTTGTCCACGTGTTTATTGACCGTGCCACCGGCAGGCCTGCAGCGATACCGCAGGCGGTACGCGCCCACTTTAGCAACCAGAGTGAGGCGCTTGCCAAGGGGCGGGCCCGCCTTGTGGATGAGGCACAGCTCCTTCCCACAAGACCGCCGGCCGGTGGTTAAATTACCCGGAGCCGTAAGAAGCGGGCACCCAAGGCTTTCTGCAAGGCTGCTATGGCGCGCAAACTCTACATAAAAACCTTCGGCTGTCAGATGAACGAATACGACTCGAGTCGTATTGCTGACCTCATGGCAGCCTCGCACGACATGGTCCTCACAGATGAGGCCGAACAGGCCGACATGCTGCTGCTGAACACCTGTTCGGTCCGGGAGAAGGCCCAGGAGAAAGTGTTTTCCCAGCTGGGGCGCTGGCGCCAGTGGAAGGAGCAGCGGCCTGATCTGGTGATCGGGGTGGGTGGTTGTGTCGCCAGCCAGGAGGGCGATCTGATTCTGCGCCGTGCGCCCTATGTCGATCTTGTGTTCGGTCCACAAACCTACCACCGGCTTCCCGCCATGATCGACGCGCTGCAACACGGGCGGCGTCCGCGTATCGACATCAGCTTTCCGGAGATCGAAAAATTTGACGCGCTTGCACCGCCGCGCAGCGAGGGTCCGCGGGCTTATGTTTCGGTTATGGAGGGCTGCAGCAAGTACTGCACTTTCTGCGTCGTGCCCTATACGCGCGGCGAGGAGTTCAGCCGGCCTTTTGACGAAGTCATCACCGAGATTGTCGAACTCGCAGAACAGGGCGTGCGCGAAGTCACCCTGCTGGGCCAGAATGTGAATGCTTATGCCGGTGGTCGGCACGGCGGCGGGACCGTCGATCTTGCCGAGTTGCTGGCATATGCCGCCGCGGTTGAGGGCATCGACCGGCTTCGTTATACCACCTCACACCCGGCGGATTTCACCGATGCGCTGATCGATGCATATCGCCATGTACCGGAACTCGTCAGCCAACTGCACCTGCCGGTGCAGAGCGGCTCGGATCGCATCCTGTCGGCGATGAAGCGGCGCTACCAGGTCGCTGACTACGAAGCCATCATCGCGGACTTGCGCGAAGCGCGGCCGGACCTCAGCCTGTCGTCCGACTTCATCGTGGGATTTCCAGGGGAGTCGGCTGATGACTTCAACGCGACCATGGCGCTGATCGAACGCGTGGGTTTTGATCACTCCTTCAGTTTTATTTACAGCGCCCGCCCGGGCACACCAGCCGCAGCGCTCGCCGACGATGTCCCGATGGAAGAAAAACGCGAGCGGCTGTCGCGTTTACAGGCATTGATCGACAGCCAGGCTGGCGCCATCAGCGCGGGAATGGTCGGAACGCATCAGTGTATCCTGGTTGACGGCGTTTCGCGCAAGAATGCCGGGCAACTGAGCGGGCGCACCGAAAACAACAGAGTGGTCAATTTCGCAGGCGATCAGGTCGCAATTGGCGATTTTGTTGAGGTACGTGTTACGGAAGCGTTACCCAACTCGTTACGGGCCGAAGTGGCTGGGGCGCCACGGCTAACTTCTGCTATGATGACAACTGCTTCGCTGGGAGCATCAGCACTGGATTGAACAACCCCACCCAACCCGTCACCTTTCTTCTCGACCCCGAGGACAATCAGCGCCTGGCCGACCTGTGTGGAGAGTACAACGCTCATCTGAAGCAAGTGGAGGAGGGCTTCGGTGTGCGCATCTCACATCGCGGGCATCTTTTCTGTGTTGACGGCCAGGATCAGGATGTCCGCAATGCCCAGGACGTGCTCTGTGCCCTCTATGAGGACAGTGGCCAGGAGACACCGCTGAGCCCTGACCGGGTCCAGGTCGCGATCAGTCAGGTTCCCCGAGATACCCTTAAGGGCCGTGAGGCCCCGGATGACATCGTGATCCGGGTGCGCAAGGCCATGATCCGCGGCAAAAGCGTTAACCAGAAACGCTACCTCAGTAATATTCTGGGACACGATATCAACTTCGGAATCGGACCGGCCGGCACGGGCAAGACCTACCTGGCGGTCGCCTGTGCGGTACAGGCGCTCGCCGAGGAGACGGTCGACCGGATCGTGCTGGTACGCCCGGTGGTTGAGGCGGGAGAACGGCTGGGATTCCTGCCGGGGGACATCGGGCAGAAAGTCGACCCCTACCTTCGGCCGCTGTATGACGCACTCTATGAGATGCTGGGCTTTGACCGCGTCGGCCGGCTGATGGAGCGCCACGTGATCGAACTGGCGCCGCTGGCCTACATGCGCGGCCGGACGTTGAGCCATGCCTTTGTCATTCTCGACGAGGCACAAAATACCACCGAAGCACAGATGAAGATGTTTCTCACCCGGCTGGGCTTTGGTTCCCGGGCTGTTATTACCGGTGATCCCTCACAGGTCGACCTTCCGGGCCAGACCCGCTCGGGCCTGGTCCACGCGGTGGCACTGCTGTCGTCAGTTGAGGGTCTCAGCGTGACCCGCTTTACGCCGGGGGATGTTGTCCGTCACCCTCTGGTGCAGCGCGTGATCGAGGCTTATGAAAGCGAGGGTCGGTCAGCCTGAGTGGAACCCCGAATAGCAGTACAACTGGCAAGTGGCCACCGTGATGAACCGACCGTCGAGCAGATCCGCAACTGGGCGGGCGCGGCATTGGCTGCGCTTCAAGACGATCGCGCCTGTCTTACGGTAAGAATGGTCAACGAGACTGAAATGACAGACCTCAACGCGCGTTTTCGTGGCCGCCAGGGGCCGACCAATGTGCTCTCCTTTCCCTTTGAGGCGCTGCCGGGGCTGCCACAGGACAAGCATCCGCTGGGCGATATCGTGGTCTGCCCGCCGGTGGTTGCGCGCGAGGCGCTCAGCCAGGGAAAGAAAATAGAGCATCACGTTGCGCATCTGCTGGTCCACGGGGTGCTGCATCTGCACGGCCATGATCACCACAGCGACCGGCAGGCTGAGGCGATGGAAAAACTGGAGACCCAGGTGCTCGCCACGCTCGGGATCAAAGACCCCTACCGGTCGGTCTGATAGCGCCGTGCAGGACGGAAAAAAACGCAGCGCGTTGTTGCGCCCGGGCTGGTGGCAGGATCTGCGCTACCTGCTGCGCGGTATTCCGCAGACCCGCGAGCACCTCTTTTCCACCCTGGCTTTCGCGAGGCGCGCGGATCTGGTTGACGATGACACCCTGCAGATGATGCGCCGGGTGATCGAGGTTTCTGATCTTGAGGTCGAGCAGGTGATGGTCTCGCGTGGTCAGATGGTCACGGTCGATGTTAACCAGACGCTCGACGAGGTGCTGCCGGTGATAACCGAGTCGGCACACTCGCGCTTTCCGGTGACGGACGGCGACAAGGACGGCGTAGTGGGAATTCTGCTGGCAAAGGATCTGCTGCATCGCCAGCAGCAGAGCGAAGGTGACGGACTCCCGTGGGCGACGCTGTTGCGCCCCGCGGTGTTTATCCCCGAAAGCAAACGGCTCAATGTGCTGCTCCAGGAGTTTCGCGACAGCCGTAACCATATGGCGATTGTGGTCAATGAATATGGCAGTGTCGTGGGGCTGATCACTATTGAGGACGTCCTTGAGCAGATTGTCGGCAACATCGAGGACGAGCACGACATCGACGGAGCCGCCGGTATGGTGTTGCGCCGGGGTTCGGATTTCTGTGTGATCAAGGCGATGCTCCCTGTGGAAAGTTTTAACCAGCTCTACGGCGTGAATCTCGATCCGCTGGAATACGACACCATGGGCGGGCTCGTGACCGGGGCTTTGGGTCATGTACCCCGACGCGGTGAGACCATTGCGTTCGATCAGTTTACCGCGGAGGTGCTGAGCGCCGACAGCCGCCGACCGCGCCTGCTGCGCATCACGCTTGGGTCGGCTGACGAGACCCCGGCACAGTAGACGCATGCGTTTTTCCGGCAGCGCGAGGTGGATAACCGCGGCTGCCGTGTCGGGCCTTGCCTATCCGCTCGCCTTCGCACCATTTGATCTATTCTGGCTCGCGCCGCTCGCACTGGCAGCGCTCTACGCTAGCTGGTGGCGAGCCTCTGCCCAGCAGGCTGCGCTGCAGGGCTTTGTCTTCGGTTTGGCCACGGCACTTGTTGGCGTGTCCTGGATCTACGTCAGCCTCAATCAGTACGGCAACATGCCTGCGCCCTTGGCAGCTGCTGCCGTGGTGGTCTTTGCCGCGCTCATGGCACTCTATCCAGCGCTGGTCGGCGGGCTTCAGGCCTGTTTCCTGACCGCGAGGCCAGCACTTCGTTGCATGATCGTGATCCCGCCACTGTGGGTGCTTGGTGAGTGGCTGCGGGGTAACCTCCTCAGCGGCTTTCCGTGGCTGTATCTCGGTTATAGCCAGGTCGATACGCCCTTGGCCCCGTTGCTGCCTATTGCAGGCACCCTCGGCGTCAGCCTCTGGGTCGCGCTTGGTACCGGCACCCTCGTGGCTTTTGTGCGCCTGCGCGGCCGGTCCAGAATGCTTCCAGTGACTGTGCTCGCCGGGCTGGCGGTTTTCGCGGCGCTCGCACGGATACCGGTCTTTGTACAGCCCTCAGGTGAGCCCATCGACGTGGCCCTGGTGCAGCATAACGTTTCGTTGCGTGATAAATGGCAAAGCCACAAAGCCAACGCAATCGCGAGAGATTACCTTGCAGACAGCGAAGCCTTATCGGACGTAGACCTTATCGTCTGGCCGGAGGCAGCGTTGCCCGTCTATCTGGACGAGGTCGACTCAGGGTTTGTGGCGCGGCTTCAGGATCATGAAGCTGATTTTCTGTTCGGGCTGCTAGTGCGCGATTCTCCCGCGCCGGGGGCTGCCTACTACAACGCCGCATTGGGTGTGGGTGCTGAAGCGGCGCTCTATAAGAAGCACCAGTTGGTACCTTTTGGCGAATATTTACCCATGTCCTGGCTGCTTGCGTGGATACTGGAATACCTCAGTATCCCGATGTCGGATTTTTCGCCTGGGCCTTTGCCGGAACTGCCCATGCAGCTCGCGGGGCAGCGCATCAGCGTCAGTATCTGTTACGAGGATGCCTTTACCGGCGTTGTTAATGCGTCCTTGCCGCAGGCGCAGATACTTGCCAACATCAGCGAGGACGCCTGGTTCGGTGACTCCCTGGCACCGCATCAGCGCCTGCAGATGGCGCGGGCGCGGGCACTTGAAACCGGCCGTCCCATGATCCGTTCCAGTAACAATGGCTTCTCAGCGCTGATCGATCCCAAAGGTGAGGTACTTGAACTTGCGCCGCAGTTCGTGCGAACGGTGGTGCAGGGCAGCGTTCAGCCGATGATGGGCACAACGCCATTTGTGCGCTACGGCAATCTCCCGGTGCTGGGCTTTTGCGTGCTGCTGCTCGCGGTGGGATTCTGGCAGCGCGCCGAGGCTTCTCGTGACGCACTTTCACAGTGATAGACTGTGGCGATGACCGACCTTGAGCAAAGTCCATTGGTCGTTGCGATCTCGTCGCGCGCACTCTTTGACCTTGAGAACGGCCACCAGATCTACGTTGAGGAAGGCGTTGAGGCCTACTGCCGCTACCAGGTCGAGCATGAGGACGAACGGCTCCAGCCCGGTGTGGCTTTTCCCCTGGTGCAGAAACTGCTGGCGCTGAACGAACCCGGTACAGACACGCGCCGCGTTGAAGTGGTGCTGATTTCACGCAACAGCGCCGACACGGGACTTCGGGTCTTTAATTCCATCGCCCATTACCAACTCGATATCACCCGAGCAGCGTTTTCGGGCGGTGACAGCCCGTTCCGCTATGTCACGCCCTTCAGTGCGGACCTCTACCTGTCGGCGGACCCCGCGAATGTGCACCAGGCGCTGCAGGCCAATGTTGCGGCTGCGACCATTTTGCCCTCGCGCACACATCTGGAAAGAAACAGCCAGCTGCGGATCGCCTTTGATGGTGATGCGGTCCTTTTTGCTGACGATTCCGAGCGGGTCTATCAGAGCGAGGGGCTTGCCGCATTTGCCGCCTCGGAGAAGAAGATGGCCTCAACGCCCATGACCGGCGGGCCGTTCAGGAAGTTTTTGCAGTCACTGCACCATCTGCAGTCGAAATGGCCGCGCAACCAGGCGCCGATTCGAACCGCGCTATTTACTGCCCGCAGTGCCCCCGCGCATGAACGGGTGATCCGCACCTTGCGCGCATGGGATATCCGCATCGACGAGGCCGTGTTCCTGGGCGGTCTTGATAAGGGCGAGTTTCTGCAGACCTTTGGTGCCGATATTTTCTTCGACGATCAGACCGGCCATTGCGAATCGGCCCGCCGCTTTGTTGCGACCGGCCATGTGCCGCACGGCGTGACCAACGACGCCGCCTAAACTCAGTTACCGGCCGCATTGCTATAATCGCAGGTCCCCGCGGCAGCAGGGGTGCAATAGTTTTTCTCCCGGATTACCCATGAAACGGATTCGATGGCGGCTTCTCGGCTGGTGTGTTGCCGGCTCACTGGCTTTGGCCTCGCCCGCCGGTGCGGCCCTGCCGATGGCGGTGGAAGGTGAGCCGCTGCCGAGTCTCGCACCGATGCTCGAGCGGGTGCTGCCGGCGGTGGTCGACATCTACACCGAAAGCCGGATTACCGAACGACAGAGCCCTTTTCGGTCCGACCCCTTCTTCGAGAAGTTCTTCGGCACGCCACCCCTCCAGCAGCGTGAAAGACGGGTCAGCAATCTGGGTTCGGGCGTTATCACAGACGCGGAGAACGGCTACGTGATTACCAACAGTCACGTTATCGCGGGTGCCGATGAGATCAGCGTGCGCCTGCACGACGGCCGTGCCTTCGATGCCGAAATCGTGGGTGTGGACGAAGACGCCGATATCGCGGTAGTCCGGATCCCGGCGGAGCAACTCCAGCATATTGATATCGGGAATTCAGACGCGTTACGGGTCGGTGATTTCGTTGTGGCGATCGGTAATCCCTTCGGCCTTGGACAGACGGCCACTTCGGGGATCATCAGTGCGCTGGGTCGTACCGGTCTTAATATCGAGGATTACGAGGACTTCATCCAGACCGATGCGTCGATCAACCAGGGCAACTCAGGAGGCGCGCTCGTTAATCTTCGCGGTGAACTGGTCGGGATCAACACCGCGATTCTTGCGCCGGGCGGGGGTAACATCGGCATCGGATTTGCCATCCCGATCAACATGGTCCAACTGCTCACCCGGCAGATCATCGAATACGGCGAGGTGCGCCGCGGGCGCCTCGGCGTCATTGCACAGAACCTGACGCCCGAACTCGCGGAAGCGCTCGACATCGATACCACCCGTGGCGCGGTGATCTCCCAGGTCATCCCGGATTCGGCGGCGGATGATGCCGGGATGCAGGAAGGCGACGTGGTGGTCGCGGTCAACGACCGCGAGATCGTGGACGCCAGTTCGCTTCGCAACACGATTGGTCTTTTCCGCGCTGACGATGAGATTGAGGTCAGTTTCCTGCGCGACGGGCAACGCCAGAGCAAGCGCATCCGGATCCGCGCGATCGAACCGCTTGCAGGCCAGGGCCTCAAGATCAACAAGCGCCTGGAGGGTATCCGTCTCGCCGATATCGATGACCAGGACGGCCCGCAGGGTCAGCGCGGTGTGCGTGCTGTAGAAGTCGTGCAGAACAGCCTTGCCTGGCGCGCGGGCCTGCGCGAAGGAGATCTCATCATCTCGGTCAACAAGCAGCCGATCTACAGTCTGAAGGACGTCGAGCGGGCCGTCGATGACGAAGACGCCATGCTGCTGCTGAACGTGGTGCGGGGCAATTCGGGCCTCTTTATCGTAATCCGCTAGCGTCGGGACATGTTGCGACCATGAAAGAAAACCTCATTGCGCCCTCGATTCTCTCAGCTGATTTCGCCCGCCTGGGTGAAGAGGTCGACAACGTGCTCGCATCGGGCGCCGACATCGTGCACTTTGACGTGATGGATAACCATTACGTCCCGAATCTCACGATTGGCCCGCTGGTGTGTGAGGCACTGCGCAAGCACGGCGTCACTGCGCCTATCGACGTACACCTCATGATCAAGCCGGTCGACCGTATCGTTCCCGATTTCGCGGCGGCAGGCGCCTCCTACATCACTTTCCATCCCGAAGCGAGTGAGCACGTTGACCGTACCCTTCAGCTGATCCGCAGTGAAGGCTGCAAGCCGGGCCTGGTGTTTAACCCGGCGACATCGCTCAGTGTCCTGCAGCATGTCATGAACAAGGTCGACATGATCCTGTTGATGTCGGTCAACCCCGGTTTTAGCGGCCAGAGCTTTCTGCCCTCGGCACTCGACAAACTGCGCGAGGCACGCAAGCTGATCGACCAGTCGGGGCGGGACATCCGCCTTGAGATCGACGGCGGCGTAAAGGCCGACAACATCGGGGAGATTCGCGCTGCCGGCGCCGATACCTTTGTCGCCGGGTCCGCCATATTCGGTGCAGCCCGTGAAGACGACCCGAACCATTACGATACGGTGATCAG
Organism: Proteobacteria bacterium UBA2133; assembly: GCA_002327725.1. Classification (GTDB taxonomy): domain Bacteria; phylum Pseudomonadota; class Gammaproteobacteria; order Arenicellales; family UBA868; genus UBA868. The sequence continues at coordinate 20,988 of DCXP01000048.1, forward strand.
TGCAATGCGCGCAGCATTGGCTGAATCACCATCATGAGGCAGCCTGATCCGGGTGATCGCGCGCCTTCCTTCAAGACCTCCGCGCGGGGGATTCTGTTCGACCTTGACGGGACCCTTGTTGATTCGGCACCGGATCTGATCGGCGCCTGCAACAACATGCTGGAAGCGCTCGGGCGGGAACCCGTGGCTCTGGATGTTGCGCGAGGCTGGATCGGCAAAGGTGCACGCCGTCTTGTGGAACGGGCGCTGACCGGCGATTTCGATGGCGAAGCGCCGGCGGAGCTGATGCAGACCGCGTATCCGCTCTTTGAAAAGTGTTACCAAGAAAATCTCCACCGCGATAGTGTGCCGTATGCCGGTGCCGATGAAACCCTGGCGCAGTGTCAGGCATCCGGCAGGCAGGTCGGTTGTGTGACCAACAAGCCGGGCGTCTTTACCCGGCCGCTGCTGCAAGCGATGGGCGTCAGCCGTTATCTCGACCCGATCATCGGCGGCGATGACCTGCCGAAGAGAAAGCCGGACCCGCTGCCGCTGCAGCATGTTGCCGATCGCTGGGGGTTTGCTCCTCAAGAGTGTCTTTTGGTCGGCGATTCGGTGAGCGATTTTCGTGCGGCGCGGGCCTGCGGTATGCCGGTGGTGCTGGTGAGTTACGGTTACAGTCAGGGCCTTGACCTTTCCGAACTCGGTGCGGACGCCGTGATAGACTCGTTGGCGCAGGTCCTGGAGATAGTTGAATCGCCGTAAGTCCCCTCGGAAAATGCAAGGCCTGTCGGTTGCCGACGATAAAGGCTGTCCCAAAGCGCAGACCCAAAGCGTCGAAGTTCCGGCGCAACGACCTTTCAGCATGACCGCTTCCGTTAAATTCCACCTGATCCCGGCGGACGGTTACCGCCCCGGCTCCCTCGTCACATGATCTCCCGAACCGAATACGACCGTCTGGCCCGGGAGGGCTATAACCGGATTCCCCTGCAGATCGAGGTGCTGGCAGATCTGGAAACGCCTGTGAGCGCCTACCTCAAGATGGCGCAGGGGCCATACAGTTATCTGCTCGAATCCGTGCAGGGCGGCGAGAAGTGGGGCCGCTATTCAATCATCGGCCTGCCGTGCCCCACCGTGGTCCGGGTGAGCGGTGATCTGCTGCTGATTGAGCAGGAAGGTGAAGAGATTCATCGCCAGCAGACCGAAGATCCCCTGGCGGCGATCCAGAGCATTCACCGCCAGTTTAATGTGCCCCAGTTCGACACCCTGCCGCGTTTTAACGGCGGGCTGGTCGGTTACTTCAGTTACGACACGGTGCGCTTTATTGAACCGCATTTGGCAGGGGGCGACCTGCCGGATCCCGTCGGCGCGCCTGATATTCTGCTGATGGTCTCCGATGAGCTTTTGGTCTTTGACAACCTGAGCGGTCGCCTGCATATCGTGGTGCACACGGACCCTGAGTCCGATGATGCCTATGTTTCGGGCTGCGAGCGGCTCGATCAACTGGTGGAGCAGATTTCGAGCCTGTCGATCGGGCACTCGGCGCCAGCCGGACAGGTAGTCCGCGAAAGCGACTTCCGTTCATCGTTTGTCCGCGAGGATTTCGAAGATGCGGTCGAGCGCTGCAAGGAATACATCCAGAGCGGCGATATCTTCCAGGTGGTGCTGTCGCAGCGTCTTTCGATCCCCTTTGAAGCGGAGCCCATCACGCTGTACCGGGCGCTGCGTACGGTGAATCCCTCACCCTACATGTATTTCCTGGATCTTGATGATTTCCAGATTGTCGGCTCCTCACCGGAGATTCTGGCGCGCCTCGAAGAGGGCGAGGTCACGGTGCGCCCGATTGCGGGTACCCGCCGCAGGGGCTTGAGTGAGGAGGAGGACCGGCGCCTCGAGGAAGAGTTGATCTCGGACCCCAAGGAACTGGCAGAGCATCTGATGCTGGTGGATCTCGGCCGCAATGATGTGGGCCGGATCGCTGCTACCGGTACCGTGAAGCTGACCTCGAGGATGCAGGTCGAGCGCTACTCGCACGTGATGCATATTGTCTCCAACGTCACGGGAGAACTTCAGGCTGACCTTGACGCCATCGACGTGCTGCGCGCGACCTTCCCGGCAGGCACCGTATCAGGCGCGCCCAAAGTCCGGGCCATGGAGATCATCGGCGAACTTGAGCCCGTGCGCCGGGGTATCTATTCCGGTGCCGTGGGCTACATCGGATGGAACGGCAACATGGATACCGCGATCGCGATCCGCACCGCGGTCATCGCCGATGGTGAGCTGCACATCCAGGCCGGTGCCGGGATCGTGGCCGACTCGGTACCCGCACAGGAGTGGCAGGAGACCATGAACAAGGGTCGGGCCATCTTCCGCGCGGTGGCAATGACGGTTGCCGGCCTCGATCCAGGCGCGCTGGAAGACTGAGTCTGGCGGGGCCGCTCCGGGTAAGCGAGGCGTAACGGCCATCTCCTTAAGTCCTCGCCGTGCCAGACAAGGTCAACGTACTTATCCTGTTCAGCGATGAACATCGCCACGACGCGATGGGCTGTGCCGGGCATGCGTTGGTCAAAACCCCTCACCTCGATCAACTGGCATCCCGGGGAACCCGCTTTACGAGGGCCTACACACCTTCGCCGATCTGTGTTCCGGCGCGGGCGGCGCTCGCCACCGGGCAGTACGTAAACAAGAACCGCTGCTGGTCCAATGCCCAGGCCTACCAGGGCACGCCTCTTAGCTGGGGCCACCAGCTGCTGCGCCAGGGCCACCGGGTCGATTCGATCGGCAAGCTGCACTATCGCGGCAGCGACTACGACAACGGTTTTGAAAACGAGATCCTGCCGATGTACATCCGTGACGGCACCGGCTGGATCAAAGGCCTTCTGCGCGACCACGAAGCCGTGATGGATGTCTCAGGCTATACCCGCGAGATCGGCCCCGGCAAGAATAGCTACACCGACTATGATCTTGAGGTTACCCGCAGCGCCCGCACCTGGCTTGAAGATGCCGTCAATGCCGAGAACAATAAACCCTGGGTGCTTTTTGTATCGTGGTTAAGACCGCACTACCCGCTGATCTGTCCCGAGGCGTTCTACGAGCTCTACCCACTTTGTGAGATGGATAAGGCCCGGTTCATGTCCGAGGAAAAGCTGCCGCAGCATCCGGTAACCCAGACGATCCGCAGGCGCTTTAATTACGATGACTGCTTTGATGAGGTGACGCGCCAGATTGCCCGGGCCTCTTACTATGGTCTCTGCAGTTTTCTGGACGCGCAGATCGGCGAGGTGCTGAACGCGCTGGAGCACTCGGAACAGGCCGATAACACCCTGGTGATCTATACCAGCGATCACGGTGATCACAACGGCGACCGGCGCATGTGGACCAAGATGTCGCTTTATGATGAATCATCCCGAGTACCCATGTTGTTAAGCGGGCCACAGATCCCAAAGGCCAAAACGGTTGAGACCCTTGCCTCACTGGTGGATATCTATCCGACGGTGCTGCAGGCGGTGGGTGCTGAAGATGATGAGATTGATCGGCCAGGCCTCGCCCTGCAGTCACTGATTGACGGTGCCGGCGCTGACCGTGGCGTTGTGTCTGAATACCACGATGGCGGCTCTCCGGTGGGCATGTTCATGCTGCGCACAGGCCGGTGGAAGTACAACTGTTACCCGGGTTACCCGCCGGAATTATTTGATCTGGTGAGCGACCCCGATGAGCTTTGTGACCTCTCGCAGGATCGCGCGTATGCAGCCGACCTTCGGCAATGCCATGACGAGATGTGCGCCTTGCTGGACCCTTCCGAGGTGAACGATCTTGCCTTTGCCGATCAGGCGGAGTTGATAGAGCAGCTTGGTGGAGTAGAGATGATTTTGGGCTCCGAAGAATTCGATCACACGCCGGTCCGGTAGCGATTGTCTTTTGACACTGATCGCGATGGTTCCAAGGTTTTCAGGCGCCGGCCGCCGCTGTTTTGGAAAATCGCTCGCCTTCACTAAAATCACGGCTGTTGTGTTCATTGAATAAAGCCCTTTCGGGGGGTGAAGCGGTCCTGACATGCTCCTGATGATCGACAATTACGACTCGTTCACCTACAACCTGGTGCAGTATCTGGGCGAGTTGGGTGAGCGCGTTGCGGTATACCGGAACGATCAGATCACGCTCAACGATATCGATGCGCTCTCGCCTTCACATATCGTGATCTCCCCCGGGCCCTGTACGCCCAACGAGGCGGGCATCTCGGTGGACCTGGTGCGCGAATACGGTAGGCACATTCCGATGCTCGGGGTGTGTCTGGGCCATCAGAGCATCGCGCAGGCCTATGGCGGCAAGATCATCCGGGCTCCGCGGCTGATGCATGGAAAAACCTCAATGATCGAGCATGAGGGCAAGAGCATTTTCAATGAGATACCGACTCCCTTTCAGGCAACGCGTTATCACTCGCTGGTGGTAGAAGAATCCTCGCTGCCCGATTGCTTCAAGATCACCGCCCGCGCCGACGACAGCCAGATCATGGGCATCGCACACCGGGAGCATCCCGTCTTCGGCGTGCAGTTTCATCCCGAATCGATCCTGACACAGTATGGCCACAAGATGCTGCATAACTTCCTGCGTCCGGGCAGCCGGCCGTGAGTGCAACACCCGATATCCTGGCGCGTATCCTTACCCGAAAACGCCAGGAGATCAGCGAGCGCCAGCGCCAGCGCAGTCTTGCTGACCTTGATGCCCGGGCCGCAGACCGCGATGCGCCACGCGGATTTGTTGCGTCACTGAGAGCGAGCCTTGAGGAAGGCCGGGCCGGGGTCATCGCGGAGATCAAAAAGGCGTCTCCCAGCAAGGGCCTTATCCGCGAGCATTTTGACCCGGCCGCGATCGCGCTCAGTTACGAGGCGGGGGGTGCGTCGTGTCTTTCCGTGCTGACGGATCACGATTTTTTTATGGGCGCCGAGGCAGACCTTGAGGCCGCCCGCAGCGCCTGCGCCTTGCCGGTGCTGCGCAAGGATTTTGTCATCGATCCCTGGCAGGTGGCGGAATCACGGGCAATCGGTGCCGACTGCATTCTGCTGATTGTGGCCGCCCTTGAGCAGGCACAGATGGCAGAACTCGCCTCAGCCGCGGCTGACCTTGCAATGGATGTGCTTGTGGAGGTGCACGACGGGGAAGAACTGGATCGGGCGCTCGCTTTAGCGCCCGCAATGCTCGGGATCAATAACCGCAATCTGCGCACCTTTGACACCACGCTTGAGACAACACTCGCGCTGGCGCCGAAGGTACCCGACGGCACGCTGCTTGTGACCGAAAGCGGTATTCACAGCGTCGAGGATGTGGCCACGATGCGACAGGCCAACATCCATGCCTTTCTGGTGGGTGAAGCGTTCATGCGCCAGGATGATCCGGGCGCACATCTTGGCGCGCTGTTCGGATCGTAGGAAAGGACGGAACAGCAGGAACAAAACGGAGAGCAGGACATGCAGGTCACGGTACGGCTGCAGGAAGATGATTCCCTCGAAGGACTCAGCGAGAGCGGTCACCAGGTGCTGATGGACCGCTCGCCCAAAGTCGGCGGTCAGAACCTTGGCGCACGGCCGATGGAGATGCTGCTGCTGGGCCTTGGCGGCTGTGCATTGATTGATGTGATCCTGATTCTGCGAAAGTCACGCCAGGCCTTCTCTGATATCCGTGTGGATATTGACGCTGAGCGGGCCGAGAACATCCCACAGGTCTTCACCCGGATCCACCTGCATTTTGTGGTCACCGCGGGCGAGATTGACCCCAGCCGAATCGAGCGGGCGATCAGCCTTTCGGCCGAAAAATACTGTTCCGCTTCAAAAATGCTCGATTCCGTTGCACAAATTACCCACGATTTTGAAATTCTCTCAGGTTAGACTCTTTGCCGTAGAAGGCGCGCCGGATTGCACTTTGGCAGGGGGAATGCAGTCATGAAGATGATCACCGACTGGTTCAGGCACCAGTTCAGCAACCCGCAGGTTGTGTTTCTGACGCTGTTCCTGATCCTGCTGTTTGTGGTGGTGGTACTGATGGGCAATATGCTGGCGCCCTTGCTGGCCGCTGTGGTGATCGCCTATCTCCTCGAGGGACTGGTGGGTGTGCTGGAGAAATCCCACTTGCCGCGTCTCTTAGCGGTGTTGGTGGTGTATTTCGCCTTCCTGTTATTTGTTGTCCTGATCCTTTTTGGCCTGTTGCCGCTGCTGTCGCAGCAGGCAACCCAGTTCGTACAGCAGATTCCGAGCATGCTGAATGTCGGTCAGGAGGTACTGCTCAAATTGCCCGAGAGTTATCCCGAGATCATCTCCGCTGAGCAGATCGGTGAGGTCATGGTGCTGATCCGCACCGAGTTGACTTCCTGGGGCCAGAAACTGCTGTCGGTATCACTCGCCTCGGTGATGGGTCTTATCACCATCCTGATCTACCTCATTTTGATGCCGATCCTGATCTTTTTCATGATGAAAGACAAAGAATCGCTGGTGGCGTGGATCGGCCGCTTTGCGCCCAGGGAGCACCAGCTGGTAGGTCAGGTCTGGTCCGAGGTCGACCGCCAGATCGGCAATTACGTTCGGGGAAAATTCTGGGAAATCGTTATCGTCTGGTTCGCCTGCGTGGTCACGTTCTCGGTGCTGGGCCTGCAGTACACCATGCTGCTTGCGGTGTTGGTGGGCCTGTCGGTACTGATCCCCTTTGTGGGCGCCGCTGTGGTGACGATTCCGGTGGTGTTTGTCGCGTGGTTCCAATGGGGTTTCACCGGGGACTTTTTCGTTCTGGTCTCGGCGTACCTGATCATCCAGGCACTGGACGGCAATCTGCTGGTGCCGATGCTGTTCTCCGAGGTCAATAACCTGCACCCGGTGGCCATCATCGCGGCGGTGCTGATCTTTGGCGGGCTGTGGGGTGTGCTGGGCGTCTTTTTTGCGATTCCGCTAGCGACGCTGGTGCACGCGGTGATCAATGCCTGGCCGCGCGGGGCCGAGGGCCCCGTCTAGATCACGAAATCCGTTTCGCCCTTTCCTTGACCCGCCGTTCCCGGTCAGTATTATCTCCGGTTGAGATTGGGGAGAAAACACACAGACTGTGTGATGCAATGACGACTTCAAATCCTGTTTTCGGGAAAGACCGGCCGGAACCACGGGCGAGGTCTTCAAGTCCTTCGAAAGACCGTTCCCGTACCTATGAACGATACCTGCTGCGCCAGGCTCTGGATGCGATGGGCTCGCCGTGTTTCACGGTTGCCCTTTGGGATGGTTTTTCGATCACTCCCGAGGGGGTCGCCCCCGTTGCCACGGTCAGGGTCCACAACCGCTCGGCCCTGAACCAGTTACTGCGCCAGGGCGATATGGGATTCGGTGATGCGTTTTCGAGCGGAGGGGTCTCGGTAGAGGGGGATCTCGTCGCGATGCTGGTGGCGGCCTTCAGCGTGCCTGAGCCGCAGCGCATCGCCCGGGTCGTCAAACAGATGCAGCAGCGCAAGCCTCGTGCGAACACCCACGACGGTTCCCGGGAAAACATCCATCATCACTACGATATCGGCAACGACTTCTATCGGCTGTGGCTGGATAAAGAAATGCAGTACACCTGCGCCTATTTTCCCGAGGCGGAGATGAGCATTGAAGCGGCGCAACAGGCCAAGATGGATCATGTCTGTCGCAAGCTGCAGCTGCGCCCGGGCGACCGGGTCGCCGAAGCGGGCTGCGGCTGGGGCGGGCTGGCGAGACATATGGCGCTCAACTACGGTGCGACCGTGTCGTCATGGAACGTGTCGGCCGAGCAGGTTCAGTACGCTTCAGAGCGCGCCAAGGCGGAAGGTTATAGCGACCGTGTGACCTATGTGCTGGACGATTACCGCAATATCACGGGCGAGTACGATGTGTTTGTGTCAGTGGGCATGCTTGAGCATGTCGGCCGGGACAACTACGCTGAACTTGGCAGCGTGGTTGATCGGGGTCTGACCCAAGACGGGCGGGCATTGGTGCATACCATCGGCCGTAATCGCCCGCGACTCATGAATGCCTGGATAGAAAAGCGCATTTTCCCCGGCGCCTATCCGCCGACGCTCAAGGAGATGATGGATATCTTCGAGCCGCATCGCTTCTCCGTGCTCGACGTCGAGAACCTGCGGCTGCATTATGCCCAGACCCTCGCACACTGGCTGGCACGCTACGACGCGGCCCGTGATCAGATCCGGGATCAGTTTGACGATGATTTCACCAGAGCCTGGCGGCTCTATCTGGCGGGTTCCCAGGCAGCGTTTCTGGTGGGGGGATTACAACTTTTCCAGGTGCTGTTTACCCGCGAGCGCAACAACAACCTGCCGTCATCGCGCCAGCACCTTTACCGCTGAGGGGTCCCGGAAGGCGGACCATGCAGCGTGTCTTCATCGCTTCGGGAATCAGCGAAGCCCGGCTGGTACAGCAAATGCTCGAAGCCGCCGGCGTATCCGTTCGGCTCTTTAATGATCACGCGGCCGGCGGCCTGGGAGAGTTGCCCGCAACCGAAACCTGGCCCGAAGTCTGGGTCGAGCGCCAGCACCAGTTGGCATATGCCCACTCTCTCATCCGAGATTACGAGCACGCCTCTGACGAGACCGTGGACTGCAAGGGCTGCACAGAATCCAATCCCGTAACATTTGAGATCTGCTGGAACTGCCAGGAACCGCTGCCGGTGGTGAATTAGCGGCATCGACCGTAGGCCTTCAAGATGTCCGAAGGTGTCGCCAGGCTGCATGGCACGCGCAACGCAGTAACGTCAGTGGTAACGGTTATCCGCCGAGCGCCCGCAGAATCTTCATGAGTGCGCGCAACTGATCTTGGTCTGCCGGGTTAGACAGGCACATGGTGTAAAATGCGCGGCGTTTTGAGGTGGCCTCTGCTGCGGATGTGGGTTCAAATTCTATGAATACTGATATCCCGAAGCGGTTTCGCAACGGTGAGACCTGGGGACGGCTGGCGTTGATGCTGGTCTATTTTCTGGTGGTTTTCGAGATTGCGCTGCTGCTGGTTGGCCTCAGTATGCTGTTCCAGTTTTTCTATCGGCTGATACAGGGCCAGGATGCTGAGCGGCTCCAGTCCTTTACCAACGACCTCAATACCTTCATTCACGCGGCGCTGCAGTACATCACGTTCAACTCGGATGAAAAGCCCTTTCCGTTCTGCGACTGGCCCGCGCCGGACAAGGCTGACGACGCCCCCAGCTACTATTAATCCCCGTCTTTTGCCCCTTCAGTACAGGGCCTAACCGGAAAACCTCATGGACCCGCGCTACGCCCCGCAGCAACTCGAGCCTGTCGTTCAGGCCTACTGGGACGAACAGCAAAGTTTCAAAGTTGCCGAAGATCCCGAGCGGGAAAAGTTCTACTGCCTGTCGATGCTGCCGTATCCCTCAGGGCAGCTGCACATGGGGCACGTGCGCAACTACACCATCGGCGATGTCATCAGCCGCTACCAGAGAATGCTAGGGCGCAATGTGCTGCAGCCCATGGGTTGGGATGCTTTTGGGCTGCCGGCCGAGAACGCTGCCATCCAGCGGGCTGTGCCTCCGGCAGAGTGGACCTACCAGAACATCGCGCATATGCGCGGGCAACTGCAGCGCATGGGCTTTGCCTACGACTGGTCGCGCGAAGTTACCACCTGCAAGCCCGATTACTACCGCTGGGAGCAGTGGTTCTTTACCCGGCTTGTCAAAAAGGGTCTCGCTTACCGCAAGAATGCCGTAGTCAACTGGGACCCCGTAGACCAGACGGTGCTGGCCAATGAGCAGGTGATCGACGGCAAGGGCTGGCGCTCGGGTGCAGTTGTCGAAAAACGCGAGATTCCGCAGTGGTTCATCCGGATCACTGCCTATGCCGATGAACTCCTCGAGGAACTCGAGCGCATGCCGGGCTGGCCGGATTCGGTGAAGACCATGCAGCGTAACTGGATCGGGCGCTCCAACGGGATAGAGGTGGACTTCGCATTGGCAGCGGGGGGCGAACCCCTGCGGGTATTTACCACCCGGCCCGATACCATCTTCGGCGCCACCTTCATGGCGGTCGCCGCTGATCACCCGCTCGCAGTGCAGGCGGCCGAAGGCGATGCCACGATCAGGGCCTTTGTCGACGAATGTGCAAGCGGTGGTGTCAGCGAGGCACAAATCGAGTCGATCGAGAAAAAAGGTGTGCCGCTTGGCATGGATGCCGTCAACCCCTTAAGCGGTGAGCACATCCCGGTCTGGGTGGCGAACTTTGTGCTGATGGGTTACGGCACCGGGGCGATCATGGCGGTGCCGGCACACGATGAGCGTGACCACGCCTTCGCGACCCAATACCGGTTACCCATTATCCAGGTGGTGGCACCGGCGGACGGCGCAGCCGTTGATATTGCCAAGGCTGCCTGGCCGGCCAAAGAAGAGACCGTAACGGTCAATTCGGGTGAGTTCAGCGGGCTCGACTTTGACACGGCCTTTGATCGGATTGCCGAGCATACCGAGGCCAGGGGTATCGGCGAGCGCAGGGTGAATTACCGCCTTCGTGACTGGGGCGTATCCCGCCAACGCTACTGGGGCTGCCCGGTACCGGTGATTTACTGTCCGGACTGCGGCACGGTGCCGGTGCCGGACGCGGACCTGCCGGTGGTGCTGCCCGAGGATGTAACCTTCATGGGCGTCCAGTCGCCGATCAAGGCGGACCCCGGCTGGCGCAAAGCCTCCTGCCCCGAATGTGGCCGGGACGCTGAACGCGAGACTGATACCTTCGATACCTTTGTCGAATCCAGCTGGTATTACGCCCGCTACTGCACGCCTGGAGCCAACGGCATGCTCGATCAACGCGCCGATTACTGGCTTCCGGTTGACCACTATATCGGCGGCATCGAGCACGCTGTGCTGCACCTCATGTATTTCCGTTTCTGGCACAAACTGATGCGGGATCTTGATCTCGTGAGCAGCGACGAACCGGCAACGCAGCTCCTGTGTCAGGGCATGGTGCTGGCCAAGGCTTACTATCACGACAGCGCTGAGCATGGCCGGGTCTGGGTCCCGCCGGACGAGGTCGAGATCGAAAAGGATGCCAAAGGCAAAACCACTGCCGCCCGCCGGGCCAGTGACGGCGCTGCCCTGACCCCGACCGGCTGGACGACGATGTCCAAATCAAAAAACAATGGCGTTGATCCCCAGAGCCTGGTCGACCGCTACGGCGCGGATACTGTGCGGCTCTTCACCATGTTTGCATCGCCGCCGGATCAGGCCCTTGAATGGAATGACGACGCGGTGGCGGGTTCGCAGCGCTTTCTGCGCCGCCTGTGGACACTGGTGCATAAGCACCGGACAACACTTTCAGATGACAGTGGGTCGACTGCGGACCTCGACGAAGATGCACGCGCGTTACGGCGTGTTTTTCACAGTGCGCTGCAGAAGATCAACCGCGACATGGCGCGCCATCAGTTCAATACCGTGGTGGCGGCGTGCATGGAGAGCTTTAATGCCCTGGACCGTTTCGACCCGCGTAAGGATGCCGGGCGGATAGCAGCCATGCGCGAAGTACTCGGCATCCTGATCCGTGTGCTGGCGCCCATCACACCTCACCTGTGCCACGTGTTCTGGCACGAACTCGATATGAAAGGGGATCTGCTGGATGCGCCCTGGCCGCAGGTGGATGGAGACGCCCTGACGTCAGCCACCCAGGTACTCGCGGTTCAGGTTAACGGCAAACTGCGAAGCCAGGTTGAGATCGACGCGGATGCGAACGACGAGGTGATACGCGAAGCGGTTCTCGCTGATGAAAAGGTTGCCCGTCACGTCGGAGAGAAGCCCGTGCGAAAAGTCATTGTCGTCCCGGGCAAACTCGTGAACGTCGTTATCTGACGGTGTTGGCGTTGCTGTTTTCTAATCCCTGTCGTGAGATAGGCTGCGCCGCGGATTTCGAGTATTCGGGGGGCGTTAATGATCAGCCAGGGGCTTGGTTGTGACACTCCCACGGGCCATGCATGGGGTACAGCTTACGGGCCACGGCGGGCCTGAGAAGCTCATCTGGAATGAGGAGATTCCGGTACCGGTACCGGCTACCGGGGAGGTGCTGGTACGGGTACTGGCGGCGGGCGTTAACAATACCGACATCAACACCCGCGTCGGCTGGTACGCCAAAACCGTGTCGGGGGCGACCCATGACGTCGGTGACGCGGATGTTGAAAGCGGCGGCTGGGGCGGGGCACTGCGCTTTCCGCGGATCCAGGGGGGCGATCTGTGCGGTGAGGTAGTTTCTGTGGGTGAAGGTGCCAGCGCTATCAATACCGGTATGCGTGTCACCTGCGCTATCAACCAGCCGATGCCGACAGCGGATAACCCCTTGTATTTTGAGGCGCTCGGTTCCGAGCGCGATGGCGCCTTTGCCGAGTTCTGCTGTGTACCGGCAGCGCAACTTTATGACGTCAGTGATTCGCCGCTTTCGGATGTCGAGATCGGTGCGATGCCGTGCGCCTTCGGAACCGCCCTCAATCTTCTGGTCCGCGCCGGGGTACAAGGCAACGACCATGTGCTCATCACCGGTGCATCCGGGGGGGTGGGACTTGCCGCCGTGCAGCTCGCGCGCCAGCGCGGCGCTGACGTGACCGCGGTGAGTTCAGAGGCCAAAGCTGATGCTGTTCGTGAGGCAGGCGCCGGTCACGTTATCAGCCGTGAGGAGGTGCCACCAGAAGAGCGTTTCTCAGTGGTCGTCGACGTCGTCGGTGGGAGCGCTTTTGGGGCACTGTTCGACGCCCTTCGCCCCGGGGGCCGGCTGGCGACTTCGGGCGCGATCGCAGGCCCGGTCGTTAAAGCCGATTTGCGGACGGTGTACCTCAAGGATCTGACGGTCTTTGGCTGTACTTATCAGCCACCCGAGGTATTTGCCCGACTGGTTGCCCTGATCCGAAAAGGCGCGGTCCGGCCGTTGGTGTCGCGAACCTATCCGCTGCGCGAGATTGCGAAGGCCCAGTCCGATTTCACTTCCAAGCGATATCCGGGCAAACTGGTGCTGCTCCCCTAATTCCGACGGCCGCGCTGCGGCGAAAGGGCTCGCTATAATTGACGTACCGGCCCTGGCGCGGTCATGGCCACTTGCAAAACCAGAATGATGCGCACTCTGACGGCAATACTCTTATCGGCTCTTCTAGCGGGCTGTGGCTTTCATCTGCGCGGGCAGGTGCAACTCGCACCGGTCATGTCGGCCCCCTGGGTGACAGGACAGAATCAGGCGCTTGTTATGGATCTGCGCACCGCGCTTCGCCAGAGCGGTGTTCAACCCGTCAAGGATGCGGCGTCTGCCACGGTGATTATTGATCTTGCCACGGTCGAGTACACCCGGGCTGTGAAATCGGTTGACAGCCAGGGGACGGCAACCGGGTATACGCTGGAATATGAGGTTCTTTATCGTGTTGTGGATCGTCTTGGCAGGGTGCTTGTGGAGAATACTTCGCTGAGTTTCACCCGCGATCTGGTCTACAAGAGCACCGAGCTATTGCAGAAGAAGCAGGAAGAAGAAGCCCTGAAAATCTCCATGCGCCAGGAGATCGTGCGTCGGATCATCCGCCGGCTGGGCGGAGTCGCGTTCAATCGGCAAGCCCCGGAGGGGTCCGGTGTCGTTTTTGTGTAGCGCCTCGCGACCTCTCGGGAGCGGCGGTTGCGAATAGCGCCCGCAGCGCTCGCGGGCCGGTTGCAAAAGGGCCTCGACAACGCCTACCTGCTGTTCGGGGCCGAGCCCCTGCTCGTTGAGGAGAGCGCGGAGGCTATCCGCTCGGCCGCGCGCGATCAGGGTGTCGAGGAGATCCTGCGCTATACCGCAGGTGTAGACCTCGACTGGAAACAGATCCTGTCGGTCGGGCAGGCGCTTTCCCTGTTTGCCGCAAAGCGTTTGCTGGAAATCCGTTTGCCTACCGGCAGACCCGGTGATACGGGTGCCGAGGTGCTGCTGGAGTTTCTGAACGATACCGACAGCACGGACCACCTGGTGGTGATTCTGGGGAAGGTGGACAAGGCCATTCAATCAAGCAAGTGGTTTAAAGCAATGGAGTCGCAAAGCACCGCAGTCGAAGCCCGGGCGGTAACGGCACAGCAACTGCCAGCGTGGATTCGTGAGCGTCTTCGTGCCGAGGGTATCAAGGCAACCCCCGGTGCCATCGACCGCCTGGCGTACTGTTCCGAGGGGAATCTCCTCTTTGCGGCCCAGGAGATCAGCAAACTGCCCTTGCTGCTCGATGGCGCCGAGCTTGACGAAAACGCGCTGGATGCTCTGGTGAGCGATCAGGCACGCTTTTCCGTCTTTGCCCTGGTTGACGCAGCGCTGGCCGGAAAAACTGCCGAAGCGGTCCGTATGCTGCATGGACTGCAGCGTGAGGGCTCGGAAGCCATACTCGTTAACTGGGCGCTTGCCCGGGAGGTCCGCAGCCTCTACCCGATGTCTTTAGAGATTGCCAAGGGCGCTGATAGAAAATCGGTGCTGCAGCGTTATCGCGTCTGGCGCAGCCGTGTGGCATGTATCTCCGCTGCGCTTGGGCGTTTGAATCCGGATGACTTCCGGGAACTCCTGCAACAACTGGCCCAGTCGGACCAGGTGCTCAAAGGTCAGTGCCAGGCGCCAGGCGGTGTCTGGGCGGAACTTGAGCGGGTCATTCTGATGCTTTGTGGTATAAATGTGCTACAACGCAAAGACGCTATAAATTACTGAAAATATGAATAAAGTATCATCAGTATCGGATCAGATCCGCGACTGGATGGACAGTACCGGGCGAAACGCCCGTGCTGCTGCCCAGGTGATTGCGCACGCCCCGACTGGCGTCAAAAACAGGGCGCTTCAAGCCATGGCACAGCGGATCGAGAAGGATCGGGAGCGGATTCTTGAGGCGAATGCCGCTGATCTTGAGGCGGCAAACACGACCGGGCTCTCCTCGGCGCTTTTGGACCGCCTCGAGCTGACCCCTGAGCGGGTCAGCGCGATGGCGCAGGGGCTTAACCAGATCGCCGCGCTCGCCGATCCGGTGGGCGAGATCAGCGCCATGAATACCCGACCCTCGGGTATTACCGTAGGGCGGATGCGTGTGCCTCTGGGTGTGATCGGTATCATCTACGAGTCGCGGCCCAATGTGACCGCCGACGCGGCGGGCCTGTGTCTCAAGTCAGGCAACGCGGCGATCCTGCGCGGCGGTTCTGAGGCGCTCAACTCCAACAGCGCGATCAGCGGCTGTCTTGCCCAGGGCCTCGCTGATGCCGGTTTGCCCGAAGGGGTAATCCAGGTCCTTAAAACCACCGACCGCTCCGCGGTCAGCGCGATGCTCGACAGCCCCGAGTATCTGGATGTCATCGTGCCGCGCGGTGGCCGGGGCCTGATCGAGAAAGTCAGTGCGGAGTCGCGGGTTCCCGTGATCCGGCATCTCGATGGCAACTGCCATGTGTTTGTTGATGAGGGCGCGAACCTCGACAAGGCCGTAGAGATTGCCTTCAACGCCAAATGCCGGCGCTACGGAGTCTGCGGAGCGATGGAAACTTTGTTGCTGGCAAGCCCTGTTGCGCCGGCGGTGCTTGAACGGCTGGTACCGCGTTACCGCGAGGCCGGCGTGGCGTTGCGTGGGTGCGAGCGTACCTGCGCGCTTGTGGCCGACTGTACCAGCGCCACCGAGGCGGACTGGCAAACCGAGTATCTCGCGCCGATCCTTGCGATACGCATCGTCGATGGTCTCGATGAAGCGATTGCCCATATCGGCCGCTATGGCTCCGGGCATACCGACGCGATCGTGACCAATGATCTCTCGCGCAGCCAGCGCTTTGTCCGTGAGGTGGATTCGAGTTCAGTTATGGTGAACGCCTCAACCCAGTTCGCTGATGGTTTCGAGTACGGGCTGGGTGCGGAGATCGGGATCAGCACCGACAAGCTCCACGTGCGGGGCCCGGTCGGGCTGGAGGGTCTCACCATCGAGAAGTACATCGTCTATGGCGACGGTACGATCCGTCCTTGACGGCATCGGCTATCCGTTTGTTGCCTGAGCAGGCCAACGTAGCGGTGGTGGTTTTCGGCGGCACCTTTGATCCGGTGCACCTCGGCCACCTGCGCGCAATCGGTGCGCTTCGTGACGCGCTGAACGCCGAGCGTGTGGTCTGGTTGCCGGCAGGCGAACCGCCGCACCGCCCGGCACCCGTGGCAAATGCAGCGCATCGGCTGGCAATGCTGAAACTGGCCCTTGCCGATGAGCCGCAGTTTTTAATTGATACGCGTGAACTTGACCGGCCGGGCCCTTCCTACACGGTGCTGAGTCTTGGCGAACTGAAAGCAGCATACCCGGACCAGCCCTTGTGTCTTGCACTGGGGCTGGACGCAGCGCTGGATCTGCCGAAGTGGCACCGCTGGCAGGAGATTCTTATCCTCGCCGGAATCGCGGTCATGCAAAGGCCGGGCTGGTCTTTACCGGAGCCGTTGCCGAGCTGGTGGCTTCGTGCGCAACTCGATCCACACGACCCGGTTCCGGAATCGGGAGGGTGGATCAGAGTTATCGATATTCCCCCAGTCGATGTTGCCGCTGCAGACATCCGCACAGATATCGCCAACGGCAGGCCTATCGAAACGAAAGTCCCGACAGCCGTAGCCCGTTACATTGAGGAACATGAACTTTATGGAGAAAACACGCGAGCCTGATCTCGATGCGGTGCGGCGCTGGATCGTTGAGGAACTCGACGACGCCAAGGCTGCGAACATTCTTGAACTCGATATCCGTCTGCTGACCCAGATTGCGGACTGGATGGTGGTTGCCAGTGGAACGTCAAGCCGGCATGTGCTTGCGCTGGCTGAGCGGCTGCGTAAGGCCGGCGCGCGGCACGGCCTTAAACCGGCCGGTGTTGAAGGAGAGAGCGACGGCGAATGGGTACTGCTCGATTTTGGTGACTTGATTGTTCACCTGATGCTCCCCGCAACGCGGGAATTCTATGATCTAGAGGGGCTCTGGAATGAGCGCCTCGGGGCGCAGCTGACACAGGCAAGAGAGCGCCAGGGCAAAGGCTGAGGCGGTGTGGATCCATCTGGTGGCGGTCGGCAGGCGGATGCCATCGTGGATCAGCGATGGCTTCAGTGAGTATGCGCAGCGTCTGCGTTGTGGTGTGCAGCTTGAGCTCATCGAAGTCGATACGCCGCGGCGCGGTCAGAACGCGGATCTCTCCCGGATCGTTCGTGAGGAGGGCACACGTCTTCTTCAGGCGGCGCCGGCCGGGAGTTACCGGATTGCGCTCGATCAGTCCGGACGCAGTTACGATTCCGAATCGCTTGCGCTGCAACTGGAAAAGTGGATGCACCGCGGCCGCGATATTGCGCTGCTGGTCGGAGGTCCGGACGGACTGTCAGACCAGGTGCTGGAATCGGCCGACCAGTGCTGGTCACTGTCGCCGTTGACGCTTGCCCACCCGCTGGTTCGGGTAGTCATCGCGGAGCAGCTCTTCCGGGCCTATGCCATCTCCCGAGGGCTGCCCTACCACCGGCCGGGCCGGGTGTCATGAAGTCCCGTCTGTGTCTCGCTTCGCAGTCACCGCGACGCGCGGCACTGCTGCGTCAGGCAGGATTTGATTTTTGGGTTTATGAACCGAGGGTAGATGAATCGCGTGTCGCAGGCGAGAGCCCGGCCGAGTTGACCGAAAGACTGAGTGTTGACAAGGCCGAGGCTGCGCTGCAGGCCGCCGCTTCGGATGAGGCCGAGGCCCCGGTCTGCCTGGGGGCCGACACCGTGGTGGTACTCGATAACGCAATATTGGGCAAGCCCGCAGACGCCGCTGAAGCGGGCAGCATGCTGCAGCGCCTTTCCGGACGCAGCCACGAGGTGGTGACGGCAGTTACGGTTGTGCGCGGCGCGCGGCGCGAGTCACGGCGGGTCACGAGTAAGGTAACATTCTGCTGCTTGCCGGACGACGTCATCCGGGACTACTGCGCCAGCGCTGAACCGTATGACAAGGCCGGCGCTTACGCGATCCAGGGCTACGCCGGGTCATTCGTCGAGTCCCTGTCCGGCAGTTACTCGGCTGTAATGGGTTTGCCTGTGTATGAAACCACAGCGCTTTTGTCGCTGGCGGGAATCCGTCCGTGCTGGCAAGAGGGGATGTGCGATGAGTGAAGAGTTGCTGGTGAATGTGACACCGCAGGAAACGCGGGTTGCCGTTGTGGAAAACGGTGGTCTGCAGGAACTGCACATCGAGCGCAGCCGCAGCCGGGGCATTGTCGCCAACATCTACAAGGGAAAAGTAGTGCGGGTGCTGCCGGGCATGCAGGCGGCGTTCGTGGATATGGGTCTTGAGCGCACCGCGTTTCTGCATGCCGCTGATATGGTGCCCCACCGCGCGCCAGCCCCCGACCCCTCGGGTGATGCCGATGTCTCCGAGGCCGCCGTCCAGAGTACTGCCCCGCCACGGCCGGACATCAGCGAGCTGGTTTCCGAAGGGCAGGAAGTTGTGGTCCAGGTCGCCAAGGACCCGATTGGCAGCAAAGGCGCCCGCCTCACGACACAACTGTCAATCCCGTCGCGCTATCTGGTCCTGCTGCCCGGATCCGACCACCGCGGCATCTCACAACGGATTCAGGATGTGGATGAACGGGATCGGCTGCTTCAGGCACTGAATGCCGCTCTAGAGGAACAGCCGACGCAGGCAGGTTTCATTGTCCGCACGGCAGCAGATTCACAGCACAGCCTGAACTTTGAGGCCGACATCGAGTTTGTTCATCGCAGCTGGCAGCAGATTGAGCGCAAGATTGCTTCAGCCCGCGCCGGTGAACTGATTCACGCTGACCTTGCGCTGTCGCTGCGGGCCATTCGCGATCTGGCGCGTGACGATGTCGAAAAAATCCGGGTCGATTCGCGGGAAACCTATGCCCTGATGCGCCAGTTCGCGGTGGACCTGATGCCCCAGATGGCCGACCGCATCGAGATCTATCCGGGTGAGCGGCCGATCTTTGATCTTTACTCGGTCGAGGATGAGATCCAGCGGGCGCTCGACCGCACAGTCGATCTCAAGTCGGGGGGTTCGCTGGTGTTTGACCAGACCGAAGCCATGACCACCGTGGACGTCAATACGGGCCGCTTCGTCGGTAAACGGAACCTCGAGGAGACGCTATTCAAGACCAATATGGAGGCAGCGCAGGCCATTGCCCGGCAGCTGCGGCTCCGGAATATTGGCGGAATTATCATCGTCGATTTCATCGACATGGAAGATGAAGAGCACCGCCGGCAGCTGATGAACGCGTTTGAGCGCTCACTCGCGCGCGACCGGACCCGCTGCCATATCGCGGATATGTCGGTGTTGGGTCTGGTGGAGGTGACGCGCAAACGCACCCGCGAAAGCCTCGAGCGGGGAATGACCGAAACCTGTCCCCACTGCCAGGGCCGTGGTACACAGAAAACGGCCGAGACACTGTGTTATGAGATTTTCCGCGAGATCATGCGCGAGGCCCGGGCCTTCGAGGCCAAAGGGTATCTGGTCATGGCGTCGCAGACGGTAATCGACATGCTGCTTGACGAAGAGTCGACCGGCCTTGCCGATCTGCAGGAATTCATCGGCAAGCCGATCCATCTGCAGGTCGAAGCGACGCAGAACCAGGAAAGTTACGACGTGGTATTGATGTAGATGCCAAGGACAGCGGCCCTACTGGCAATGGCGGCACTGCTTGGATCTTTGGTGTCTCCCACGGTATCGGCTAGCACCGATATCGATGTACGCCTGCTACGCGCGCAATGGCCGGCCGAGCCGTCAACCCGGGCCCTGCTGGAACTTGAACCGATACAGGATGTGCTGAAGGCGGTTACCGGCGAAAAGCGCTTTGTGGTTCGGATCCGCCACGCGCCGGACGAAGCAGGCGGCGACTGGGGCAGCGAACTTATGGTCTGGCTCATCGCATTCGGCATACCCCAGGACGCGATCGCCCTCGAAGCAGGTGCGGTGGAACCGCAGGCTTTACAGATTTGGGTTGAGCCACGGCAAAGTGCCGGGGATGAATGAGCATGAGTGAAAGCGTGGCCGCGGCATCTTCTCACGGCTCTCTGGCGCTGGCTGCTGTGCAGATGAACTCGACATCGGTGCTTGAGGAGAACCTGGCGACGGCTCGTGCCTTTATTGACGAAGCCTGCGCTGGCGGCGCTGACATCATCGTCCTGCCGGAAAATTTTTCACTGATGCCAGAAACGAGGGAACAGCGTCAGGACGCGGCAGATCGTGTTAGCGAGGTTGAGGCGATGTTAAGTGCCGCCGCGCGCGAGAAGGGTGTTGTGATCATCGGCGGATCGACGCCGCTTCCCGCAGCGGATGGTCGCGTGACCAACACCTGTCTGGTGTTTGATCACAGCGGTCAGCGGATCGGTCGCTACGACAAGATCCACCTTTTCGACGTGAGTGTCTCAAGCAGCGAGTCCTACTGTGAATCGAGGCATATCGCCCCAGGCAAAACCCCGCTCGCGCTGAGCGCGCACGGCCTGACGATGGGAATCACCATCTGCTACGACATGCGGTTCCCCGAGTTGTACCGGCAACTGGCCAAAGCCGGGGCCGAGCTTTTCTCGGTGCCGTCGGCGTTTACTGTGCCGACAGGACATGCGCACTGGCATACCCTGCTGCGCGCCCGGGCCATAGAAAACCTGGCCTGGGTCATCGCCCCGGCTCAGGTCGGCGCACACCCCGGGGGCCGCCAGACCTACGGCCATAGCCTGATTATTGATCCGTGGGGAGAAATTCTTGCAGAATGTGATGGCGGTCCGGGCGTGATTTTCGCCCGCCTTGATCGCGACAGTGCGTCACAAAGGCGCCGCCAGTTTCCGGTCCTTGAACACCGGGTCCTGAAAGGCTAGGGGGCCGTCGACCTTCTGGACCTACCTGCATCAGGGTGAAACGGTCAGCGCCGAGCACAAATACATCGCAACGACCTGGGCCTGCTTTGCCTGAATGGCGGCGCTCGAGATCTCGAGATACTGGCCGGCTAACTTCGACCCGTTAGCGGGCTTTGCTGGGCGGGCTCAGATAAAGAGATTGATGTCGGACTCTCCGGCATGCTCAAAGTAGGTCGCCGCACCCCCAAGGTCGATCTCGTCGATCAGATCCTCGTGCTTGATGTCAAAGAGATCGATGGTCATCTGACAGCCGATCATTTTGACATCAGCCTCGAGACAGAGATTGCGCAGTTCCGCAACGCTCGCGACACCTTTGGATTTGATGGTGTTCTTCATCATGCCGGTCATCATCGCCTGCATCCCCGGAATCGCGGTGCCGAGTACGGGGAACCACTTGTCCATGCCCATCGGCATGGGCATACCGGGATTTCCGAGCGGACTCACCGAGAGGCTCAGATCTTTTTTCAGCAGTTGCAGACCATAAAAAGTGAAAAACATGGTGACGTTGTAACCCAGCGCTGCCGCGGTCGACGACAGGATAAAGGGCGGGTAGGCCCAGTCCAGAGTGCCTTTGGTTGCGATAATAGTCAGGTTCTTTTCGCTCATAGTAAGTGGATCTCCAGACGTTTGGGCGAGAGACGGTCGGTAAACCCGAGGGAATCTTGACGCCTGTTGATGGGTGCCCTAGGCTTTCTTTAAAAGGAAATGGAACTCTCCGTTGTCTTCGGAAGACGCCATCAATTCGTTGCCGGTTTGGGTGGCAAAAGCCTCGAAGTCTTTCACCGAGCCCGGATCTGTTGCAATGATCTTGAGTACCTCGCCCGCGCCCATGGCATTGAGCGTTTTCTTCGCCCGCAGGATCGGCAGCGGGCAGTTAAGGCCCCTGGCGTCCAGTTCCTGATTGAATTCAGACATGGTCAAATCTCCTCATCTTAAGATTGAGATGGTTTTAAACTTAAGTCGCAAGCATCCGTGCCGCGACTTCCGATTTTTGTACCGGATAGGTGTTTGTCAGGTTACTGATTGACAAAGTGGGTCCGCTCATTTCCTGAGCCGAACCGGCCTTTTGCAGGTGACAATCCCGACAGACTAAATATTAGAAGTTAACCAAATTTTAAAACACAATGCTTTCAAGTGCAAAAAGCCCATATTTTCCGGCTTTTCAGGTACTGGCGAGCCGCTGGCGAATGGCGGCCAGTTCAAGACAGAGGGTAAAAATCTCCATCGCCTGGCGGATATCCGCCAGCGGAGGAAAGCTCGGCGCCAGTCGGATGATGCGGTTCTGAGGATCCAGACCGTAAGCAAACGGCGCCCCGGCGGGTGTCAGTTTGACCCCGGCCTGCGCGGCCATCTCGATGACAGGCCGCGCGCAGTCATCCGGCCCAGTGACGCTCACGAAATAACCCCCGCTGGGGTTCGACCAGGTTGCGATACCCTTGCCGCCAAGGTCCCGTTCGAGAATCTCCTGCACCAGGGCAAATTTGGGTTTCAGGATCTCGCCAACCCGGGCCATATGGCTCCGCAGCCCATCAATGTTGCCAAAGAAGGCGAGGTGGCGGAGCTGGTTCAGTTTATCGGGGCCGATGGTCTGGACCAAAAGATGACGGCGTGTGTCTTCGATGTTTGCAGGGCTCGCGGCCATGGCTGATACCCCGGCGCCGGCCATAGTCATCTTGGATGTCGAGGTGAACATCAGCACCCGGTCGGGGTTGCCTGCGTCGCGACAGGCGGTGAGGATATTGGGCACGGGCTGGCGCTGCTCACCGAAATGGTGTTCCGCATAGGCGTTATCCCAGAAAATGCGAAAGTCTGGTGCAGCATCCATGGTCGCCAGCCGCTGGGCGACGCTCTCGCTGTAGGTGATACCGGTGGGGTTGCTGTAGCGGGGCACGCACCAGACGCCTTTCACTGAAGGGTCGGCGGCAAGAGTTTCGACGTGGTCCATATCCGGCCCGTCTTCGGTCATCTCCACATTCACAAGCTCAAAACCCAGATGCCCGGTGATCTCAAAGTGGCGGTCGTAGCCGGGTGCCGGACACAGAAAGCGGACCGTTCCCTGCTGACCCCAGGGCGTATCTCCCCCTGGCACACCGAAGAGGACCGCGCGGGCGACGGCGTCATGCATCAAGGTGAGGCTGCTGTTGCCGCCGACGACCACGTCTTCTCGGCGACAGCCAAGGATATCGGCAAAGAACTGCTTCATTGCTGGCAGTCCATCTATGCCGCCGTAGTTGCGGCAATCGGTGTTGTCCTGATCGTGAAACTGACCGGCTCCGGGCAGGCCAAGCAGGGGGTCGGCGAGGTCGAGTTGTTCAGGAGCCGGTTTGCCCCGGGTCATATCCAGGGAGAGGCCTGCCTTGGACGCGGCCTCATACCGCTGCTGCAGCGCGTCTTCGCGCGCCTTCAGTGTCTCCCGGCTGTCGTCGTGAAGCATCGGTTTCTCCTGATGAAGCCCGGATCCGGTTTATGCGGCAGCCGGGCCCTGTGAGCGGGGTTGGATTGCCGGCCCGGCGATTCTAAAGCCGTGACTGCACGAATCCAAACCGCAGCGGTTTTGGGCTTTGGTAAGATCATCGTGTGAGCGCAGCCGGGTTTAAATCAAGATGTTGCCGGTGCTTCCTAGGCGCCGCCTTTGCGACGCCTCTTTGGGTCCTGGCAGTGCCGGCTGTGGCGCAGTCGGGTGAGTCGTTGGGGCCGCTGCAGGCCGCCATCGTTGTATCGCCCGAGGAAGAGGCCATGGGCCGCGAGTTCATCGCAGCGGCCCGCAAGCAACTGGCTTTCATCGAAGACCCGCTGCTGGCCCGCTACGTGGAAACCCTGGGTCGCCGGCTTGCCGGGAGGCTGGAAGGTGATACGGCAAGTCTGCGGTTTTTTCTCATCGAAAGCAGGCTCGTCAACGCGTTTGCAGGCCCCGGAGGGCGGCTTGCCATCTTTACCGGGTTGATGACGACCACGCGCACCGAGGCAGAACTTGCCTCGGTGATGGCCCACGAACTGGGGCATGTTGCACAGCGCCACCTGCCGCGCATGATGGATCGTGCCAGCCGACGGCAACTCCCGACAACCGCGGGGATTCTGGCGGCGATTCTGCTGGGCGGACAAGCCGGGGCGGCAGCGATGGCGGCGACCACCGGCGCGGCAATGTCGGACCAGTTACGGTACAACCGCGAGTTCGAGCGGGAAGCCGATGTGCTGGGCCTCACCATATTGACCGATGCCGGCTACCCGGCAGCCGCCATGATCGATTTCCTGAAAAGGCTGGACCAGGAAAACCGCTTACAAAGTGCTGAAGTGCCGGAGTATCTCAGGACCCACCCACTGACGCAGAATCGCCTCGCACTGGTCGAAAGCCGGCTGCGTCAATACGGTGATGTCGCCGACAGCCCCTCGCTCGATTACCACCATGCGCACGCGCGGGTCCGGGCAATGTTCGAAGGCCCGGCAGGTGGCGGGGCCATGGCCGAGTTTCTTCACCAGGCAGAATCAGAAGATCCATTACGGGCGAGAGCCGCCCGCTACGGGCTGGTGCTTGCCTTTATCAAGCAGGGCGATCACGAGCGTGCCCTCGGAAATGCCGCCGCGCTGCGCACTGATTACCCGGACTACCCGCTTTATGCCATTGTCCTGGCCGAGGCGTTGCTGGCTGACGGTCAAGCTGATGAGGCGGTTGCGGTTCTCGAATCGACGGAGGATAAAGGCGATATCTCTGTCACCGTTGCCTACTACCTGGGCGATGCACTGATGAAATCAGGTCAGTTGGGCGAGGCGCGGCGGCGCCTGCGAACCGCATTGAGGCGCGCACCTACGGATGCCGCCCTGTACAAGCTTCTTGCCCGGGTCGAGGGCGAGCGCGATCAGTGGGCACAATCGTTTCAGGCGCTGGCGGAATATCACTTTCTGCGTGACGAAACCGATCAGGCACTCGGCCATCTGCAGACGGCCGCGACGCACAGTGCAGACAGCGCCTATCTCAAGGCCAGTATTGATGCGCGTATCAAGGAGATCGAAAGAATTCTGGGGAAAACGAAGTAAGCACGCCCTGATCAAAAAAGCATCTACCGCTAGATAAGCAGAATCGATGGACTTAAGGACGTCCTTCCTTGCTACTGGCAGAAAAATTGGGTTTAATGGCGACCATTAGCATATAAGTAAAAATTATCTGGCTTAGCAGATAACAGACCATGGGCACTGCGTTTCTTGAGACCTTCCGGGTCTTAAGACACGGCACGGTGTCGGCAACCGGAGGATAACTATGCACAAGTTTAGACGTGCTTTCTTGACAGCTGCTGCAGCGATTTCACTGGTCGCGACGACGGGCGTGAGCCCGGTCGCTCAAGCAGGTGAATGGCCCACTGAAGAACAGTGCAAGGCCGGGGCTGCCAAGGATGGAGACAACATCATCAAGGGCTGGTGCGTTGCGGTGAACCGCAGAGGCGGCAACTGTCTTGCCTGCCACCAGGCAGTGGTCAATCCCTGGCCGGAAGGTTTTCCTCCGGGAGGCAATATCGCACCTCCGCTGGTCGCGATGGCCGCCCGTTACCCGAACCGCGAAGATCTTCGGGCCCGGATTTGGGATGCCACGGAAAAAAATCCCCTGACCTCGATGCCGCCGTTTGGCAAGCATAAACTGATCAGTGAAGAAGACATCGATCTGCTGGTCGACTGGCTGCTCTCGATTTAGGCATTCAGGTTTCAGGTCATAGTTTCAGGCCATAGAGGGATTCTGAGGCGGCTTCAGGCCCTCAAGTTTCCCTGAGTCAAAGAGACCAATATTTAAAAAATTCCGATCAATTCATCTAGAGAAGGCAAAAATTATGAAACGCAGAATATTTCTAAAAGGGTCGCTGGCGGCAGGCACCCTCGCAGTTGCCGCTGGTGCAGGCATGCTTACTCCGACCCGGGTACTGGCGGCGACCTGGCCGAAGGCGGCGTTTGAATCCAAGACAGAAGCCGATGCGCTCAACGCATTTTTCGGCACCTCAGAAGTGGAGCAAAGTGACCAGGTCTCCATCAAGGCGCCGCTGCAGGCAGAAAACGGCGCCGTGGTTCCGATCAAAGTGATGACTTCCCTGGAGGGTGTGGAGGCAATTGCGATTATCACAATCAAGAACCCCTCGCCTTACACCACTTCCCTGCAGGTTGCGGGCGCAGGCGGTCTATACAGTACGCGTATCAAAATGGGCCAGACCTCTCCGGTGAACTGCTATGTGAAGGCAGGCGGCAAGCTGTATCTGGCCTCGCAGGAGATCAAGGTAACGGTCGGCGGTTGCGGCGGCTAAATCGACAGAATCAAGCAGGAGAAGTGTGATGGCATCGACAAAGATGAAAATCAAGAAAAGCAAGGGCGGGGGCTACGAGGTGATGGTGCTTGCAAAACACCCCATGGAAACGGGGCTTCGCAAGGACAAGAAAACCGGTGAGAAAGTTCCGGCCCACTTCATTCAGACCATGGAGTTTGCGGTGAATGGGGAGACGGTGGCGCAGGCTAATCTGGGTGCCGGTGTGTCGAAAAACCCCTTGATCGGTATCTCGATCCCGAACGCGAAGTCCGGCGATACAGTTACCGTAAGCTGGGTGGATAACAAGGGCGAAAGCGACAGCGCGGAGAAGGCTGTCAAGTAGAACGCAACGCGCTGATGCGGGCACAAGAACATCGCTCGAGCTCAGCGATCTGAGGAGAAGAAAATGAAGAAACTGGTATCACTGACGCTGGCAGCAGGACTCGCTGTGGTAGGTGCATCAGGGGCTCAGGCAATTTCCGAGTCGGAAATTCAACAGGACATCGAAGCCTTTCAGGGCTTTTTCCTGAAGCGTTTTCCGGGCCTGACCATCGAGGACTTCCAGGATGGCGTGAATGCCTTGCCGCAGTACGAGCACCGTCGTGCCAACTGGGAACTGGCGATGGAGTTTCCGCCCTACGAGCCCGAGATGGAAACGGCCGCCGAAGAGTGGAACGCCCCGTTCAAGAACGGCAAGTCGCTGAACGACTGCGACCTGGCGCCGGGGCACACCTATCCTGTGTTCGATGCGGCGACAGGCGATCTTCACACCGTCGTCGGCGATATCAATGCCTGCCTGAAGGCCAACGGAGAAGAGGTGATCAAAAACGTCAAGCGGAGCAAGATGGCCCGGCTTGTTGCCCACTACCGATCCCAGTTCAACGGCGAGAGAGTGGTGGTGGATTTTTCCGACCCCGGCGCTCAGGCCTGGTATGAAAAAGGCCGCCAGTTCTACTGGGCCAAACGCGGCCAGTTGAACTTCTCCTGCGCCGACTGCCATGTGACTAACGCTGGAAACAGCGTACGCGGCGACGTCCTGAGTGCTGGACTCGGCCACGGCGTGGGATTCCCGGTATGGCGAACCAAGTGGCAGGTCGCGGGCAAACCCTGGGGTACCATGCACCGTCGATACGGGGGCTGCAATAAACAGGTCCGCGCCCACCCGTTCAAGGCACAGGGCGAAGAGTACAAAGCGCTCGAGTTCTATGAAGCCGTGATGAATACCGGTGTACCGCTGAAGGTGCCCAGTCAGCGCCAGTAGGAAGTCGCCGATGCGACTTGCGGCCGGATGATAAGCACCGTTCGGCCCAGGTCAGGAGCCCGCAGAAAAACCTGGCCTAGCGGCCGGGTTTTTTTGTCACAGAACTTGGGGCGACTGTGCGTGGCGCCGGGCTGCCCGGTGACGGGATGGGTGCTCACCGGCGGGTATCTGCGGCTGGATGACCAGCGCCCACGGCAAGGCATGATGTTTTCAATGACCCTAAAAGAGGTATCGAGATGAGTCTTAACCGCAGAGAATTCATGCGCCTGCTGGCAATGGCAGGCGCCGCGGGCATGGCGGTCAACAGCCGCGTTTTTGGCGACGCCGATGTTGAATACGACGTGCCGGCCTTTGGCAATTTGTCGCTTCTGCATTTTACTGACTGCCACGCCCAGCTGATGCCGGTGTACTTTCGGGAACCCAACTTCAATATCGGCATCGGTGATACGTTCGGCAAACCGCCACACGTGGTCGGCGAGCACTTTCTGAAACACTTCGGTATCGCACCGGGGTCCGCCAACGCGCATGCGTTTACCTTCCTGGATTTTGAGGCCGCGGCCCGAAAGTACGGCAAAGTCGGCGGTTTTGCGCACTTGGCGACGCTGGTGAAGCGTTTCAGGGCATCGCGGCCCAACAGTCTCCTGCTGGACGGCGGTGATACCTGGCAGGGGTCTGCCACATCACTATGGACCTATGGCCAGGATATGGTCGATGCGTGCAAGCTGCTCGGGGTGGACATCATGACCGGGCACTGGGAATTTACCTACGGTATGGACCGGGTCCGCGAGATTGTGGACGAACAGCTCTCCCCGATCGAGTTCCTCGCGCAGAACGTGATGCTCACCGAGGATGCCTCCTTTGAGGACAAGCCGGCTTATGATGAAGAGTCCGGACAGGTGTTTAAGCCCTACACGATACGGGAAATGAACGGGATTCCCGTGGGCATCATCGGCCAGGCCTTCCCTTATACCACGCTGGCCAACCCGCGCTACATGATGGAGGACTGGAGTTTCGGCATTCGTGATGAGCAGTGCCAGGAGATGGTCGACGCGGTACGGGCGAAGGGTGCGCAGATC
This sequence comes from Proteobacteria bacterium UBA2133, assembly GCA_002327725.1. Taxonomy (GTDB): domain Bacteria; phylum Pseudomonadota; class Gammaproteobacteria; order Arenicellales; family UBA868; genus UBA868. Next base: position 49,438 of record DCXP01000048.1, read on the forward strand.
ATCGTGCTGCTGTCCCATAACGGTATGGATGTGGACCTGAAACTCGCGAGCCGGGTGACCGGGATCGATGTGATCCTGGGCGGCCACACCCACGATGGGATGCCAAAACCCAGTCTGGTCAGTAACGCCGGGGGAAAGACGCTGGTCGTCAATTCCGGCTCGAATGCCAAGTTTCTCTCGGTGATGGATCTCGATGTGCGTGACGGGCGCGTGGCGGACTACCGTTATCGGCTACTGCCCATTTTCGCCAACCTGCTGCCGCCCGACCCGCAGATGGCATCTTTCATTGAGACCGTGCGTGAGCCGTTCAAGCAGCAGCTTGAGACGGTGCTCGCGACGGCCGAGACTACGCTGTACCGGCGTGGGAACTTTATCGGCACTTTTGACCAGGTCATTGTCGACGCACTGATGTCAGTGCGCGGAGCCGACATCGCCTTCTCACCCGGCTTCCGCTGGGGAACCAGCCTGCTGCCGGGTGATCCGATCACGGTCGAACATGTGATGGACCAGACCGGGATTACCTACGCCAAATCCACGCTGACGGAAATGACCGGCGAGATGATCAAACTGATACTGGAAGATATCGCCGATAACCTGTTTAACCCGGACCCCTACTATCAGATGGGCGGTGACATGGTGCGGGTCGGCGGCCTTCGCTATGCCATTGATCCTGCGGCGCCGATCGGCGAGAGGCTGTCGGACCTGGAGCTTAACGGCAAACCGATTGATCCTGCGCGAACCTACAAGGTCGCGGGGTGGGCAAGTGTCAATCCTCAGCCCGACGAACTGCCCGACATCTGGGACGTCGTGGCAGAGTACCTGCGTGACCAGAAGGTGATCCGTGATGTGAAGCCCAACATCCCCAAGGTGAAGGGGATTGCCGGCAACCCCGGGTTTGTTGCACCGGGATCATGATGTTGCACACACTTCCCGGGTGCCTTAACCCTGACTGTCCGGAATCGACCCACCCAAGGGGGATATCCCGGGACAGCGTCGCCGGGGGTAGTATTGCCGTCGCTGTTGGGTCGTTGCTTCGTCGGAGGCACTTATGAATACGGTCTATTATGAAACGATCGACAAGCTGGAAAAAATGGGCGTGAATCCGGACTATGTCCAGGGGATGGGTCGGGGAATTCCTGGGAAACCCACAGCGGCAAGAGCAAAGGGTCACGGATGCATACTCAGCCGGTTACGAGGATGGTCAGAACAAGACCACCGATAGCGCGGCCGATTGGAAAGCAGCCTAAATTCCGCCCGCGCTCACTTTACCGCGGGAGCATTCCGAGCAGAGTCCGCTCCGGAACCGAGGTTCTTCATCGATTTCGCAAGCTGCTTGACCACGCTTGGGCCATCGATATCCATCACCTGGTCCATCACCCAGCGGTTGGTCTGATCGTGACCCATGATTGCCTGGATGTGGTCGCTGAACGCCCGTAACAGGGCGTATCCGGGGGTACCCTCGGTGAAACTGCACTCGCCGTAATGGCTGTTGCGGCGGTTGAGCGTTTCGATGAACTGCTCCCGGTAGTCGCCGCTGCCCAGAACCTCAGCCGCGTTTCTCTGAAACTGCGCCGCGCAGGCGTGGGCGAGGGCCGGTACAAAGGCGGTGCGGTCGTGCGCTTCAAGCGTATCGAAGGCCAGGCGGTCGGCGGCGTGAACCAGAAAGACCAGGTACTCGCGAATCACGGCCACCCGCTGGACATCATCCTGGTAGATAAAGTCTTCCGCGTGCAGGTTACGGGCGGCAGTCAGTGCGAGCTGCCAGCAGACATATCCCAGTGCCTGGCCATTCTTTTCGGCTGACTCCTGCTGTTCGGGGTTGCGCCAGCGGTCGCGAATTCTTGTCTTCATAATCGTTGCGCCCGGTCAGGAGTTTATCTTAAGGTGTCGCCCATGCCCCGCTTGCCAACCCCGTTTCTGGATGCGGTACAGCACAACTGTGATGTCTCGGACGCACAGCACGCGGGCAGCTATACCCTGTGTGTCTATCTGATGCACATGCGCGAATACTTCCGCTGGGAGCGCCAGCTGGGTTTTGATGTGGTGCTTCGTGCCGAGGAGGTCGGCGAGTGGGTCCAGAACCGCGAGAGTTACTGGGATACGCTTGAGGACGCATCCTACCGGGCGCTGCCTTTACCCGGCCAGTGGGTGGATGCCTTCGACGTAGCGGCAGTAAACGCATGGTTGGTGCCGCTCGGTTACGGGTACAGTGCGGGTATCGGTCGGTTCGGCAAGCCCGTCTTTTTTGTCGGTCGTTTGACAGCATCGGAGTCCGGCGAGGGCTACCGGCTGTTATGCACGGACTCTGAGCAGGCCCGGGAAATGATTGCGCCTGTGGCGATGACGCGGGGCAATACGATCTGGATAAGGCGCGAGTCAATGCGGCGGGCGCTCTGGGAGATGATCGAGGAGTGGCGGTGGAAGAAGCCGCGCAACGCAATGTCCCGGACCCTCGAGAGTTACGGCTTTATTGACGATGCACAAGGCGCCCTGGAACGGATGGTCGAGGTATTCACGGAAACCGCCATTCTGCACGAGTTGGGCGAACGGGTCTGTGGCCAGCAGTTGGGCAGCGATTGGGAGGACATGCTGGCATCAACCGATGACCGGACAACGGAGGCGCTGATCCGGGCAGTCCGCGATCATCTGGCAGACTGTCTTATGGTGTTGCCCGCGCTGCTGGCCGAAGAAGAGCGCGCACCGCTGCATTTTTATTTTGCGACCATGACGGGTCTTCGCCGCCAGCTGTTTCCGGCACTGGTAGATGCCTACGAGGGATCGCTGTCCGGGAACAGCATCTCGCGGTTAAAACAGGTGGTCCGGCAGGGCGCCACGCACTGGCTGGAGGGCGCCGCACAGATGCTGCAGGCCTATCACAAGCGCGGCACCTGCTGCGCCGCCACTTTCAGCGTTGAGATGGCCGAGCGCCTGAAGTTCTAAGCAGCGGGCCGGCTTTGCCTTCAGCGTTTTGAACCTTTTTCTTCGTGGGCAAGGTCCACGACCTGTGTCGCAATGTCGGCATAGGACTCACGAAAGCCCGACAAGGGGTGGTCGTTTTCCGGTGCGAAGTAGTCCTTGGGATCAATCCCGCCCTGGCGCTCCTGGGCAATGAAATCCTTTTGCATCTTGAGCATTTTGCGGATCAATTCCTGTTTTTCGCTCATGGGTCTTATCTCCTGGTTATGATTCAGATAGTCCGGGGGCCTTTTGCCATTCCCCGTGCCAGCGCTCAGTAGCCGCCCTTGCGCATGCTTTCCGGAAGCCCTGAAAGACGGCCGGCCTGTTTGCTTGGATTGCCCGGGAACAGTTCGAAAAGTTCCTTGTTGCTGACCTTGTGGCCCCAGCGCGCGCTCATTTCCTTGAGCAGCGCACGGTTGTTGGGCTGATTACCGTTGTTGGAGAAGTACTCCTCACGCAGGTAGTGGATGATATCCCAGTGCCGGCCGGTCAATTCCAGATCCTCTGCGCTGGCCATGGCCTTTGCGACAGGCTCTGTCCAGTCTTCAGGATTTTCCACAAATCCATTTTCCGTAGTGGCTATCGTTTTACCGTCGGCGTCGATTGACATGGTGCGCTCCTTTTCGGGGTGACAGCGTCAGTCCCCGTCCTCCGTCAAGGGTGTGTGGACAGCGCCGATGCTTTTATGCGGCAAAAAGAGGCCGCAGCCCAGCAGGCGGTCTGGCCCAAGACCGTTGTGCTGTACGACAGCGGAATCCTTGGGACTGAGGTCGGTGATTAACAGGCTGCGGGTCAGCATCGTGCCTTGGGGTGTGGTGAACTGGTGAATACGTCCGCACAGCATCTTGGTTGGCGAGATGCCGAGTTCGCCGAGCCATTGCGCAGTATGCTCCAGAAAAACGGGCTCATCCGTCGTTGTTTCGGTTACCCGTATGTGTCGGGCCAGCACGGTCGCAAAAGGCGTGAGTGGACGCACTCGGGCCCCAAGCAGGGTTAGGGCATGGCGGTCGATCTCGAGGGTCTGGCCGCTGAGCGCACGCGCTGCCGGGACACGGGTTTCAGGCACTCTCAGCACAAAACGCGTGCGGGCCGAAAGTTCGATCACACCGTTATCAGCGGGTTGTTGCCAGCCATTGCCGGACTGGGCACCGTGGATCAGGTGAATGCCGGTGTGGGCTTCGTCTTCAAGCCAGGGCAGTGCCCGGGTAACCGCCCGGCTGAGTGTCCAGGCGTGATCAGCCGGCAGCTGCCGGCCTTCGGTCCGGAACACCAGATCGATAACGGTCTCGGGCAGGACCGGCGCCTTTGCGACAGGGGCTTCTTGCCAGAAACCGGGCATGGTCATGAACCCGGTCACTGTACCGGCAGCGAGGCTTGTATCGCTTCGCGGTCGATCCACCAGTCATCCTGGACCAGCACGTCGACCACGTTACGAAGACGGGGCAGGAAGTGTGCAGGATCATTGAGTTCCAGGCGTTCGATCCACTGGTCGAATGCTTGCTGGTCTTCAATTTTGCTATGGCGTCTGGCGACGGTTCCCAGCATCTGGTTGGTAAAAAAAGACAGGGACTCGTGTTCCTTGCCCTCGCTGCGAAGGTCGACCACATAAGCCGCTGCGGCTGCGGCGACAGCGGCGCCGTCTGAGTCGTCTGGTGTCTCTTCGATAATGTCCCGGAGCAGGGCTACGGAGAGTTCCGGGTCAACAGGAAAGGTCACTGCGAGCCAGACACCGTGACCGAGTGCCACCAGTGCGTCGGTTTCGCCGGACCGAAACATAATGCGCGCCGCTTCGATGGCCTCAGCCCAGAGTCGTGCGGCACAGAACCGGTCAAAGCATTGTCGGCCGCTCTGCCAGGCGTCAGCACCGCGTTCAAGCGCGAGCAGCAGTCGGCCTTCCTGCAGCGCCAGCTCACGCCACTGGGGCGAATCGAGTTCGATCTCGCTTTCGTTCAGGCGGTCCTGAACCGCCGACAACTGGGTATTAAGGGCGGCCGGTGAGGGCGCGGCCTCATCCTGTGATTCGGCGCCTAGATCAAAGCTGTCCCCGAGATATTTCACCGCTGTAACTCCCTGTCGTCGACATCGACCGTGCGGCTGAAGGTCGCCTCGAGCCGGTCCTCCCAGTTCCGGGGCGTATCCGGATAGGGTGGCTTGACATGCATACGCAAGAAACGGCCACCTTCGCGGGCTTTTTGCCGCACCAGCGTGATCAGTTCCTCGAAAGAGGACGGCTGGTTTTGCAGGATAAGTTCGCTGATCCAGAGCATAGTGCCGCGAAGTCCGTTATACCGCCTGCGCCTTGGTGTACCGGCCGCGGTATACCAGCCGGGTTTGCTCGCTGTGCTCCGAATCGCTAAAGGCTTCTCTTCGGTGCGGGACATTGGCGCACACAAGGCCCTCTCCGGATCTCAGCCGACGGCGGACGATCAGATCGCCCGACCCGTTCAGAATCTCCTCGAGGGCGGCCGCCCCTTCTCGGGTCAGCGTGTCGTGCTTCCAGGTGACGTTGTGCTTGCGGGCGGTGTAACGCATCCGAAGTACACCGGCATCCCAGAAAAATACCGGACCTTGGCATTCAGCCCGATGGGTACTGCCGCCCGGATTGTTTTCGGGAATGGTCATCGCGTCAGGCTGCGAAAGGGCCTCCACCAGTCGCGGGTCCTGCCCAAGCAGCAGACCGTAGACAATTTCATGATCGATCGCTTCAAGGGCGCCGCCCTGCAGTGCCGGCCGCACACAATGCAGCAGCATCGTCCGGATGATCCGGTCGGCCGTATGGTAGTAGCCGTCGGTATGCCAGTTGAGACGCCGGCTGGTGTAGGGGATGTAGCGCTGATGGGGGCTGCCTTCCTCCACCTGAATTCTGCTGAGCCCGTAGTCATCGGCACAGAGATTCCGCTCCGGCCGGCCAAGGCCCAGTTGGGTCGCGAGCGCCAGAAGGGCATCGGGGCCAGCCTCGCCGGGGTGTTCGCAGCGATAGATCGCCATGTTGGTGTGCCTGATCCGTGTGGCGAGCGCGGTGCGTTCTGCAATGGAAATACGATGCGGGTCAGCGATATCCACGGTGAGGTCGTCAATCGTTTGCCGGTATCGGCCGAGACGCTCCTGCCAGCGGCGCACAAAACCGAAGACCGCCTTTTGCGAACGGCCTGGGGTCGTTGGGACAGATAGTGCGGTCGGGTGCATGGCCAATAATCTGACATACGGTGTTGAAACGCGGATCTTGATTCTAGTGGGGTGATACCGTTGGAAAACTCTCCCAAAAGGTTGATCCTGTAGATGATTTGGCTTGCCGGAATATCACTGGCAGGACGGGTTTAAGGGGGTCCGAAGCCAGGATCGACTTAAGTCTCTGATTTCTTGGACTTGTTAAGTCCAAAGACCCGTCTCTTCCCAAACGGTTTTTGTGCATTGCAAAAATCAACCTATCCCCAAAGGGATAAATCGGCTTTTCCCACCGCATACCGCCCGGGGAATGGTCTCAGCCGGGCCGGCGCATAGAATGATCCCGAGCACGAATCATGTGCCACGGCGGCAGGTGACATTGCCCCCAGCAGACGGCCGGTCTGGCTGTTGGTTGAACTTATAAGGCGATGTTTTCACCGGATGCCATCACCGGGGCACAAGCGACTGACAATGGAGCGGGATTCACATGGCGGATAACAAGCAACACCACACACCCATGCTGGACGAGCTTGAAAACGGGCCCTGGCCGAGTTTTGTATCAGGTATCAAGCGGCTCCGAGATCAGCACCCACAAGCACGTATCAATGGCATCGCCAACGACCTGCTGGGGCAGTTGGAGCATTCCTACGAGACCCGTAAAGGCTACTGGAAAGGGGGCACGGTCAGCGTTTACGGTTACGGCGGCGGCATTATTCCACGGTTCTCGGAAGTCGGTCAGCAGTTTCCTGAATCCAGAGAGTTCCATACCGTTCGGGTGCAGCCACCGGCGGGCAACCACTACACCACTGATATGTTGCGCCGGCTTGCGAACAGCTGGGAGAAGTGGGGTTCAGG
>DCXP01000085.1:0-66424 GCA_002327725.1 Proteobacteria bacterium UBA2133
GAGTGGCTGAAGGCGCACGCCTGGAAAGTGTGTATACGTTAATAGCGTATCGAGGGTTCGAATCCCTCCCTCTCCGCCATTAATCAAAGAAATCGGAGCTTTGTGGAGCCGGTTTTCTTCTGCATGCCATTTCTGTATCGTTTGAGCCGGGTTATTGACCACATCTGTTTGCACTGGGAGCACAGCAATGACTGAATCGATGCGGGTCGACATCTGGTATTCGCTGCAGAGCGACTACTGTTATTTTTTGATCGACCGCCTTCTAAAACTGGCGAAAGCCCAGGTAGACGTGGTCATTCGGCCAGTACTGGGTCTTGTACTCAGGATGCCTGAGGCGACCGCCAATCGGAGTGAACTCGAGCAACGTTATTTTGTCACCGACACAAAGCGTACCGCCAGGTTTTTGGGCTTGCCTTACACTTACCCTGATCCCTCCCCGATACAATTTGAACGCGGCTCTCTGTGGATTGCGAGCAAGGAGCAGCCGCACGTCGAACACCTCTATCGGCTTTTTGTTGGCGCCAACAGGCAGGGGAAAGGTCTCGCATTCCTCGACAAGGTTGTCCGCCACTTCTGGGATGGGTCGCAGCCGGCATGGGACACGAGCGGGTTCTTGATCGGCGCCCTTGCTGAGATAGGCCTGTCCCACGATACATTGTTGGCAACTCATGATTGGTCAAACGTCGAGCCTGAACTATCGGCGAACCATGACGCCATGCTTGAAGCAGGCCATTGGGGTGTGCCACTCATTGTCTACCAAGGTGAGCCATTCTATGGCCAGGACCGTTTCGATCAACTTCTGTGGAGAATGGGGCTGAATCTAGACTAGGCCGTTTCGGGCCAGGGGCTCAAGTTCAGGGTTCAGGATAGCCTGCGTGTCCGATACCGTGCTATGGAATGTGGCCGGTCGGCAGAATCCACAGGACGAAAAGCAGTGATACCCGATCGGCCCGGGTTAAACTCCGCGGCCATTCTTGCAAGCCACGACCCGTCATTTGAGAAACGCTATGCCACAGACAAGCCCCGAAACGACAGCCCGATATCGCATTCTGGTTCTGGGCGCTTCTTATGGTTCACTGTTGTCGACCAAGCTGATGCTCGCAGGGCATCACGCAACGCTCGTCTGTCGCGAGGCAACAGCCGCCATCTTCAATGCAGAAGGTTCGACCGTCAGGATGCCTGTCCGGGGGCAGGAGGGACTGATCGAGGTCGATTCTGGCAGCCTGCCGGGTTTACTTCAGGCGGCTTCGCCTGAGAAAGTTGCCCCTGCGGAGTTCGATCTTGTGGTGCTGGCCATGCAGGAACCTCAGTACAGCGCACCAGGCGTGCGTGAGCTCATCGGCCGGGTGGCGGCCTCGGGCGTGCCGACAATGGCCATCACCAACATGCCCCTGCTGCCTTACCTCGCACGGATTCCAGGTCTTGAGACGGCAAGCCTTCGGCCCTGTTTCCTTGAGCCGGAACTCTGGGATGCCTTTGATCCTGACCTGATGACCCTGTGCAGCCCCGACCCGCAGGCGTTTCGCCCGCCGGAGGAAAAACCCAATGTGCTGCAGGTGCGCCTTCCCACCAACTTCAAGGCGGCAGCGTTTGCCAACGAAGCGCATACAGCTATCCTGCGTAAGCTCGACGCAGGGATCGAGGCCGCACGTTTTGAGAGTCCGGAGCATGGGGCTCTGGAGTTGCCGGTGAAACTCAGGGTCTACGATTCGGTTTTTGTACCGCTCGCAAAATGGGCGATGCTGATGGCGGGTAATTACCGTTGTGTTCGGTCCGAAGAGATGAGGCCGATCAAGGATGCTGTCCACGGCGATCTCGAGGCCAGTCAGGCGGTCTACGACTGGGTTGTCGGGGTCTGTATTGAGCTTGGGGGAGATAATTCGGATTTTGTGCCCTTTGGGAAATATGCCAAGGCAGCGAGTGCGCTTGCCAGCCCTTCATCCGCTGCCCGGGCACTCGCCGGAGGGGCGAAAAACATTGAGCGCGTGGACAAGTTGGTCGCGTTAGTCGCGGCGCAGCAGGGCAAGCAGTTGGATGTGGTCGACGAGACGGTGGCGCTGGTGGAAAAGTGGCTAAGCCACAACCGCGCGGCGTAAGGGAGCTCGAATCGACAAACGATCGGGAAAAAGATCGGTCCAAGAACGTAGGCGCTAAATCGTCTAAAGCGTTGCACCATGCTCGGCAACACCGTACTGTGAAAGTTGCGCGGTGAGGTGTTCATAGGCCTCGTCGACGGAATCGGTTAGCAGAAAAAGATTGAGGTCATCTTCACTGATCGTACCGTGCTTGATCAGGGTCTCGAAGTTGATGGCCTCGCGCCAGAAAGGCTTGTCATAGAGCACAATCGGCAGGTGCTTTCGGATCTTGCCGGTCTGGAGAAGGGTCAGGATTTCAAAAAGCTCGTCCATGGTGCCAAAGCCGCCGGGAAAGAACACCACGGCTTTTGCCATGTAGGCAAACCAGAACTTGCGCATAAAGAAGTAGTGAAACTCGAGCGACAGTTCACGCGTGATGTAGCTGTTGTTGGCCTGCTCATGCGGTAGGGAAATTCCCAGGCCGATATTGATCCCGCCGGCTTCCGAGGCACCACGGTTGGCGGCCTCCATGATGCCGGGTCCGCCGCCTGAGCAGACCACAAACCGGCGGTGATCCTCGGGAAGGTTTTTAGACCAGACCGTGAGGCGTCGGGCGAGTTCCCGGCAGGCCTGGTAGGCGGCCCTCATGCGCGCCGATGAGGTGCGGGACGCTCGCTGTGGAACGTCATCTTCGTCTGGGGCCGGGGCCCGTGCAGATCCCATGAAGACGATGGTGTCTTCTATGTCGTTGCGCTCAAAGCGTGATTGCGGCTCGATGAACTCGGAAACAATGCGGAGCAGTCGCGCATCGGCGCTGTCGAGAAAACGGGTGCTTTTGTAGGCCTTCATCAGGGGTACTCAGTAATTTGTGCTGATTGGGTGAATAGGGGACAAGGGTAGCGACCGGCTTAAGCAGCCGACAGGGGGGATTGTGTACCAGGCGTATCACAAGAGAATGCTGTGTGGTATATTGTATACCAAATAGCGTGGATTACGGATTGGCGCGTGTATGCGGCCCAGCGACCGGGAACGGCTCCGGTGGTAGCGGAACCGTTGTAGGCGGGTCTTGCAAGCTCCATAGGCGCTAGGAAGATCAGAACGGCAAAGTTATGAAAGCAGTGCTGCAGCAGGAGTTCGGTGCCGCCGATGTCCTACGCCTAGGAGAGGCAGAAGATCCTTCCCCGGGGCCGGGACAGGTGCTGGTGCAGGTGCAGGTCGTCAGCACCAGTGTAAACCGGCCGGATATCGTCCAGCGGCAGGGGAATTATCCTCCGCCCAAGGGGGAGTCCGACATTCTCGGGCTGGAAGTCGCAGGGGTGGTGGCCGCAGTCGGTGAGGGCGTTATCCGGTGGCGCAAGGATGAGCGGCAGGTGCAGGGCGAGCCCTGATGTCCATCGCAGTCAAGCCGATCCGCTCGGTATCGAGCCTCAAAGACCAGGTCTATCACAGCCTGCGCGCTGCCGTCGCCGATATGGATATTTATTCCGGTGATGAACCTCCGCGCCTCGATGAGAGAAAACTGGCAGACAGCCTCGGGGTCAGTCGCACTCCAGTCCGGGAGGCGATCTCACGGTTGCAGCAGGCCGGTCTGGTCCGAAACATTCCCCGACGCGGCACCTTTGTGGTTCGAAAAACCAAAGAAGAAATTCTCGAGATCATCTATGCCTGGGCGTCTATCGAAAGCATGGCAGCGAGGCTGGCGACCCTGCGCGCAACAGACCGGGAGATTGCGGGTCTACGGGAGATTCTGGGACAGAGTGGAAACACTGCTGAGCCGGCCCCCATCGATGAGTATTCCAAGACCAACATCCGGTTTCATCAGGCGATTGTGTCCCTCGCGCACAGCCCACTGCTGACTGATCTTGCGGACACCCTTTTTATCCACATGCGCGCCATTCGCTCACGCACGATTCAGGACGATGACCGCGCGCAGCGATCCATCATTGACCACGTCAGGATTATCGAGGCTCTTGAGCAGCGCAATACCGAAGTTGCGGAAACGCGGGTTCGAGAGCATGCCCTGCATCTTGCTGATCACGTGGCAAAGAACGTCAGTTATCTGGCCTGACGGCAGATAGATTCAGTAGCGATCAACATTCGTTAATACAGATGACATCAAGTCCATCATTTAAGAATAACCGGAGACCGTGTTTATGAAAGCGCTTGAAGGTGTGCGGGTCCTTGACATGACCCACGTTCAGTCGGGCCCGACCTGTACCCAGTTGCTCGCCTGGTTCGGCGCAGATGTGATCAAGGTCGAACGGCCGGGAGTGGGCGATGCGACGCGCGGTCAGTTGCGCGACGTCGCCGATGCTGACAGCCTGTATTTCACGATGCTGAATCACAACAAGCGCAGCATAACGCTCAACACCAAGGACGAGAAAGGCAAGCAGGTATTTACCCGGCTGATCGAGACCTGTGATGTGATGGTCGAGAATTTTGCGCCGGGCGCGCTCGACCGGATGGGTTTTTCCTGGGAGAGAATTCAAAAAATCAATCCGAGAATGATTTATGCCTCGGTCAAAGGTTTTGGGCCCGGGCCGTATTCGGACTGCAAGGTCTACGAGAACGTTGCGCAGTGTGCCGGCGGCGCGGCATCCACAACCGGATTTCTTGACGGCCCGCCCTTGGTCACCGGTGCCCAGATCGGGGATTCCGGTACTGGCCTGAATCTGGCGCTTGGTATTGTGACTGCCCTTTATCAACGGGAGCATTCCGGCCGTGGGCAGCGGGTGCTCACCTCCATGCAGGACGGGGTGTTGAATCTGTGCCGGGTCAAGCTGCGCGATCAGCAGCGCCTGGCGCATGGACCGTTGAAGGAATATTCGCAATTCGGGGAAGGTATCCCGTTTGCGCAGGCGACACCGCGCGCCGGGAACGATTCCGGTGGCGGGCAGCCCGGCCGAATCCTGAAGTGCAAGGACTGGGAGCGCGATGCCAACGCATACACCTATTTCATCACCCAGGCCGCAGTCTGGGAGAAGATCTGCGATGTTATCGGGCGTCCCGAGTGGAAGGAAGACCCGGCCTTTGCAACGCCTCCGGCACGCCTTCCGCGTTTGAACGAAGTGTTTGAAGCCATCGAGCAGTGGACCATGACCAAGACAAAATTCGAGGTCATGGAGATATGCAACCCGCTGGATATCCCGGTGGGCCCGATCCTGTCGATGCAGGAGTTGGGCGAAGAGCCTTCGTTGCGCGAGACCGGTACCATCGTAGAGGTGGATCACCCCACACGCGGAAAGTATCTGACCGTGGGCAACCCGGTGAAGTTGTCCGATTCCCCCAGCGAGGTCAGCCGCTCCCCGCTGCTGGGCGAGCATACCGGCGAGATTCTCAAGGAGGTCCTGGGGTATAGCGCCGAGGAAGTTTCAGAACTGCGCGAGGTGGGAGCCGTGGGGCGGGAGGACTGCGCCTCCTGAGACCGGGTTGCGCACGAGTGCTCAATACAGAAGCGTGCTCCTGGTCAGACTGACCGTGCCTTTGGTCTTCTGCCCATGCAACTGGCGTATCTGAAGGGGAAGATAGTGTGAATCGTCGGCGAACCAGTAATACAGTTCGCGGGAACTGTTTCTGTCGATAAAGAAGCGGGTCGACGGGATCGCCTTCGAGGCGATATTGAGCGTCTCCTCTTCCTCTTCGATAAACTGATAGGTGCGGATACGGTGACCTTCGTGCACGTCTAAGGTGAAGTCCCGAATACCCTCGCTTAACAGCAGGCGGCCCATCAGCTCGAAGCTCAGTGGATCCTGCATACCGGGCTCGAGAGGAAAGCTCCGGGTCTCGCCTTTGGCATAACCCCGGCTCAACCCCGACTCCCAGTCGAACTCGATCCGGATGTCGCGCTTGAGGTTCTCCTCTTTTTCACCGATTGAATAGAGTGTGGGGCGAATCACGCCGTCGTGCAGCGTGAATCGGGAAATCTCGTAGACAGGGCCGTATCCGGAGAGTCGGGCGATCCCTTTGAGCCGGGTTGTTGAGCGCAGGATATACTCGTGTCCGATCCTTTCCAGCGAGACCGTACGGCGAGCACGAAACCCGGAATAGTCGACTGCGTAATCAGATTGGAATGGCTCCAGTACTGCGCCCGCGGCAGTCGCGGGACTTTGAAAAAAACCAAGCATCACGAGCATCAGTCCTGCACCAAGCGCAGGGGGCGGAGTCGTCATGCGAACAAAACGCTGAGGGATGGATTGCATTCGACCTTTCTCAACCGATCTACAACGACATTTATGGGTTTTGTTGTGGCTGTCGTCGTTCACCCGTGGGTGATGTCATGAACGTGCGTGTCGTTAGTTACAATATACACAAGTGTATCGGTGGGGTCGATCGGCGATATGACCCGTCCCGCATTGTCGACGTGATCGGGCATTATCAGCCGGATCTGGTATTACTCCAGGAAGTGGTCCGATATAGCCGGGAATCGCCAGGAATGCTGCAGGCTGATGTCCTCGGCGAAGCGCTGGAGTTCTCGCACCGGGTATGGATCCCCAACGTTCGTGTTCAACAGTCGCGTGGATACGGAAACGCGATCCTGAGTCGCTGGCCGATTATTGATTCGGACAACATCAACCTGACGATCGGCCCAAAAAAACGCCGCAGTGCCCTGTACGGCAAGGTGCGGGTTCCGTTGCCGAAAAACAGCAGCGCAAGGACCCACAGCAGAACCCTCCATCTTTTCAACCTGCATCTGGGTCTGTCAGGAATTGAGCGTCGACTACAGCTGAAAAAACTGCTGGTGCATGAACATCTCGATCGTGTTGCCCGGGCAACGCCGGTGGTGGTGGCAGGTGATTTAAATGATGTCTGGGGCACCCTTGGCCGCCAACTCATGCGGCCTGCGGGCTTCAGGGGAACCGGCCGCAACCCACGCACCTTTCCGGCATACGCACCGGTGCGGCCCCTGGACAGCCTGTATGTCCGCGGTGAAATCGAGATCGACAGTTTGATGTCCTCCCGGCTGGCGGCCGCCCGCCAGGCTTCAGATCACCTGCCGCTGGTCGCCGATCTGACCGTTTCTGAGTAAGCCTGAATTGCATCCTTCACACCAAAACCCATGACGCCTGTTTCATGTATCCTCCGAGTGTGAGTTGCTGACCAATGAAGTAGATGCCCTGGCGCTTGTCAGAGAGTCAAACCGCATAAACCCGGGGTGATATATGCACACAAACCCGCTGAAATGTGCCTGACAAAAGATACCTCACAAATCTCTTAGAATTCGTGCAAGTGGTTGCAAATGGGCCTCGGTCCAACCTGAAGGGTTAAAGCGTCACCGGCTGATGATTTCACTGATACACGAAGGCCAGTGGGTTCTTTTTGCGGTCATCATGGCCGCGCTCGTCATTTCGTTATCGTTTCATGAGTTCGGTCACGCGTTTGCGGCCTTGCGCTTTGGGGATGACACGGCTCGACGGGCGGGGCGTCTTACGGTCAATCCAATGGCGCATATCGATCCGCTCGGCCTGCTGATGGTGGTATTCGTGGGGTTCGGGTACGCCAAACCGGTCCCGACCAATCCGCGACAGTTTACGTCGCGTTATGCCGAACTGCTGGTTGCGGCTGCGGGTCCGGCGATGAATCTCCTGCTGGCGATTATTAGTGTTAACGCCTACCTGCTGGCGCTCAAGTGGGGCTGGGTTTCGCCCGTGGACCTCGGACCATACTTGTTTTTTATCCTCCTCGCGAAGATCAACCTGCTGTTGATGATTTTCAACATGCTGCCGGTAGGGGCTCTCGACGGGCATTACATCCTGCCGTATTTTCTGCCCCGCAGGCTGTCCAAAGCGTACCGCGACTACAACGCCCGTTATGGCAATATTGCTCTGCTCGCGCTGGTCGTCCTGGCCATTATGGGGGTTCCGATCTTCTCGAAAATCATCGGGCTGAGCGCCGGCCTTTTGCACTGGATCGCTTTTGTCTAACTTGCCACATATGGTTTAGTCATGCACAAGTCAGAACATCGAGCAAAGAAAGCGGCGTCGCTCGAAGACGCGTCGTCTGCCGCGCTTCTGGAACGCGCTTACGGGCTGGACACTTCAGGCGAGGCGCGCGACCTTTATCGGGACTGGGCGAGCACCTATGACGCGCACCTCGAAAAAGGGCTCCGTTACCTGGCCCCTCAGCGGATTGCCGAAATTCTGGCCGAAGTGCTCGAGGATCCGAGCGCGCTGATACTGGATATCGGCTGCGGTACCGGACTGGTTGCAGATTACCTTTCAGGTCATGGGTTCAATGCAATTGATGGACTCGATTTTTCGCCGGAGATGCTGGCGGTCGCTGCGGAGAAATCCCTCTACCGGACCCTGATCGAGGCGGACCTTGAGAAGCCGCTGGATATTGCGGATGAAAGTTACGATGCTGCAATCTGCTGCGGCACGTTCACCCATGGGCACGTCGGCCCGCAGGCCTTGGCAGAGATCTGCCGGGTACTCAGGCCCGGGACACCTTTCGCATGCACCATACACGCCCATCTGTGGGAGGAAGCGGGTTTTGCTGCCGAGATTGCGAGCCTTGAAGCGCGATGCATCGCGGTGCTCGAGGAGGTCACCGATGAGCCCTATTTCGAAGGGGCGCCGGCTGATGCCAGATTCTGCATGCTGCGAAGACGCTGATTGATGTCTTCAGGACTGCTGAGCGGGCAACAGGCCAGGTGCTACAATCCTTTGGTGCCGGAGACAGTGCCCGGCGCACACCAGTATGGCGGCGGCAGCCGGTCTCCCCGGTGGCGAGAGGTTGTGAACCCGGTCAGGTCCGGAAGGAAGCAGCCGTAGCATCCGAATCGGGTGCCGGGGCCGGGCGGGCTGGCGCCGTCTCCAGTGTCTCGGGCCAGGTTTTGGCTGCACGCAACAGGTTTAACCGGATCAACACGGCAGCGCGTCTTTTATGAGTTACCAGGCACTCGCCCGCAAGTGGCGGCCCCGCCGTTTCGCCGATGTGGTGGGGCAGGATCACGTCGTCAATGCGCTCCGTAATGCGCTTGAACAAAACCGGGTGCACCATGCGTTTTTGTTCAGCGGGACACGCGGTGTGGGGAAGACCACGCTCGCCCGACTCCTGGCGAAGGCCCTCAACTGTGAGCAAGGTCAGCAGCCTGAGCCCTGTGGTGAGTGCGGGACCTGTCAGAGTGTGGACGAAGGGCGCTTCATTGATCTGATTGAGATCGACGCCGCCTCGCGGACCCGGGTCGACGATACCCGGGAAATTCTCGACAACGTCCAGTATGCACCGACCCAGGGGCGCTACAAGATCTACCTGATAGATGAGGTGCACATGCTCTCAGGGCACAGTTTTAATGCCTTGCTCAAGACCCTGGAAGAGCCTCCACCCCATGTGAAATTCCTGTTGGCCACAACCGACCCCCAGAAACTGCCCGCAACCATTCTGTCGAGATGCCTGCAGTTCAATCTGCGGCTCCTGACGGCGCAGGAAATTGGCGGCCATCTGGAACAGATCGTCCGTTCGGAAGATCTTGGTTTCGACGGGACCGGGCTGGAGATTCTCTCAAGGGCAGCGGATGGCAGTATGCGGGACGGCCTGAGCCTTCTGGACCAGAGTATCGCCTTTGGCGACGGTTCTGTTACCGGGAGCGAAGTGCGGGACATGCTCGGCATGATTGAGTCACATCACGTCGATGCAATCCTGCTGGCGCTCGCTGCAAAAGACGGAAACCAGTTACTCGATACTGTCGCCAGCATGACAGAGCGGCCGGTCGACTACATGAGTGCTCTGGATGAGTTATTGGTGGTTCTGCACAACGTATCACTGTTTCAGGTCCTCCCTGAGGCTGCGGCCGCCAAACAGACCGATTCGGATCTGGTCAGACAACTGGCTTCGTCTCTCGGAAAAGAAGATGTCCAGCTTTATTACCAGATCGGTCTTCTGGGTAAACGCGACCTTCCGCTGGCACCGGATCCGGCCTCGGGATTTGAAATGACCCTGTTGCGGATGCTGACCTTCTGCCCGGATGGGGAATCCGACGTCAGCGCAGACTCGGGCCGGTTAAAGGCCAAGCCGTCCGGGTCTTCGAATGTGCCCCGGAAAGCGGCGGCCAAAGACACTTCGCCGGCCCAGCACGCCTCCGCCGCTGCCGCGCAAGCGGCCTTAAGTGAAGCCCGGACTGTACCCTCCGGCCCTTTACCGAATCGCGGCGTTTCGGCCCCTGCGCTTTCGGACCCCGCCGTGTGGGCCGCTTTTGTGGAGGATAGCGGGTTTACCGGCGTTACCCGTGAACTCGCCATGAACCTGTGTCCGGAATCCTACGATGCACAAGGCGGGGTTCTGACACTGTCCCTGATCCCGGGCCTTGCCTCCATGCGCAGCCCCTCGCGGCAGAAGTCGCTCGAAAAAAAGCTGGAAGTGTTTTGCGGGGTTTCGGTCAGGCTTGAAATAGCCGAAGGCGGGGAGGTCTCAGGTGAAACTCCGGCAATGGCGCAGCAGCGCCGCGAGCAGGAAGAAAAAGAACAGGCTTACAAGACCCTGATGGATGATCCGGCCGTCCAGAGTCTGGTATCGGCTTTCGATGCCACGGTTGTGCCCGATTCAGTTACGCCTGGCAAGCAACAGAGGAAAAGCGAATGAAAGGACCCTTGGGTAACATCATGAAGCAGGCCCAGGAAATGCAGGAGAAACTCAAGGCGGCACAGGAATCGCTCGCCGGCATTGAGGTGACCGGCGTTTCCGGCGGGGGCATGGTCGAGGTGGTGATGACCTGTCGTTATGACGTGCGCCGAGTGTCAATTGATGATGCTCTTGCCAGCGATGACAAAGAGGTCCTTGAGGATTTGATTGCTGCCGCTGTAAATGACGCGGTCCGGCGGGTCGAAAAAGTCACCCAGGAAAAGATGGGTGGACTGACTGCAGGGATCAACGTCCCAGGATTGAACATACCGGGGATGAATGGCTAACAGCGAAGCCATCGAGCGGCTGAAGGAGGCGCTGCGTCGTCTTCCTGGAGTTGGGCCAAGGACCGCTGGCCGTATGGCATTTCACCTTCTGGAACGTGATCGGGAAGGCGGGAAACTGCTGGCCGAGGCGCTTGACGCCGCTGTTGCCGACGTGAGCCATTGCGAGCGCTGCAATAACTTCAGTGAACACCCGCTGTGCGATATCTGTGAGTCGGGCAAGCGGGACCAAACCCTGTTGTGCGTGGTGGAGACACCTGCAGACCTGGACACCATAGAGCAGGCGGGCGCGTACACGGGATACTATTTCGTGTTGATGGGGCATCTGTCGCCGCTCGACGGGGTCGGGCCCGATCAACTGGGATTTGAACGCCTGCTTGAAGTGGTCTCAAAGGGTCCGGTGGAAGAAGTCATTCTGGGTACCAACCTGACCGTCGAGGGGCAGGCGACCGCGGACTACCTGAGTGACCTGCTGCAGCCGCAGAATGTCAACGTCAGCCGGCTTGCGCGCGGGGTGCCGGCCGGCGGTGAGTTGGAATACATGGATGCCAACACACTGAACCAGGCTTTTGCGGATCGCCGGATGCTCCTTCAGGGCACTGACAGCAAGGCCTGAGAGCAGATAGGGATTCCGGACGTCTCTAGGTGCCGAAGGTGAGCGCCTGTCCAAAGAGGCCGGGGCGAATCTTTCCGTTGTCGAAAACCACCCGCCCGCCGACGATGGTGTAAACAGGCCATCCCGTCAGATTTCGGCCAGCGTAGGGGCTCCAGCCCGTGCGGCTGAACACTTCCTCGTCGCGGACCGGCTTTGAAGATTCGATATCGACGAGCGCGAGGTCCGCATCGAAACCTTCGGCCGCTTTGCCCTTGTTGCTGATCCTGTAAAGCTCAGCGGGACCTGAGCACATCCATCTCAAAATCTGGGCGAGAGTGCATTTCCCTTCGCCCATGGCCGTCATCATCAAGGGTAGCGAGGTCTCGACCCCGGGCATTCCGGAGGGAGAGCGTGGATAGGGTCCGGCCTTGTCCTCCAGAAGATGGGGTGCGTGATCGGTCGCAATGATATCGATCACCCCGTCATGCAGGCCCGACCAGAGTTTGGCAGCGTTATCAGGGTCGCGGATCGGAGGATTCATCTGCACCCGCGAACCGAGTGCTTCATAGTCGTCCGTGCTGAGGAAAAGGTGGTTCGGAACGACCTCGCAGGTCACCTGATCGGTTTTGGCAGTCCGCAGCCGCTCGACTTCCTCCGCGGTCGACAGGTGCAGGACATGCAGTCTCCGGCCATATTTCTGGCTCAACTGGAGTGCACGGTCAGTCGCAATCAGTGCTGTCTGCGGGTCACGGATTTTTGAATGCAATGCGTAGTCCCAGGTTTCATCTTCGCCGAGCAGTTCCCTGGCCCGCTCGCGGATACGGGTTTCGTCCTCTGCATGCACGGCAATGAGCCGTTCACCGTTACCGAAAATCCGGTCCAGGTCCTTCTGTTCCTTGACCAGAAGGTCACCAGTGCTGGACCCCATGAAAATCTTGATCCCGCAGGCGGGGGCCGCATTGTTCAATGACTCCAGATTATCGATGGTGGCGCCGATAAAAAATCCAAAATTGGCAACGCTGGTGGCGCTCGCCCGCGCAATCTTCCAGTCCAATTGCGCCTGATCGATTGTCGCAGGCTTGCAGTTGGGCATTTCAAGAAAACTGGTGACGCCACCCCGAACGGCAGCCCGTGAGCCTGAGCCCAGGTCCTCTTTGTCGGTGCCGCCCGGCTCACGGAAATGGACTTGCGGGTCGATGACGCCGGGCATCAGCAGTCTGCCTTTGGCATCGATTTCCTCGTGGCCGTCCCTGGAAATCATCGGCGCAATGGCAGCGATTCGACCCTGGTCGCAGGCAAGATCTCCTTCAAGGAGGGCCCCATCGGGTAACGCGATGACAGCGCTTCGGATCAGAAGGTCGTGCATAACGGAGGAACCAGGGGCAGGAGGCCTAGTCTACTCGCTGTGGTGCGGTGACGATGAGCGGGCACAAAAAAACGGTGCCGGGGCACCGCTTTCGGTGATCAGGGCGCAGGCTTAAGGCGCGGTATCGCTAGGCGTTCTGTTTTTCGCGGATTTCGTTCAGCGATTTGCAATCGATACACAGGTTCGCGGTTGGCCGTGCCTCAAGACGCTTGATACCAATTTCCACGCCGCAATCTTCGCAGTAACCGTAATCCCGTTTATCAAGATCCGCTAGTGAGTCATTGATTTTCTTGATTAGTTTTCGCTCGCGGTCACGGGTGCGCAGCTCCAGTGAGCGATCCGTTTCGAGCGTCGCCCGATCGTTGGGATCCGGCAGATTAATGGTCTCGTCCTGCATCACCGACATCGTACGGTCGATGTCGTCCACGAGTTCCTGCTTCCAGGCATTCAGAATCTGCCGAAAGTGGTCGGTTTGTACATCACCCATATAGGGTTCACCCCGTTTCGGGCGGTGCGGTTTGACGCCGTGAATGAGTTCCTCGGAAGCTTTTTTCTTTGTCGCGGGCATTGGTTTAGACTGAGCAGACGCTGAAAAACGCCAAAAAGAGCCGTGAAGGCGGCGCAATCTAGCAGGTTCCGGCATTTCCCGCAATGCCTCTTTGCGTATTTGAGACAGGAGTAGATCATGACGATGATTTTGTGCTAGTCACCGACCTCACCCTACGTACGCAAGGTATGTGTCGTAATCAGTGAAACCGGCCTGGATTGGCGGGCAGTGCAGCACCATCCCCTGCAAGGTCAGCTGAGCATCGGCGGCGTGGCGGTGGGCTGTATGCTGGGATATCTCGACTTTCGTCTCACTGATATGCACTGGCAAGATCAGCATGCCGAGCTTTCCTGCTGGTATCTCGATTTTTCGCAGCGGGAGTCGATGCGTGAGAGTGTTCCGGTCGGTTGATACCGGTCTTTGGGTGTTCTGATTTCTATATAATGGGGTGCAGGTCCGATAGCTCCTGTTTTCCCTTTATCTTCGCTCTGGTTGATGGACTTTTCACTCAGCAGGAGAGCGGTCTGTCGGGTGTTTTTGGTTATTTGATGCGGGTTCGAAACCGGTTATAGAAGTCCATGCGGCTTAAGAAGATTCACGTTTCCGGCTTTAAGTCGTTTGTCGATCCTACGGCAATTACGATTCCTGCAGACGTGACCGGAATTATTGGACCCAACGGCTGCGGGAAGTCGAACGTCATTGATGCCGTCCGCTGGGTGATGGGCGAGAGTTCTGCGAGGAAGTTACGCGGCGACAGTATGGCGGACGTCATTTTCAACGGCTCAGAGGCGCGAAAGCCGGTCGGCAAGGCTGCTGTCGAACTGATCTTTGATAACACGGACGGTAAGAGCGCCCAGACCTACGCCCGTTTCAGCGAGATTTCAGTGAAAAGAACGCTGTCTCGCGATGGGACTTCGGAATATCTTCTGAATAAAGCGCGGTGCCGGCGCAGGGATATCACTGATCTGTTTCGAGGGACCGGGCTCGGTCACCGCTCCTATTCGATTATCGAGCAGGGGATGGTCAGCCGGATTGTCGAAGCACGGCCGGAAGAACTCCGGGTCTTTGTCGAAGAGGCAGCGGGTATCTCCCACTACAAGGACCGGCGGCGCGAGACCGAGACCCGGATGCGGCACACGCGCGAAAACTTGAGCCGCGTGGAGGATATCCGCAAAGAGCTCGATACGCAGCTGCGGCGACTGCAGCGGCAGTCGCAGGCGGCCCGGCGATATCAGAAGCTGAAGGAAGAAGAACGGGAAGTCAACGGACAGCTTCTGGGCCTTCGTTATCTGGCGCAGAAGGGCGCCGCCGAGGAACAGGCCGCGCTGACCACCCGCGCCCAGACAGAAGTCGAATCGCATCGGGTTCGCCAGCGCGGCCTCGAGAGCCAGATTGAAACCTTGCGTGCGGATGAAATGGCTTCGCAACAGGAAGTCAGTGACCGCCAGGCGGCATTCTATGCGGCGGGCGCAGAGGTGGCATCTTTGGAGCAGGCTATCGAGCACGCCAAGGAGACCGGGGAACAGCAGCGGGCAGAGTTTGAGCGTCTGCAGATTACGCTCGGGGAACTGGCGACTGAATACCAGCACGATGAGGAGCGGATCGAAAGCCTCACGGCCGATGTCGGTGACCTGACAGGCCAGCGGGACCAGGCCGTCATCGCCTGCGAGCAGGCCGCTTCCCGTCAGCAGGAGGGCGAGCGCGACTTCGAAGACTGGCAGCATCGATGGAACGAGTTCACCCAACTGGCCACAACTCCGATCAAGGATCAGGAGGTTCAGCGGTCGCGCATAGAACAGCTGGAATCGGTCGATGCGAAGGCTCAGGAGCGGCTTGCCCGTCTGGATGAGGAGATCGGCACGCTTCTCAACGAAGAAGAACGTCTGGAAGTCGATACTGCGCGAAGCAGTGTTGCGCAGAAGGAGGCAGACCTGGCCGAAGCCGAAGGTCGGGTGAATAAGGTCATGACCCTGATCACCAACACCCGGGAGGAGATGGACTCAAGAACGGGTGTGCTCGACGGTCAACGACAGCACATGCACGCGACGCGCAGCCGGCTGCAGTCTCTGCAGGAGTTACAGGAGACGTCTTTAGACCGCGATGAGGCCTACTCTGAATGGCTGGACCAGCGCGGCCTGTCACATGCACCGAGACTGGCCGGTGAGATCCGGGTGACGAGCGGCTGGGAACGGGCTGCAGATGCAGTGCTTGGCGCACGCCTGTCGGGTCTCGGCATTGCAGATCTGCCCAAAGCGCTCGCGGGTGATGAAGAACTGCCCCGACAGGAACTGTTTTTCATGGAATCCGGCAAGTTTTCATTGACCACTGGCGACAACACGCTTCTGTCCTATGTCTCATGCGAGCGTTACAACCTCGAATCGTTGCTTGCTGGTGTTTATGTCGCTGAGGATTTGAATGAAGCGCTGGCCCGCCGGGATCAGCTGGGCGCTTCAGAGTCGATCGTGACGAAAAGCGGCATCGTGGTCGGCCCTAACTGGGCTCACGCACCCCGGGGACAAGGGGCGGCACAGGGTCTTCTGGAGCGCGAGGAGGAAGTCTCGCGGCTTCAGGACGAAGTGCCGGTACTGGAAAGTCAGGTCGCTGAGCATGAGCATGAGTTGGAGCGTCTGCGGGCGCGCCTTGAGGATCTGGAGTCGCAGCAGCAGGCAGCGCGTGACTCGGCCGGGCAGATGCTGGAGGCCCTGAACGCGGCGCGGCAGACCTTTGCTGACCGTCAGGCGCGTTTTGACCAGATCGAAGTACGGCGTCAGCAGCTTGCCGATGAATCGGAAGAAATTGTGGCCGAACTCACCCGGACGGGAAGTGATCTTGACGAGGCGCGCCGGCACTTCGCCATTGCCGAGGATGAAACCGGAGCACTGGAGCGCCAGCGCAAGGACCTGCTTGAAGAAAAAGAAGTCATGACCAGGGCCCTTTCGGCAGCACGGTTGCAGGTACAGAGCATGCAGGACCGCCGCCATGAGACGGAACTTGCCCTTCAGCACAGTCAGGCATCGCTGGATTCCCACCGCTCGAGTCTCGCCCGGCTACAGGTACAGAGCCACCGGATGCGCGGACGCTACCAGCAGTTAAAAGGTCAGATTTCGTCGGGGGAAGACCCGGGCATGGCGCTGGGGGAGCGTCTCCAGATCCTGCTGGCCCAGCGCGCCGAGGCCGAAGGGGCTCTGGCTGAAGGGCGTGATCGTCATGCGAGCATAGAACAGCAAATTCGCCAGGTCCACGGCAGTTTGTCGGAGTGTGAGCAGGAGGTTGCTTCGGCGCGGGAGGTGCTCGAGAGCAAACGGCTCAAGGATCAGGAACTGTCCGTCCGGCTGCAGACCTTGCAGGAGCAGATTGTTGAAGACAAGTACGTGCTCGATGAGTTGATTGAAAGTCTGCCTGAGGATGCCGAAGAGGGTGGCTGGATTGAACGCTCCGAGCGCCTTGCGCAGAAGATTACCAATATCGGCCCGGTCAACCTGATTGCGATCGAGGAGTACGAGGAGCAGGCAGAACGCAAGGAGTATCTGGATTCACAGCACGCTGACCTCGTAGAGGCGCTGGATACCCTTGCCGGCGTCATCCGCAAGATTGACCGTGAGACCCGGGAAAGATTCAGGTCCACCTTCGACAGCCTGAATCAGGGCTTTGCGGACTTCTTTCCTCAGTTGTTCGGCGGCGGCAGTGCGGTGCTCGAGCTGACGGAGGATGATCTGCTGGCGGCGGGAGTGACCGTGATGGCGCGACCGCCGGGGAAGCGTAACAGCACGATCCACCTGCTGTCGGGTGGTGAGAAGGCGCTGGCCGCTGTGGCGCTGCTGTTTGCGCTCTTCAAGTTGAACCCGGCACCGTTCTGTATTCTCGATGAGGTCGATGCGCCATTGGACGATCGGAATGTGGAACGCTACTGCAAAACGCTGCGCACCCTGTCTGAAGTCTCCCAGCTGGTCGTAATCACCCACAACAAGATTACGATGGAGTCCACTGATGTCCTGCTTGGCGTCACCATGGGCGAGCCAGGGGTGTCTTCGATCGTCTCGGTCGATGTCGATGAGGCAGTGAGACTCGCCGCCCAGTAGCCATGAATCTGCAGCTGGCCCTGATTCTTCTCGGCGTCGCCACCTTTATCGCCATTGTGGCGTTCTCGATCTGGCAGAGCCGGTATCTCGAGACGCCGTTGTTGAGAAGACCGCTTGAGTGGATCCAAAGTGCTGTGGCGCGATTCCCCGTTGCAGGCGTTATCTCCCGGTTGCGCCCGCAAGGTCTCGCCCAACGTGTTAAGCAGAAGGAACCCTCGCTGGTCGCTTCGGCGCAGCTCGACCTCAGCGGCGAAGCACACGGCGAGCAGGGTTCAGCAGAACGCGCTGATGGGCCTGACGCCGGGCCGCGGGGCAGGCGTGCCGGGGCTTCTGCCCCGTCGCTGCATGCGGAAATCGGCGGACAACCCCTGAAGATCGACTACTGGGCACGCCTGCCCGGGACCACCCCGGTGTCTCGTGATGCCGCACTGGCAGTATTTCGCGAGCATGAAATCGATCTCAGACGCGCCCGCACACTCCACGGGCGCACCGAGCCCGGCAATGCCTGGCTCGACCTCGCGACGGCGCCGGCAGATGAGGTGTTCTCAGATCTGATTGTGAGCCTGCAGATGGCAGATCTAAACGGCGCAGTTAACGAGTCCGAGCTCACCCGCTTCAACAACCTTGCCTATTACATGTCGGAAACCCTGAACCGGCCCTTGCAGTTCGATATGACTATTGAAGACGCGCTGCCGCAGGCGGCACGGCTTGAACGCTTCTGCCGGGAGTTTGACCTGCTTGCAGTGATCAATATCGAACCTGCGCCCGGCGCCGGCTTTTCCGGTTCCGATGTCGCACGGGCCTTGGACCAGGCTGGAATGCGGCTTGGAAAAGATGACATGTTTCATCTTTATGACCCGCGGACGGGCGTTGGCCGGTTCAGCCTCGCCAACCGATCCGATACCGGCAGTTTCAGCTATGACGAACTGGAATCAGGTATGTTGCGCGGCCTGGTCCTTTTCCTGAATGTACCTACGGTACCCCGGCCGTCGCAAACCTTCTCGGATCTGGTATCGGTAGCGACCTATGTCTCCACACAGGTCGATGGATCGCTGGTGGATCCCGAAGGGACGCTGCTGACTGAGACGCAGCTTGACGGCATCGGACGCCAGATCCGGTCGCTCGAGTCGTCGATGAAAAGGTATGGGATAGAGCCCGGATCTGAAGAGGCAAGGCGCCTGTTCTGATTCGGGCGTCTTCGGAAGCGAATTCTCCGGCTTGAAAACATCGGGTAGCGTACCGGCGTGAGCAGCAAGAAAAAGCAGGCAGCGGACAAGGCAGCGGAGAAGATAGATGAACTTCGTGCCGAGATCGAGGAGCATAACTACCGGTACCATGTGCTGGATGATCCCGTCATTTCGGACTCCCGTTATGATGGCCTGATTCGGGCGCTGGAGAAGCTCGAGGGCGAGTATCCGGAGCTGGTCACTTCAAGTTCTCCGACCCAGCGGGTCGGCGGCGCCCCGGTGGACCGTTTTGAAGCGGTTGATCACCGCATGCCGATGCTGTCACTCAATAACGCTTTCTCCCCCGAAGCGGTGGCTGAGTTTGACCGGCGGTGCCGGGAGGGGGCCGGCCGTGCGGCTATCTGCTACGTTGCAGAGCCCAAGATTGACGGACTCGCCATCAGTCTGACCTACGAACAGGGTGAACTGACGCGGGCAGCGACCCGCGGAGATGGCCGGACCGGCGAAGATGTCACACTCAATGTCCGCTCGATCCCCTCGGTTCCGCTGCAGTTGCGCCGAGGCTGGACTCCTCGGCTGCTTGATGTCCGCGGCGAGGTCTTCATGCCGGTGGCGGGGTTCCAGATGCTGAACGAACAGCAGAAGGCGCGCGATGAAAAACTGTACGCCAACCCCCGTAATGCGGCTGCCGGAAGCCTGCGACAGCTCGATTCGAAGATCTGTGCGCAAAGACCGTTGTCCTTTTTCTGCTACGCGGTAGGGACCTGGCAGGGAAGTGATCAGCCCGGGACCCAGATGCAGATGCTTGAGAAGTTGCGCGAGTTCGGGCTGCCCGTCAATCCACTGGCACGGGAAGTTAATGGGCTCGACGCGTGCCTGGAGTACTACCAGGAGATTCTGGCACTGCGTGACAAACTCGAATACGAGATTGACGGTGTCGTTTACAAGGTCAGCAGTATTGGTGATCAACAAGTCCTGGGCTCGGTATCCAGAGCGCCAAGATGGGCGATGGCGCACAAGTTTCCGGCGCAAGAGGAGACGACGGTCGTCAAAGCCATCGAAGTCCAGGTAGGCCGCAGCGGCGCCTTAACTCCGGTCGCGAGACTGGATCCGGTTTTCGTCGGCGGCGTCACGGTGTCGAATGCGACGCTGCATAACGCCTCGGAGATTGAGCGTCTGGATGTGCGAATAGGGGATACCGTTGTCATCCGTCGGGCGGGAGACGTGATTCCGGAAGTCGTCTCGGTGGTCTTGGAGCACCGGCGACGCGGCGCGAGGCGTTTTAGATTTCCATCGGAGTGTCCGGTGTGCAGGTCCAGTATCTGTTCAGATGAGGGCGGTGTTATCCAGCGATGCAGCGGTGGACTGGTCTGTTCCGCGCAGCTCAAGGAGTCCATCAAGCATTTCGCGTCCCGCCTGGCGCTGGATATCGAGGGGTTAGGCGCAAAGCTGGTAGAACAGCTGGTCGACAGTGGCCGCGTGAAAACACCGGCCGATCTTTTCAGTTTGTCGGCGGCCGAGTTTGCAGAACTCGAGCGGATGGGCGAAAAATCAGCCGAGAACCTGATTGCCTCACTTGAAAAAAGCCGGCAGACAACCTTGCCGCGTTTTTTGTTTGCCCTCGGAATCCCCCAGGTGGGGGAGGCGACCGCGCAAACCCTGGCGCAGTCCTTTGGAACGCTTGAAGAGCTGCTGGCGGCGCCGGTGGGATCACTTGAAACCGTTCCCGATGTGGGGCCGGTGGTGGCGCTTGAAATCAGACGTTTTTTTGATCAGACACACAATCAGCAGGTCATCGACGCGCTCCGCCAGCACGGCGTCACCTGGCCGGAGATAAACCCGGTAGCGACTCCGGCCGGGGGGTTTGCCGGCAAGACCGTCGTGATTACCGGCACCTTGCCGAATCTCAGTCGTGATCAGGCGCGACGGTGGCTGATCGAACAGGGGGCCAAGGTGTCCGGCAGCATTTCATCGCGTACCGATTACCTGGTGGCAGGCGCCGATCCCGGCTCCAAATACGACAAGGCAGTGAGCCTCGGAATCGAGGTTCTCGAAGAGCACGAGATGAAAGCGATCGCTGATAAAGCGCAGCCCTGAGGCCGTAGCGCCGCCCGGGGCCTGCTCCGGATGCGTTAGAATCCGGGCCTAATTTTTCAACAATAACTGCGTCCGAGTGCTCTGACGCGGGTGTGGGACCAGTAGCAGCAGATGACAGATTCCTTCAATTCAAGAACCTCGTTAGACGTTAACGGTAAGCGCTACCAGATGTTTGCGCTCGATACGCTTGGGCTGCGCTTCGATCTTAGCCGCCTGCCGGTAACGCTCAAGATTCTTCTGGAAAATCTTCTACGAACCGAAGACGGCGTCAACGTGACCGCTGCTGACGTCGAAGCACTCGCAGGCTGGAAGCCCGGGGATGGAAATGAAACCGAGATTGCCTTCACGCCGGCCCGTGTGCTGATGCAGGACTTTACCGGGGTTCCCGCGGTGGTTGATCTCGCCGCGATGCGCGCGGCGGTAGCGAATCTGAACGGCGATCCGGACAGGGTGAACCCGCTTTCTCCCGCTGATCTCGTTATCGACCATTCGGTTATGGTGGATCATTTCGGGAAACCCCAGGCGCTAAAAAGCAATGCCGAACTGGAGTACAGCCGCAATGCGGAGCGCTACGCCTTTTTACGCTGGGGCCAGACGGCTTTCAGTAATTTTCGCGTAGTACCACCGGCGACCGGGATCGTCCACCAGGTCAATATTGAGTACCTGGCGAGCGTCATATTCAGTTGCGTGATCGACGGTGCCGAAGTCGCGTACCCGGATACGGTCGTTGGGACCGACTCCCACACGACGATGGTGAACGGACTTGGCGTGCTGGGTTGGGGCGTGGGCGGCATCGAGGCAGAGGCCGCCATGCTGGGCCAGCCCGTTACCATGCTGATCCCGGAGGTGCTGGGGTTTGAACTCACAGGTACCTTGACCGAGGGAGCAACCGCAACGGACCTGGTGTTGACCGTGGTGGAACTGCTTCGGCGTAAGGGGGTGGTCGGAAAATTCGTCGAGTTCTTCGGCGACGGCCTGGATCATCTTTCTCTGGCGGATAAGGCGACCATCGCCAATATGGCGCCGGAGTACGGGGCGACCTGCGGATTTTTCCCCATCGATAACGAAGCGCTGAACTACCTGCGCCTGACGGGCCGTTCTGAAGAGGAGATTGCCCTGGTCGAAGCGTACAGCCGGCGACAGGGTCTGTTTCGAACCTCCGACAGCGTAGCTGCCCAATACAACGACACCGTCAGGTTGAATCTTGCGGAAGTGGTGGCAAGCATTGCCGGGCCCAAGCGTCCCCAGGACAGGATCGCCCTCAGCGAAGCCAAGCATCGTATCACCGATGCGCTGGCCACCGCCCGTGACGGCGATGATGCGCGCGGGCAGTCGCTGACGCTGGAAGGCACGGAACACACGCTCCCTGACCTTTCTGTAGTGATTGCCGCGATCACGAGTTGCACCAACACCTCAAACCCCGGCGTGATCATGGCGGCGGGTCTGCTGGCCCGAAATGCCCGCGAGAAAGGACTCTCTGTAAAACCCTGGGTCAAGACCTCACTTGCGCCGGGATCCCAGGTGGTTACGGATTACCTCGGTGACGCGGGACTGCTGGATGACCTCGAGGAGATCGGTTTTGCCGTGGTCGGCTATGGGTGCACCACCTGTATTGGCAATTCCGGACCGCTGCCCGCCCCGGTAAGTTCCGCGATCAAAGACGGCGAGTTGATCGTCTGCTCGGTGTTGTCCGGAAACCGTAACTTTGAAGGTCGGGTCCACGCCGAGGTCAGAATGAATTTTCTGGCTTCGCCGCCCCTGGTGGTGGCCTATGCGCTGGCGGGTACTACGGACATCGATTTCGCATCGGAACCCATCGGGTTGGATGCGCAGGGTCAGCCCGTCATGCTGAGCGACATCTGGCCGCAGACAAAAGAGATCAACAAAGCAGTCGATGCCCACGTGACCCGGGCGATGTTCCGTGCCCGCTACGCTGATGTATTTCGTGGGGATGATCTGTGGCAGGCGGTGCCGGTCAGTGCGGGCACCCGGTTTTCCTGGGATTCAGATTCAACCTACATCCGCCGGCCTCCCTACTTTGACGGTATGAGTATGGACCCGCCCGGAATACCCACGGTTAACGGGGCCCGGGTGCTGGCGCTTTTGGGTGACAGCATTACCACCGACCATATTTCCCCGGCTGGCGCCATTCAGGCAGACAGTCCGGCGGGGGAATACCTGAGTGAACATGGTATCGCCCCGGCCGACTTCAACTCATACGGGTCACGCCGTGGTAATCATGAAGTCATGATGCGCGGCACCTTCGCCAACATCCGCCTGCGCAACGCGATGGCGCCGGGTACCGAGGGTGGTTGGACATGCTTGCAGCCATCAGGAGAGCAGATGACCATCTTCGCGGCAGCCGAGCGTTACGCCGAGAAAGATACGCCGCTGGTGGTGATTGGCGGCACGGAGTACGGTACCGGCTCTTCCCGGGACTGGGCGGCAAAAGGTGCCGCCCTGCTCGGGGTCAAGACAGTCCTGGTGGAGAGCTTTGAGCGGATTCACCGCTCCAACCTCGTGGGCATGGGCGTCTTGCCGCTGCAATTTCTTGCGGGACAAAGCGCTGCCGGTCTTGGCATCGATGGTAGCGAAGTATTCAATATCTCCCGTCCTGAAGTCGGCGCTGACGACGTTCTGATCGAGATGGTTAGGACCGACGGCAGCAAGCAGGAATTCACGGCCCGGGTCCGGATCGATACGCCCAAGGAATGGGACTACTACTGTCACGGAGGGATACTTCCCTACATGGTCCGCCAGTTACTCGCCTGAGCCCGTGTTGTCGGAGCGCTCAGGTGTGCCTTTACGGGGCTGAATCACGGCGACTGCAATCAGGATCAGGGTAAGGGCCAGCAGTAATCTCAGGGAAAGCTGCTCTTTCAGAAAGATGACGCCCCACAGCGCTCCCAAAATCGGGACAAAATAATTGACCTGAGCAGAACGGTTGGCGCCAAGCCGGGGGATCAGATAGAAAAAAATCAGGTTCGCCACCGCTGTCGAACCGATCCCGAGATAAAACATTGCCATGATCGCCTGAGGCTCAGGCTGAAGGGCCCAGGGAGTCTCGAGGATCAGCGTTGCCGGTAAGGACCATATAAATGCGGCGAACAATGCTCCCGATGCCAGCGAAGGCCAGTTGGCGGGTTCAGCGAAATAGCGTATGAATGTTGCCGAGGCGCCGTAGCAGATGGCACTCAGAAGAATGGCTAACTGCGCAAGGATCGATGCTGTGAGACCGGCGAGTGCGTCCGGCCCAAGCAGGACCGCGATGCTGGCAAAGCCCAGCGTAATCCCCAGCCCGATGCGCAGGGTAAAGGGCTCCTCGCGGATAAAGCTGTGGGCGAGCATTGCCGTGGTGACCGGCATGACACCCATCAGCACGGCCGCGAGGCCGCTGTCGATGTGAATCTCTCCCCAGCTGATCAGGGTAAAGGGCAATGCGTTGCCCACCAGGCCAATAAACACGAACACACCCCAGGAGCGGGCGTCCCGGGGGAGCCGGTAGCCGCGGATGCGCAGCCACGCATACAGGATAACGGCCGCGATGCCAAGACGGGCACTGGTCAATGTCATCGGGCCCACGCTCTCAACGCCGACTTTAATGAATGCAAAAGATCCGCTCCACAACGTAGCCAGAATCAGGAGCAGGGCGTAGTCTTTTGAAACCCACATCGGCTTCATGATGTCAAAGGCCGGCAGAAGGCATGATCGCAAGCGGGGAAAAGGGTAATCTACCGGTTTTCCCGAGCACTCACGAGGCTTGCAAGCCGTGCCTGATCCGTCTTCGGCCGTTCCGACACTTTTGAATTCCCGGGAGCAGCCGCCTTACTCGGTCTATAACCCGCAAGGACAGTCCGGGCTGGTCCTGGTTTGTGATCATGCCAAGAATGCAATACCCCGTTCTCTAGGCACGCTCGGACTGTCACAGGCAGCGCTTAACACGCACATCGCCCTGGATATCGGCTGTGAAGCGCTCTCCGTCGCAATCGCGGATCGTCTTGACAGCGTGCTGGTCATGGGCGGGTTCTCCAGGCTGGTGGTGGACCTGAATCGGCATCCTGAACATCCGACGTCAATCCCATTGGCGAGTGATGGGGTTGAGATACCCGGTAACCGGCAATTGAGCGGGCATGACCGCCGCCAGCGGATCGACGAGGTTTTTTCTCCTTATCACAAAGCGCTGGCCGCCGAGGTGCAACGGGTCGGTGCGCAGCATCCCCGGATCGCCCTGATCTCCCTGCACAGTTTCACCCCATACGCGGATGGTGCAAGCCGGCCATGGCACCTCAGCATCCTGTGGAACAAGGATCAGCGTTTGAGCCGGCCGCTGCTTGAGGGTCTGCGCCGGGAAGCCGGTTTATGCATCGGAGATAACCAGCCCTATGACGCCAGGAAATATTTTGGCTATACCGTGGACGCGTATGCGAACATCAATACGCTTGCGCATGTCATGATCGAAGCGCGCCAGGACATTCTGGATTCGAAAGACGGGATTGCCAAATGGGCTGACCTTCTGGCGACCCAGCTAAGGCGTGCACTGCCCGCCTGCGGCGTGTTTATCAGTAACTGAGTCGTTCGCCCCTCAGGCAGATTCCGAGCGCAGCCCGACGCCCTGGCAATCCACTTCGAAGTCGCTCAGGTTCTCGAGAAACTCACGCTTGCTCTTGGGCATCGGAACCCGGACACCGGCCATGTAATAGATCAGATCTGTGCCGTCACTGAGGAGCCGGCAGCCGCGCTGTAACTGAACGCGGGCGAGCGTGCTGATGCCTGCAGGCGGCACCGGGTTGAAAGCCTTGATCTGCTCCTTGATAGTGACAAACTCGGGCCAGTTACGGAAGAAATCGGGATCACTTTTCATCATCTCGCACTCGACACGGGCAGCTCGTGCGAACTCGCGAACGATGCCGCCGACGCCGTGAAAGCTCGGCATACGTCCATAAACTGCCGCAATGCGTTCGGCGATGTCGTCAATCGCCTTCATGGTCTGGGAGATCTTGATATAGCGGCTTGCGTAGTAACTGGCGATCGAGTGGGTAAAGACATTGAAAGGTTCACCCCACAGTTCGTCGATACCCTCATGACCGCTCGGATGGCGCACCTGTTTTCCCAGTTCAAGGGCTTCTTCGAAGCAGGCGCTGCATTCGCGCATGAGCTCGTTATCCTGGCTGACGGCAATGCCCTCGCTTTCAAGTTCAACGATACTGGTGAAGATGTCCGTTGCCCGGTTGAAAAGTGCACCAGCCAGCATCGCTGCGTTTACCCGCTTGCGGGCCGGATCCTGTTCTGCTTCGTAACTGGTTCGGGCGGCCTTGGTTTTGCTTCCTGGCGTATTGATCCCGGGTTCGGTGTGGTGAAAGGTCCGGCGTGTCAGACTCAGCAGCAGGTCACGCTTGGCCGCGAGGGTTTCCTCCGGCGGTGCGTAATAGCGGATCCAGTAGCCGTCGTAGAAGATATGAGCCCGCCCATTGATGTCTTTGCGCGACCCGTTGTTGATGTTGGCATTCATGCTCTGGTGAGTTCAGTCAGTGTCCGAGGCCTGACTTGCGCGGGATTTTACGCCTGTAGAGGCATTCAGCAAACCCGTCTCGCAGGACAGGTCCGTAAGCGCAGGCCGGCCCGTTGCCGTGGCCCTGATTCGCCCTTCAAAAAACACGATAGCGGCCGAATCCGGGTCATCAACGCAGTCCAGATCGCGCTCGACAGCAATGTGCAACTCCTCGGCACCGGCAGAATGCGCCTTACCCCGAGCCAGTTGGCTTGCCAGTTCTCCCGCCTTGACAAGCGCCTGCTCGAGCTCGTTATAGTCGGCGGGGCCGCTGGGCGCAAATACCCGGAAAATCCCCTGGGCAGGCTGCGTCACCGTCACCTGCGCTCTTTGCACAATGCTGCTGGCCACGGCTCCTACCGCATTGGCCACAGATGAGTGATCCGGTACTGACAGGGGAATATTGAAATTCTGGGCCACCCGCGGGTAGTAGAGCGCTGCCGGAGCGCCGACGGCAACCAATGACCGCATGGTGTCGAGTTTCAGGGTAAAAAGGCCCCCATCGATCGCACTTTTGCCGGATATCCAGTCGCTGAAAAGGCGGGCGGTCCGCTCCCGCTCAGTATGGTGAGTTCCCCCCGGGTCTGTTGCAAGGCATGCTGAGACCAGTGCCGCACAAATGGTCTGCACCATATGCTCCTCAACCGCAAGACTGGGTCCGGTGGGATCCCCCTGGTCAAATTTTCCCCAGCCATAGACCTGCCGCATCTGTTTTGCCCAGGCAACGGCGGCGAGTTCTGCTGCGCGGACCGACCAGTGATCCGTCTTTCCCAGCACATGCGCGGCATCGGTTGGGGTAAACCCGCTGTAGATGGCAATTCCGTCGCGCACCAGTCGTGCAACCGCCCGCGTTATTGGACGGTCAGCCTGGGAAAGCGATTCGATATCCAGCGGCCCCTCCTGCAGGCGTTCCCAGGCAGCGGTTTGCTCCGCTGAAAATAACCGCTTTTGGCTGGCCTCAGCGAACAGGGCAACGGCAAAGCGGTTACTTCTTGGACTGACAGGTAAATCGGCACGCTGCTCCAGCGTCTCCAGAACCGCCGGGTAGCGATGCACCAGAAGGCTCATTGGAATCACCCTGCGCGGCCCGATGGCAAGCCCCACGCCACCCTGAAAGCGGACCTCGCTGTCCCCTCCAAGGCCGAGAGAAAAGACCCTGACCGCTTCCACCATAGGCCGCCATTCCCCGATAACGGTTGCTTTGGCGCTGATCACGGGACGTCCGTCGGTGACGATGGCGATATCGGTGGTGGTGCCGCCCATGTCAGCGATAATGGCATTCTGGTGCGGCTGCAGCTGGGCAGCGCCCATGACACTGGCTGCCGGGCCGGAGAGGATGGTTTCCACAGGCCGGGCGAGGGCTGTGTCGGCACTGATCAGCGAGCCGTCTCCTTTCACCATCATCAACGGTGAGTGGATATCCCGCTCCTTGAGGATTCGCTTAATCGCGCGAATCAGCTCATCGATATAGGGGATGAGTGAAGCGTTAAACGCGACCGTGAGCGCCCGCCGCGGGGCATCCAGTTGCGAGGCGAGTTCATGACCGCAGGTAACCGGTTTACCGGTGAGTGAGGAAACCAGCTCCCGGAGCTGGACTTCGTGATCCGGGTTGCGTACGCCGAAAAGCCCCGAGATACCGAACGCGGCTACCTTATCGCGCTGGTCGATGACGACCTGCTGGGCACCGTCAAGGTCCAGCGGCTCGCGCTCACCACCGCCGGCGTCGTGACCACCCGGGATCAGAGCGCAATGGCCGCCGCGGACAATGTGTTCCAGCCTGGCCTTATCTACCTGCCGGGAGTCGTAGCCGGCGAGCAGCAGGCAGACAGGCGTCCCGCGGCCTTCAACAACAGCATTGGTCGCGAGTGTGGTTGATAATGACACCAGCGAGATCTGTCGCAACTGTTCACGAGGCAGCTGGTCGATCGTCTCCCCGATGCCTGCGGTGAGTTGATGATGGGTGGTCAGTGACTTGGCAGAACTGACCACCTTGCCTTCGGGATCAAGCAGAACCGCATCGGTATACGTTCCGCCCGTGTCGACACCGAGTCGCAGCGGCGGGGTGTTCATGGTGGTAGCGGTAGGGTCGGCGGCAAAGCAGCAGCGTACTTTAATTCCAGGGCTTCAGTTAACTGCTGTAATCATAAAAGCCCCGGCCGCTCTTGCGTCCGAGGTAGCCGGCGTCGACCATCTGTTTCAGCAGCGGACACGGCCGAAACTTCGAGTCGCCGAACTCCTGATGCAGGACATCCATCACCCACAGGCAGACATCAAGGCCGATCATATCCGCGAGGGCGAGGGGCCCCATCGGGTGGGCGGCACCCAGTTTCATGGCAGCATCAATGTCTTTTGCTTGTGCAAGACCCTCATACAGAATGAATACTGCTTCATTGATCATCGGTACCAGCATCCGGTTTACGACAAAGCCCGGGCTGTCTTTCACGCTGACCGGGGTTTTGCCGAGATCGCGGGCAAGGGTGTCAATGGCGGTGTAGGTCTCGTCGGAAGTCTGCAGAGCACGAATGACCTCGACCAGGGCCATCAGCGGCACAGGATTGAAAAAATGCATGCCGACTACCCGGTCGGGACGGCCGCTGCCTGCGGCGATACGCGTCAGCGAAAGCGATGACGTATTGGAAGCGAGAATCGTGTGCTCAGGGCAGATCTCGTTGAGGCGGGGGAATATTCCCATCTTGATGTCCATGTTTTCGCTGGCAGCCTCGACGACGAGGTCGCAGCCGGACATCGCGCTGATATCGGTTGCCGTCTGGATTCTTCCGAGAGCCTGGTCACAGTCTTGCTGACTGATTTTCTCCTTGCTGAGCAGCCGTCCGAGACTGTTTTGGATGCTGCCGAGTCCCTTCTGGACAAGCTCATCAGATACGTCCTGCATGACAATGTCATAGCCATGCACGGCGCAGGTCTGCGCAATCCCGTTGCCCATTGTACCCGCGCCTACGACGCCAATATTCTGTAATTTCATGTGGAAATTCGGTCCCGGACCGAGGTAGTTCAACTCAGAGGACGGCAAGGCTACCGCAAACCGGGTTTCAGGCCAAACCGGCGTGGCCGGGCGGGCATCGGCATTTCAGAATCTGGCGCGTTCGGAATAGACTAGTTCCCTATGGAAAGCCTCTGTGTTATTGAAGAACTGATCGGGTATGAAACCGTATCCCGGGACAGCAATCTTCCCCTGATTGATTTTGTCCAGAATTTTCTTTACGACCATGGAGTGGATTCGCGGCGTGTCCCCAGCGCAGACGGGCGCAAGTCGAACCTCGTCGCAACGGTAGGACCTGAGGTTTCAGGAGGGATTGTGCTGTCCGGCCATACCGATGTGGTGCCGGTGGATGGCCAGGATTGGAGTAGCGATCCTTTTGCGCTTAATCGACGTGATGACCGCTGGTACGGCCGCGGCAGTTGCGACATGAAAGGGTTTATCGGGATTGCACTGTCCCTGGTGCCGCAGATGAACGCGCTACGCAAGCCAATCCATTTCGCGCTCTCCTATGACGAAGAGGTCGGCTGCCTGGGGGCGCCCGATATGATTGAGGTCATCCGGGATGAACTGCCGGAGCCGATGGGGGTGATCGTTGGCGAGCCGACGGGTATGGCAGCGGTGACCGCGCACAAAGGCATCGTTGGCTTACGGACAACGGTCCGGGGATACGAGGCGCACTCAAGCCAGACCCACCGCGGTGTGAGTGCCGTCATGACCGCTGCGCGTCTGGTGGGCCATCTGGAGCGTGTGGCAGATGATCTGGCTGTGTCGACGCCTGCTGATAACGGTTTCGAGCCCCATGCCACCTCGGTCCATGTTGGGGTTATTCACGGCGGGACTGCGCTCAACATTATCTCGGGCCAATGTGAGTTCACCTGGGATATCCGTAATATTCCAGGAGATGACCCGCAGCTGCTGATCGACAGTTTTGAAGCGTTCTGTAAGCGCGAGGTATTGCCGGGAATGCGGGCCCGTCATGAGGCCTGCAGTATTGATACCGAGATCCTGGCGCGCTGTCCCGCTTTTGATGATTCCGGATCGTCCATTCTCGGTTTGGTGCAGTCACTCAGCGGCAGGGCTGACTCCTACAAAGTCGCTTATACGGCGGAGGCCGGTCAGTACCAGGGGGCCGGCTTTCCTACTGTGTTATGTGGACCGGGCTCCATTGATCAGGCGCATCAGCCTGATGAATATATCGAAGCAAGCGAGGTGCAGGCCGGAGAGCGGTTTTTAAGGACGCTGCTGGCCGAACTGTCATCCTGAAGGATGGCCCCCGGGATTGCGTTAAAGACTATTCCGGATGAGTTCAGCGCACTGTTGCGCGCCTTGTGCTGGCGGAGCGGACCGGCGCTTTAAGGCAAGCAGTTCCGGCAGTTGGTCAAGCCACAGGCCATTGGCAAAATGGTCCGCGACCAGCGCCTTTCCCTCGACCTCCCTTTCCAGGAACGCCACCAGGGGAGCCATTTCCGGGTAGTCCTGCCGCACGAAGTAGCCGAAGGGAGTACCGGATGCGTATACCTCGGCTATGGTGCTGTATCCGGCTTTGCCGATGACAAGGTCTGCAGCACGTACCAGATCGGGGTGATGCAGAGGGCATTGGGCCGGCAGCAAAGTCACATTCCGGTCCTTGTGAACCTCGTTGCCGGCCCCGGCTATCACGAAGTGAATGCCGGAAAACCCGCTCTTGAGTCGTCCAAGGAATGGAAAGCCCGTTCTCGTCCCCCCCATACTGATGAATACCAGGGGCTGATGCGTCGCCAGTCCCAGGGTGGACCGGGTGTCTGCCGCGCTGAGACGAAAGGCCCGGGCAACAGGACCGATCTGATAAGCGCTTGAGACGCTTTCACAGATGGGCTGTGCCTGAATATGAAGGTCTGCGCTTTGGAATAACGGTCTAAGTTGCTGGGCGTAATTCGAAAGTGCCGGGGCTGAGTCTGCAAGGCCCTGGTAGATCCAGTCCCAGGTGAAATTCTCCACCAGTACCGAAGGAATACCGGCGGCGGCCGCTGCAGCCAGGCCGAGCGGCGCGATGTCGCAGATCACGCTTTGGCAGTGCAAGGCGTTAAGCCGTTCGGCAAGGCGGTTGATCCCGGCCGGATCGAACGGCAGCCGGCACGCAAGGTCTTCAAGTGTCGCATCAAAATCGACCTCGAAGGCATCGCTCTGCACCAGCCCGAGGTCGCAGTCGGTTTCGTGGTAGCGGATGCGCTCGCCAAGCGACGAAAAGAACCACCTGGGGATTCGTGTGAAGAGTTCGATCCGCAGCCTGGGCTCGTGCTGTAACAGGGCTTCCAGAATAGCGCACGCCCGGGAGGCATGACCGAAGCCATGGGGAGAAACAAAGACTCCGATGGCGGGATACGATCCGCGTCTTTCGGGCATCAGCCAAGCATCCCGAACGCCCGCTGACGGGTCGCGCTAGCGGCCGAAGTACTGATCCAGGAAGGTTTCAAAATCCATTTCGTCATCTTGTTCCATCTGCTCAGCGCGCTGCAGTGATGAAGCGGCTTCCTGCTGGAACCAGGATTCGAAGTGTTTGTCGATGGCACCATGCTTGAAAACGCCTTCATGATGTTCTGCCTGTGCCTTGGCGAAATAGAAAAACGTATCATCGTGACCATGGATGCGGTCAAGGGCCCGGGCAGAGGGCGTCATCTGCGGGTCTTCAAACAACCGGCGCTTCAGTGCCAGGGCGGTCCGATAACGGTCGTCGTAACGGGAAAGACAGTCAGCCAGCGGTTCAAGATAATCGATGAATTCCAATCCGCAGCGCTGGACACTGCAGCGTTGCCCGTCAGCCTTGGTGATGACAAACCCAGGCTCGCGTCCGGACTCTGCAATCTGGCTTCGGGCGGTACGAACCCGCCGGAATTCATCCCAGTCCATTGGCGGGCTGGGTTCCAGCAGGCAGGAGATCATCATCAGGTCAAGAAAGCGGATGCCGTCCGCATCGATCCCGATGGGCAGGAAGGGGTCGAGGTCCAGGGAACGGACTTCGATGTAGTCGACACCGCGCGCCTGTAAGGCGTGGCTGGGCCGCTCCCCGGAGTTCGCCACCCGCTTCGGCCGCATCGTCGCGTAATACTCGTTTTCGATCTGCAGCAGCGAATCATTCAACTGCCGGTATTCGCCATTCACCCTGATCCCGATTTTCCGGTACGGGGGGTAGGGTTTGGTGGTGGCCTTGACCAGCGATTCTGTGTACTCATCGAGGCTGTTCAGGCTCAAATTCACCGAAGCCTGTGCATCACTCTGGTAGCCCAGATCCGAAAGTCGCAGACTGGTTGCATGCGGCAGGTAGAAGCTCTGCTCGCCCAGCGGTTTCAGATGGTGCGAACGTCCCTCCAGGAAAGTGCCGCAGACCGCGGGTGACGCGCCGAACAGATAAGGGATGACCCAGTCGCAGCGGTAGAAGTTCCGGATCAGGCCAAGGTATGCCTCGGACTTGAAATCACGCAGAGGCACGGTGGATCGGCTGATATCCCGATACACCCGCCAGAAATTGTCGTCCAGGGAGAAGTTGAAGTGAATCCCGGAGATCGTCTGCATCAACTTACCGTAGCGGTAGGCAAGACCCTGCCGGTAGACAGTCTTCATCCGGCCGGCATTGGATTCTCCGTAATAGGCGATGGGAATACTCTCTTCACCATACAGGATACACGGCATGCTGTTGACCCAGAGTTTTTCGTCGCCGATGTTGTGGTAGGTAAACTGGTGAAGTTCCGTAAGAAACTCCAGCAGGCCTTCGACGCTGTCTGTCACCGGCGTGATGAATTCAAGCAGTGCCTCCGAGTAGTCAGTCGTGATATAGCGATGGGTCAGCGCCGCACCTAAGGCGGCAGGATGCGGCTGCTGGGACAGCACACCCTCAGCATCGATTCGAAGGCTTTCTTTCTCGAGTCCCCGGCGCATAGATGCCGATAAGACACCAACCTCGGCCTGCTCGATCTTTTCAATGATTCGTGCTAGTTTTTCGCTCACGCGATGATTCCGATGCGAGTGTCCAGAGCGTGTTGATGAGATGATCAGGTGGTGTCAGCAGTCCCTTCAGGTGCGTACTGAGGGACGGGGAATCCTGGATATTACGCCTTTAGTGGCAGAGCCTGTCGCCCAGTCCGGAGTCGGAGTGGGGTTATGCCATATTTTCATCAGCCATACCAGCGCCTCTCTCGCGATCACGGAGAATGCGGATCCCAGGGTGCATGACGATCTTGAAAGCTTTCTCGCACGTCTTGTCCCCGACGGGGATCCGCGCTATACCCATACCAGTGAGGGTGATGACGACATGCCTGCCCATATCCGTACCGTTGTAACCGATACCGCGTTGACAGTGCCTATCAGCGACGCGCAACTGGTCCTCGGAACCTGGCAGGGGATTTATCTTTGGGAGCACCGGTTCAGGCCGCAGGAACGCCGGGTCGTGCTGACGATCTCCGGAGAGGATCACCGCTGAGCGCTCGGCACGGCCTTGCCAGAAAACCAAATGGCGGCGAGGCTTGGCCGACCGGTCTCGGGACATGTCGACCGCGGCGCTCGGTAAAAATGTATAGGAATACAGATTCAGGACAACGCAAATGAAGTCTGCATCCGTCAATCCGGTACCCGGCGATTACCGCTTTTGTATTGCGCCGATGATGGACTGGACAGACCGGCACGAGCGGTACCTGCTGCGGCTCATCTCCCGCCGGGCGCGTCTTTATACTGAGATGGTCACCACGGGAGCGTTGATACACGGAGACCGGGAACGATTTCTGGGATACGCGGATGCCGAGCATCCGCTGGGCCTGCAACTGGGTGGCAGCGACCCCGGCGACATGGCGCACTGTGCCGGTCTTGGGGAGGCAGCAGGATTTGACGAGATCAACATCAATGTGGGTTGCCCATCCGACCGGGTGCAGGCGGGCAGG
The DNA here is from genome assembly GCA_002327725.1 of Proteobacteria bacterium UBA2133. Classification (GTDB taxonomy): domain Bacteria; phylum Pseudomonadota; class Gammaproteobacteria; order Arenicellales; family UBA868; genus UBA868. The sequence continues at coordinate 34,303 of DCXP01000085.1, forward strand.
TTTGGTGCCTGCCTGATGCTGGAACCCGATCTGGTGGCAAGCTGCTTTTCGGCAATGCAGGCAGCGGTATCGATACCGGTCACCGTGAAATGCCGGCTCGGGGTCGATGAGATAGACCGCTTTACCGACCTGATCGGTTTCGTTGATACCGTTGCCGGTGCAGGCTGCAAGGTGTTTATCGTGCATGCACGAAAGGCATGGCTTTCGGGTTTGAGCCCGCGGCAGAACCGTGAGATCCCGCCGCTGCAATACGATCGGGTCTACGCCTTAAAAGAACGGTATCCACAGTTCACTATTGTGATCAACGGCGGCATTACCCGGATCGACCAGGCCAGCGAGCACCTGGCCCGGGTTGACGGGGTGATGGTGGGGCGTGAGGCGTACCAGAATCCCTGGAGTCTGGCCGAGGTCGACCGGGTGCTGTTTGATGATGTCCCTAACCCCCGATCCCGGTTTGATGTGCTCGAGGCGTACAAGGCATACATGCACGCCGAACTTGAGAAGGGCGTACCGCTGAAGCGGCTGGCCCGTCACCTGCTGGGACTGTTTCAGGGACAGCCCGGTGCCCGGGTCTGGCGCCGGGCGCTCAGCGAGGCGGCCTTTCGGTCGGGTGCCGACCTTACTGCCATAGAAGCTGCCGAGGACAGGCTGGATTCGGTGTGCCGGCAGCATGCCGGCGTGGTTGCGGCGCCGGGACTGTGCCTGGAGGTAAGGCCATGAAGCGGGTGCGCCGCCTGCTCCTGTGGACACTCGGCGGCCTCGCGGTCCTGCTGGCAGGCGCCCTGATCTGGTCGGTGACCCTTCTGGATCTTAACAACTACCGCGGGACGATCGCCGAGCGGCTTGAGCAGCGGACGGGACTCAAGTTTACGCTGGAAGGCCCGTTACGCCATGGTTTCAGATTCCAGCAGGGTGAAGGACTTTTTGCCGACCTCACGGTGGAAGACGCCTACTTGAAGAAGGTTGCTGGGTTGCAAGGATCACAACATGCGCGGGTCAGGGAATTAACGCTGTCGCTGTCGGTGATGCAACTGCCTCGCCTGATGCGCGGCGATCTCTTTGAAGGCGCCGGCCGATTCAGCGTGACGGATCTGGATCTCGTGCCGCTCGCTACGGGACTCGGACTTGACGCGCAGTCCTTTGACGGCTCGGGTTTTCGGGCAATGACCGTGCAGGGAGAGTACCAGATGGGTGCGACGTTTACGTCGATTACCAATTTCAAGATCGCCGGGCCAACTACTGAAATCACTGGGGATCTGCACCTTCAAGATGTACACCAGGACTCGAGGGTCGAATTTGCATTGTCCTCTCCGTTGCTGAATCTGGACCAGATCGTTTCTGAAGAATATCGCGGCCCGCTGGACGCTTTCGAATGGTTGAGTCTCTCTCCGCTGATCGCTTCAGGCATAAGTGCACGAGGCGTCGTGCAGATCGGTACGTTTCAGTCCGGGGGCCTGGTTTTGCGTAATCTCAATGTCCCGATCTACTCCGAAGGCGGCGCGGTAGTGGCTTCACCGGTTACCGGTGATCTCTATGGTGGGACGATGCGCATTGACACCGTGGCGCATGTAGCCGGCGCAGATCTGGACTTCAGGACCAAACAGGTCTTCTCGCAGGTCGAAGCGGGTGAACTGCTGCAGGATCTGGGATTGACCCGCATGCTCCGGGGCAGGGCCGACCTTTCTGCCCTTGTGGCCTTTTCCGGGGCCGAATACCCTGAGCGTATCCGGTCAGCGCGCGGGGTGGTTACGCTTGAAGCCAAAGAGGGTCAGATCCGGGGGTTTGACATTGCCTCTCTTTTGGATCGTCTGAGTCAGAGCAATCTGCAAAGTGGCGGGGACTGGCTGGGGGAGAACGCTTATACACCGCTTGAAAACGTCACCGCAACGCTCAGGCTGGAAGATGCACAGCTGGTTAACGATAACCTTGCCTTTCGTGCAGGCGGTCTGGAGGTTGCAGGTCAGGGAAGCCTTACCCTTGAAGATCAACTGGTGGACTATCGTCTCTCGCTGGAGCTGGATCAGCCCGAAGTCGTTACCCTGTTGCCTCCCCCATTTAATTCCGTTGGAATCGCGCTTCCGATACGGGTGACGGGTAGATGGGATAATCCGGGGATCATGATCGATATGCCGGCCCTGATTCAAATGCAGTTGCAGCGCGCAATGGGAATAAAAAGCACTCTGGAGCCACCTTCGGCTGACACTCAAGCGAAGGCCTTGGCCGAGACGCTTGAGGCGGAACTGTCCGAGAGACTCAATCAATTTGCATCGGGGGAAGCAATACAGTGAAGCTGGTTCGATTTGGCGATCAAAACAAAGAAAAACCGGGCTTACTCGACGCGAATGGCGAGGTCAGGGATTTAAGCGGCGTCATCAAGGACGTAAACCCAGACACGCTTGATCAGCGAACCCGGCAAAGCGTCGAGGCCATTGACCCCCTGACCCTACCCCGGGTGGAAGCCGGGCAGCGACTCGGCCCCTGCGTGGGAAGGCCGGGAAAATTCGTATGTATTGGCCTCAACTATCATGACCACGCCGTCGAGACCGGGCTTTCGCCCCCGAGCGAGCCGGTGGTTTTCATGAAGGCGGTAAGCGCGATCAGCGGACCCCATGATGACATTACACTCCTGCGCGGCTCGACCAAGAGCGACTGGGAGGTCGAACTCGGGATTGTGATCGGCAAACGGGCCCGCTACATTACGGCGGATCAGGCGCTCGATGCGATTGCAGGATTTTGTCTCGTCAATGATCTTTCCGAGCGTGAGTGGCAGATCGAACGCGGCGGAAACTGGTCCAAAGGAAAATCAGGCGATGGTTATGGCCCCATCGGGCCGTGGCTGGTAACGGCCGACGAAATCCCCGAGCCACAGGCGATGGATCTGTGGCTTGAGCGCAATGGGGAAACCATGCAGAGCGGCAGCACCGCCGACATGATTTTCCCGGTAACCGAGCTGATTGCTTATCTCAGTCAGTGCATGAGCCTTAATGTTGGCGATATCATCGCCACCGGCACACCTGCCGGAGTGGGCCTCGGACGCAGGCCGCCCGTGTTTCTCGAAGATGGTGATCACCTCAGATTGGGGATCACAGGTCTTGGAGAGCAGTCATACCAGGTGTTTGCGGATAACCCGTCGTGAGTTTTATGTGGCGCCCCAAGTGCGGACCGGTGTGCAAGGTTTGGTAAGGATTTTCAAACGGAGATTTCCATGAGTGAAAAACTGAACAAGGTGAGTTCGAGGATTACCCAGCCGCGGTCTCAGGGGGCATCGCAGGCCATGCTGTATGCGACCGGATTGACCCGTGAAGATATGGACAAGGCGCAGGTCGGGATCGCCAGCATGTGGTGGGAAGGCAACCCCTGCAATATGCACCTCAATGATCTCGCGGGCCAGATCGCAACCGGGGTCCGTGAAGCGGGTCTTATCGCGATGCGTTTTAACACCATCGGGGTCAGTGACGGTATCTCGATGGGTACCGAAGGAATGAGTTACTCGCTGCAGTCCCGTGACCTGATTGCGGATTCCATCGAGACCGTGATGGGCGGGCAGTGGTACGACGCGCTGGTAACGGTCCCGGGGTGTGACAAGAATATGCCGGGGTGCCTGATCGGTATGGGACGGGTAAACCGGCCATCCCTGATGCTCTATGGAGGCACCATCAAGCCGGGCCACGCCGGATCGCAGGTCGTCGATATCGTCTCCGCGTTTCAGAGTTATGGCGAGTATCTGGCCAAGGCGATCTCTGACGAGGAGCGCCAGGAGATCGTGGACAATGCCTGCCCGGGCGCCGGTGCCTGTGGCGGCATGTATACCGCTAACACCATGGCGAGTGCGATCGAAGCGATGGGTATGTCCCTGCCTTACAGTTCGTCCGCCCCCGCGACGACCGATCAGAAGCGAAGTGAATGCCACAGCGTCGGCGCCGCTGTCAGGAATCTGCTGGAGCGCGATCTTCGCCCCCGCGCCATCATGACCCGTGAGGCTTTTGAAAATGCGATGGTGGTGGTGTCGGTGCTTGGCGGCTCGACCAACGCGGTACTGCACCTCATTGCGATGGCGCGCGCAGTCGATGTGCCGCTAGGCATTGATGACTTTCAGGCCGTCAGCGACCGGGTTCCTTTTCTGGCGGATCTGAAGCCCAGCGGCCGTTACGTGATGGAAGATCTGCATACCGCAGGCGGTGTTCCCGCTGTCATGCGGTACCTGCTGGCAGAAGGACTGCTCAACGGCGACTGCATCACGGTTACCGGCTATACGGTCTCGGAGAATCTTGACCAGTTGCCGGATCTTGCCGATGGCCAGGAGGTTTTCCATAGCCTGGCGGACCCCATCAAGGAGACCGGACATATCAGGATCCTGAAAGGCAATTTTGCACCCGGCGGTGCTGTTGCCAAGATTACCGGCAAGGAAGGTCGGCAGTTCAGCGGTCCGGCCCGGGTGTTCGACGGGGAGGAAGCCATGCTCAAGGCGCTGGAGGAAGGCCGGATCCAGAAAGGGGATGTGATTGTGATCCGCTTTGAAGGCCCCAAAGGGGGCCCCGGGATGCCCGAGATGCTGACCCCGACCTCGGCCATTATGGGGGCGGGGCTTGGATCAGACGTTGCCCTGATTACCGACGGCCGTTTCTCAGGAGGCTCTCACGGCTTCATTATCGGCCACGTGGTTCCGGAAGCCCAGGAAGGCGGGCCGATTGGACTGGTTGAGGACGGAGACGTCATCCATCTGGATGCCGATGCCAATACCATTGATGTGGACCTCAGTGAAGGGGAGTTGCAGGCGCGTCGGGATAACTGGACGATGCCGCCATATAAAGCCGACCGCGGCACGCTGTACAAGTACATTAAAAACGTGAAGACCGCCAGCGAGGGCTGCGTCACCGACGAGTAGTCCGATGGGTCAGTTGAGGCTGATCCGAAGCGCGGCACTCGCGGCGAGCGGCGCCAGCGCCAGGGCCAGCACCATCATCGCGCCAAGGATGTAAAAGTGTCCGGCCGTCGGCAGGCCCGCGTCGGCCGCGAGAACCACACTGGCACCAAAGATCAGTACCGGCACGTAGAGCGGCAGCACCAGCAAGGTCAGCAGCAGCCCGCTTCGGCGAATACCCACGGTCAGCGCGGTACCTACAGAGCCGATCAGGCTCAGGGTTGGCGTGCCGAGTGCCAGGGCGGCCAGCAGCGTCAACTGGAGTTCGCCGGACATACCCAAGAACAGTCCCAGCAGCGGTGTGGCGACCAGAAGCGGCAGACCGGTGGCACACCAGTGGACGAATACTTTGCCGAGGATGAGCACTGCCAGGGGATGTCCGCTGAGCGCCATCTGCTCCAGGGTGCCATCGTCAAAGTCCGAACGGAACAATGCGTCCAGCGCCAGCAGCGTCGCCAGCAGAGCGCCCACCCAGATGATGCCCGGGCCGATCGTGCGCAGGAGTACCGGGTCGGAGCCCACGCCAAACGGAAACAACGCAACGACAATGACAAAAAACATCACCGGATGCGCAACTTCGCTGGAATGCCGTGCCACAAGACGGGCGTCCCGGCGAATCAGGGCAAGGAGTGCAGTGGCAAGGCCGGGCACGGTCAGTTCCTCAGATGGACAGCGCGAACGGCTGTCGGCTCAAGGTGAATCGGCTGGTGACTGGTCAGGATCACCATTCCGTTTTCGGCCAGGTGTGCATCCAGAGTGGTCTCAATATCCTGCACACCGTCAGCATCGATCGCGCCCAGCGGTTCATCCAGTACCCAGAGCGGGGCACGGGTGAGATAAAGACGTGCGATTGCGACCCTGCGCCGCTGACCGGCAGATAACAGTCGGCAGAGGAGGTCTTCAGAACCGCTCAAGCCAACCCTTGCGATCGCTTTATCAATGGAGGCGCTCGCTGACGCCGACTGCATGGTCAAAGAGAAGGCGAGATTCTCGCTTGCCGTCAGATCCATCTTCAGTCCACAGCTGTGTCCGATGTAGGCAAGATCGCAGTGCAAGTGACCCGGGTCCTGCCGGATGGACGATCCGTTCCAGAAGACTTCACCGCTGTCCGGAAGACTGAGCCCGCAAAGAATCCGCAGAAGGCTGGTTTTGCCTGCCCCGTTGCCGCCGTGTACCTGGCAAATCTCGCCGCGCTGCAACTGGAGGTTGAAGTCCTCAAATAGGAGGCGGTCACCCTTAACGCAGCTGATTGCGCGTGCTTCAAGCATCCCGACTCCGACCCCGTTATGGCATGCACCCTGTCACAGCCCTGATTATGCGGGCAAAAGCCAATCAATGCGCCGACCCGGATCAGAATTGGTAGTCGGCCTGTGCCTATACTTCGATCGTCAGCGACGCGTCGGGATGGCCTCGTCCGTCCGGGAAATACGGGTGCCTTGGTGACGCATCCGGACTACCGCATGCTTCAGGCAGGTGTAATGATCCGATCTGAACACACTATCATGCCTGACGCGGCATCCCGGTAAAATCTCACGGGATGCGTAACTCATCTTCAGCAAATGAATAACTCCGGTCACAGACGGGTTCGGGCGAAAGGCGCAGGGAAGGGTCACGCGGTGGACCCGGCAGCACAGGCCGAGGTCAGCACGGCCATCGCCGGAATCGAGCCCAGCCGGGATCATCTCATCGAATGCCTGCATCGGATTCAGGACACCTACAAGCACCTGTCTGCCCGGCATCTGCTCGCATTGGCCGATTTACTGCGGTTGGCTCCGGCCGAGGTTTATGAGGTTGCGACTTTTTATCACCATTTCGACGTGGTTCGAGATGGCGAGGCCGCACCGCCATCTCTCACGGTCAGGGTCTGCGATTCTGTCAGCTGCAGCCTTTTCGGTGCCGAGGCGCTGATCAGCGATCTTAAGGCGCAGTTTGGCGAAGGGGTGCGTATCCAGCGGGTGCCGTGTGTCGGGCGCTGTGACGAGGCGCCGGTTGCAGTCGTTGGCCAACATCCAGTGGGGCACGCAGATGGCGCGAAGGTATCGGCCTGTGTGGAGCAGGGTCAGGTCGGCCCTGATACGCCACAGGACTGGATCCGCTACGACGCTTATCGCGCCGATAATGGTTACGCGTTGGCGATGCGCTGTCAGGACGATCCGGGACTGGCCGAGTCGATCACCGATGAACTTGATTCCTCGGGTCTTCGGGGCCTTGGCGGCGCTGGATTTCCGGCCGGGCGCAAATGGCGGATCCTGAAGGACCAGCCAGCCCCCCGGCTGATGGCAGTCAACATAGATGAAGGAGAACCGGGGACCTTCAAGGACCGCTATTACCTTGAACGCGATCCGCACCGATTTCTGGAAGGTGTACTGATTGCAGCGCAGGTGGTGGGAATTGACAGTTGCTACCTGTACGTGCGGGATGAGTATCCGGGCGTTATTGAAATCCTGAACGAGGCTATCGCAGAACTGAAAGCGGGTTTCGAAAAGCCGCTGCCGGAATTCATTGTCCGCCGTGGCGCGGGCGCCTACATCTGTGGCGAAGAGTCAGCCATGATTGAGTCCATTGAGGGCAAGCGCGGACTCCCGAGATTACGTCCACCCTATGTTGCCGAGGTGGGGCTGTTCGGCCGTCCGACGCTGGAACACAACTGCGAAACGCTCTACTGGGTGCGGGACATTGTCGATAAGGGATCCGAGTGGTTTGCCGGCCAGGGCCGGCGCGGCAGAAAGGGTTCGCGTTCATTTTCGGTCAGTGGACGCGTCAACAAGCCGGGAGTCCATCTGGCACCTGCGGGCATCAGTCTGCGCGAACTGATTGATGAATTCTGCGGCGGCATGCTGGAAGGCCACTCGCTTTACGCGTACTTCCCCGGCGGTGCCTCGGGGGGGATTCTGCCGGCGGCCCTCGCTGATGAGCCGCTCGACTTCGACACTCTTCAGCCCCATGGGTGTTTTATCGGTTCTGCTGCCGTGATGGTGCTCTCTCACCAAGACCGGGTGCGTGACGCCGCATTGAATACCTTGAAGTTCTTCGCCCACGAGTCCTGCGGCCAGTGCACACCGTGTCGTGTGGGCTGCGACCGGGCCACCGAGCTGATGCAGCAGCCGGTCTGGGATCAGACGCTGCTTGAGGAGCTCGCGACGGTTATGGAAGACGCCTCTATCTGCGGCCTGGGGCAGGCGGCGCCTAATCCTATCCGCTGTACGATCAAATATTTCCCCCACGAGGTTGAAAGTCAGTGACTACGGCTACCGACATTCCCGGTGGAGTCAGTTTCACGCTCAATGATCAGTCGCTGACGGCGATGTCAGGCGAGACCATCCTGCAGGCTGCCCGGCGCCATGGCGTCGACATCCCGCACCTGTGCTATGCCGATGGGCTGGCGACGGCCGGCAACTGCCGGGCCTGTGTTGTTGAGATCGAGGGCGAGCCTGTGCTGGCGCCGTCGTGTTGCCGGGCCCCGACCGCGGGGATGAGGGTATCCAGTGATAACGAGCGGGCCCGCCGGTCGCAGTCTCTGGTGCTCGAACTGCTGCGGGGCGAGGTCGGTGATGCCAGTCATATGCAGGAGTCGGAGCTCGATCACTGGTGCGAGCGCTATGAGTTAAAACGCAGCCGCTTCGGCGGACGTGATCGGCCGTCGGAGGATGTCTCGCATCCGGCTATCGCAGTCAACCTCGAGAGCTGTATCCGGTGCACCCGGTGCGTCCGTGCCTGTCGTGAGGAGCAGATGAACGATGTCATCGGGCTGGCACACCGGGGAGCGTACGCCCAGATTGTGTTTGATCTCGGAGATGCGCTGGGCAGCAGTTCCTGCGTCGGCTGCGGGGAATGCGTCCAGGCCTGTCCCACAGGCGCGCTGATGCCCGCAGGCGATGTGGGTCTCGAAGCGATTGACCGGAAGGTGGACTCCGTCTGTCCCTACTGTGGTGTCGGCTGTCTCCTGACTTATCACATCAGGGATAACCGTATCCGCTACGTCACCGGTCGTGACGGGCCTGCCAATAAAGGGCGTCTGTGCGTAAAGGGTCGTTACGGTTTTGACTACGTCAATCACCCCGATCGGCTGACCCGGCCGATGATCCGCCGCGAAGGGATAGCCAAGGGTCTCAACGAACATTTTGATCCCCAGCATCCTGAGAAGATGTTCCGACCGGCCTCCTGGGAAGAGGCGCTGGATCATGCCGCAGCCGGCCTTCAGAGAATCCGTGATACCGAGGGCCCGCAGGCGCTGGCCGGCTTTGGTTCGGCCAAGGGCAGCAATGAGGAGGCCTATCTTTTCCAGAAACTGGTACGCACAGGATTCGCTACCAACAACGTCGACCACTGCACCCGGCTCTGTCACGCGTCTTCGGTAGCCGCGCTGCTCGAGGGCGTCGGGTCGGGCGCGGTCTCAAACCAGGTCGAGGATGCGGCCCACGCCGAAGTCATCGTGGTGATCGGCGCAAATCCGACTTCGAACCACCCTGTAGCCGCTACCTTCATCAAGAATGCAGCCCGGCGCGGTGCGACTTTGATTGTTATGGATCCCCGCCGGACCGAGCTTGCACGCCACGCGGATCATTTTCTTCAGTTCCGTGCGGATACGGACGTGGCCCTGCTGAACGCCATGATCCATACCATCATCGATGAAGGACTTACCGATCAGGCCTTCATTGATGCCCGGACCAGCCATTTTGATGAGTTTCGTGAGAAAGTTGGCCAGTTCAGCCCCGAGGAGATGGCGCCGATATGCGGTATTGACGCCGAGGTGATCCGGAGTTGTGCGCGGGTCTATGCTTCGTCGAAGGCCTCGATCATCTTCTGGGGGATGGGGGTCTCACAGCACGTTCACGGTACCGATAACGCCCGCTGTCTGATCGCGCTGTCGCTGATGACGGGTAATATCGGCCGGCCCGGAACGGGTTTGCATCCATTACGCGGGCAAAACAACGTACAGGGCGCATCAGATGCCGGCCTGATCCCCATGATGTTTCCCGATTACCGGCGGGTCGATAACGGGGAAGCGTCCGCCTTCTTCTCTGATTATTGGAAGGCCGATCTTGACGACCAACCGGGACTCACCGTGGTGGAGATTATCGACCAGGCTTGCGAAGGAAAGATTCGGGGCATGTACATCATGGGTGAGAACCCGGCCATGTCTGATCCCGATCTCAATCATGCCCGGGCGGGGCTTGCCGCCCTCGAGCACCTGGTGCTGCAGGATATCTTCCTGACAGAGACCGCGGCCTACGCGGATATTCTGCTGCCGGCATCGGCCTTTCCCGAAAAGACCGGCACTTTTTCGAATACCGACCGGCGCGTGCAGTTGGGCCGTCAGGCGCTGGAGTCCCCGGGCGATGCCCGCCAGGACATCTGGATCATCCAGGAGATTGCGAGGCGCCTCAATCTTGGCTGGGATTATGACGGGGTTGAGGCGGTGTTTAACGAAATGCGCGGTGCCATGCCGAGTATTGCCGGTATCTCATGGCAAAGGCTTCAGGCCGAGCACAGCGTCACCTATCCGTGCGCGGGTGACGATGACCCGGGACAGGGGGTGGTCTTTCAGGAAGCGTTCCTGACGAATGACGGGCGCGGCCGGTTTGTGCCGGCGAGCCTTGAAAGCGCCAACGAACTCCCCGACGAGGAGTATCCACTGGTCCTGATCACGGGCCGCCAACTGGAACACTGGCACACCGGATCCATGACCCGAAGGTCGCGGGTGCTTGACGCGATCGAGCCCGAGCCGGTGGTCAGTGCGCACCCGAACGATCTTCAGCAACTGGGGGTTGCGGAGGGAGAGCCGATCCGGGTAACTTCCAGGCGCGGTGAGGTGGTAGCGCTCGCCCGTGCGGACCGGGGAATGCGCCAGGGTGAGGTCTTCATTCCCTTCTGTTACCACGAAGCAGCAGCCAACCTGCTGACCAACGCAGCCCTCGATCCCGTAGGAAAAATTGCAGAGGTTAAGTACTGTGCCGTACGGGTGAGTGCGGCCTGAAGATAGGAATCACAATGGCAAAAAAAATCGATGGCAAGGCATCCGCGCAGGGACTGAGAGAGCGGGTCGGCGAGGCGGTGAGCGCTCTGCAGCGCGATCACGGTCTGACACCCGGCCTGGCGGTGGTGCTGGTCGGTGAGGATCCGGCGAGCCAGGTCTACGTGCGCAACAAGGGCAAGCAGACGCTCGAAGCCGGGATGAACTCCTACGAGCATAAATTGTCAGAGACCACCGGCCAGGAGGAACTGCTCGCACTGATTGCCGAGCTGAACAGTGATCCGGGTGTTCACGGAATCCTCGTTCAGTTGCCGCTGCCCGCACAGATTGATGCGCACGCGGTCATTAACGCCATCGATCCCGATAAGGACGTAGACGGCTTTCATCTCATTAACGTTGGCCGCTTGGCGACCGGCGCCCCGGGACTGGTGCCGTGCACTCCGCTTGGCTGCATGATGCTGCTCAAGGATGAGCTCAAAGACCTGAGCGGAAAAAATGCGGTGGTTGTGGGTCGATCGAATATTGTGGGAAAGCCCATGTCGGCCTTGTTGCTGGCCGAAAGCTGCACCGTCACCACCGCGCATTCCCGGACACAGGATCTCCCCGGGGTCTGCCGCGAGGCGGATATTCTGGTCGCGGCCGTTGGTCGGCCGCAGATGGTGCCCGGGGACTGGATCAAGCCCGGAGCGACGGTGATCGATGTGGGGATCAACCGGGTTGAGGGAGCGGAAGGCAAGACCCGTCTGGTGGGAGATGTCGACCACGCCTCAGCGGAAGCGGTGGCCGGCGCGATCACGCCGGTGCCTGGCGGCGTTGGACCCATGACGATTGCCTGCCTTCTGCGCAATACGGTGCAGGCAGCCTGTGCGGCGAACGGGATTGCCTTCGACCTCGACTAGGATGCAAAAGCGCCGGAATGGCGTGGCCGCATGCCGGCGCTCAGTGAAAATCCCGGCTCCGGGTAGTGAGGCTGCCCAGCATCGCCGTGTAGTCTCTCAGGTGATGGGCGATCACATGAATCACCTGACCCTCTCTTTGAACCTGGCCGCGTACCCCAAGCAGCTGTGACCCGACCAGCGCCTGATGCTGGCGTTCTGCCAGGCGCTGCCAGACCACCAGGTTGGTATTGCCGGTTTCATCCTCCAGCGTCACAAAGGTGACATTGTTTGCGCTCGAGGGTCTTTGCCGCGTCGTGACGATCCCGGCAGTATGCACGTAATGTCCATTTTGTGATCGATCGATATCAGCGCTTGTGACGACACCCAAAGACTTAAGCTGCTGGCGCAGCAGAGCGAGGGGATGCGGACCCAGCGTCAATCCCGTACTGGCGTAATCCGCGCATACTGACTCGTCCGCATGAGGTGCACGCAGCATGGGTACGGCTTCACGGATACGCGGGGCCGGAAATACGGGCGATGATTTTTCAATACCCCCCGCAGACCATGCTGCCTGACGCCGGTGACTGTGTATCAGAGTTGATAAAGCGTCAGCGCCAGCCAGTGCCTGAAGATCCCCTTTATCCAGGGCGGCGCGGTGAGCAAGATCTTCAAGACCGGTAAAAGGTTGTTGCTTTCGGGCTGCAGTCAGGCGTGTCGCGCCGGCATGACTGAGGTGCTTGACCATTGCTAACCCCAGGCGCAGGGTCAGATGCCCATTGACGGGCTCGATAGTGCAGTCCCATTCGCTCTTTGTAACGTCCACCGGCTGGATGACGACACCATGGCGGCGGGCATCCTGTACCAGTTGGGAAGGCGAATAAAAGCCCATCGGCTGGCTGTTCAGCAGGGCGCAGGTAAATATGGCAGGTTGGTGGCATTTGAGCCAGGCAGACACATACACCATCAGCGCAAAACTGGCGGCGTGTGATTCGGGAAATCCGTACTCACCAAATCCCAGAATCTGCTGGTAGATGCGCCGTGCAAAGTCCTCACTGTAGCCGCGCGCCCGCATGCCCCGGATCAGCCGTTCCTCATAGTGGCCCAGCCCGCCGTGGCGCTTCCAGGCTGCCATGTCCCGGCGCAGGCTGTCAGCCTCCCCCGGTGTGAATCCTGCTGCAACCATGGCCAGCTTGATGACCTGCTCCTGGAAGATTGGGACACCCAGGGTGCGTGCCAGCACCTCCCGGACCGCTTCGCTGGGATAGGAGACCGCCTCTTCACCATTGCGGCGCCTGAGATAGGGGTGCACCATGTCACCTTGAATGGGCCCTGGGCGGACAATAGCCACCTCAATCACCAGGTCGTAAAAGCAGCGTGGCCGCAGGCGGGGCAGCATGGCCATCTGTGCGCGCGATTCAATCTGGAAGACCCCGACCGTATCGGCATTGCTGATCATCCGGTAAACCTGTGAATCCTCTGCCGGCACGGTTGCCATGGTCATCTCGGTGCCATGATGCTTGTGTATCAGATCGAGCGCACGATGAATTGCGCTCAGCATACCCAGCGCCAGGCAGTCGACTTTAAGCAGGCCGAGAATATCGATGTCAGTTTTGTCCCACTGGATAACGGTCCGCTCGGCCATAGCGGCATTTTCGATAGGCACCAGATCGCACAGTGGCTCATGGGAGATTACAAAGCCCCCGGAATGCTGGGACAGATGGCGGGGAAAACCGATCAACTGCTGAACGAGTGTCAGGACCCGGCGTAACACCGGGGCGTTTGGGTCAAGACCGATCTTCAGCACACGGCCTGGGATGACCTGGTTGCCCTGCCAGCAGATGCGGTTTCCGGCAAGACGCTCGATCTGATCCTGCGACAGGCCCAGCGCCCGCCCGACATCGCGTACCGCACTGCGTGAGCGGTAAGTGATCACTGCGCTCGTCAGAGCGGCCCGGTGCCGCCCGTAGCGCCGGTAGACATATTGCATGACTTCCTCACGGCGCTCGTGCTCAAAATCCACATCAATATCCGGCGGCTCATTACGCTCGCGTGAGACGAAGCGTTCAAACAGGATCTCCATGCGTGCCGGATCGACTTCGGTAATCCCTAAGGCAAAGCACACCGCTGAGTTTGCCGCCGAGCCGCGGCCCTGGCAGAGAATGTTTCGGGACCGGGCAAAGCAGACAATGTCGTAGACCGTCAGGAAGTAGCCTTCGTAACCGAGTTCAGCAATCAGGCTGAGCTCATGCTCAATCTGGCGGAGCACTTTTTCAGTGGGTCCCTCCGGCCAGCGCTTGTCGATACCGGCGTCGACCCGTTGGCGAAGATACTGGGTGGGGCTCAAGCCATCCGGTACCCGCTCACAGGGGTAGCGATAGCGCAGTTCATCCAGCGAGAAGCGGCATCGATCCGCAATGTTTATGCTTTCATCCAGAAGAGGGCGCGGATAAATGCGCTCCAGCACTGCCTGAGTTTTGAGATGGCGTTCCGCGTTGGGCGCAAGCGTGTGCCTGATGGCGGCTACGGGTTTCTGGCACCGTATCGCAGACAGCGTGTCCTGCAGGGGCTGGCGCGCCCGGATGTGCATATGCACATTTCCAGCTGCAACCAGCGGCACGCCGGTTTTTTGTGACAGATTCTGCAGGGACTGGTGATGGGTATGGTCACTGCCATAGCCCGGCTGCTCAAGTGCCAGCCAGACCCTGCCGGGCATCAGCCTCTGCATACGCCGGGTGTGCTGAAAAAGCGCCTGATACCGTGATGCCAGTGCGTCTTGTGATGCTGGTGCAGGGTCGCTGGCAATCAGTGCAAGACAGTTCTGCAGGGAATCTGCACAAAGATCATTGGTGCCGAGGCGGTAGTGACCCTTGGTTGCATGCCGACGGGACGCGGTAATCAGCCGGGTCAACTCACGGTAGCCTTGCCGGTTCATGACCAGGAGAATCAGCCTGTCACTATTGTCCAGGGTGAATTCACTGCCGATGATGAGGTGCAGGCCCAGTTCGCGGGCTGCGGTATGCGCTCTGACGACTCCGGCAACACTGCACTCGTCGGTCAGGGCAAGCGCACGGTATCCAAGTTCAAAAGCTCTTTGAACCAGTTCGCCAGGGTGCGAGGCGCCCCTTAAAAAGGTGAAATTTGATATGCAGTGCAGTTCGGCATAGCCGGACATATCGGAATTCCAGTATACTGTATAAATATACAGTATACTGGAATCGATTTAGGGGATGTATCTGCTGCTGCCGGTCAGGCCTCGCGCTGTGCCATGGCAATGAAACCCACGGCTGAGAGCGAGAGTATCCCGGCGAATCCGAAACTCGCCACCAGGCTGAAATCCCCGATCAGCCCTGCAAAGACCGCGCCGAGCGCCCCTACGCCGTCGAGCACCACAAAGACAAAGCCCATGGAAGTCGCCTCGTGTTTGCTCGAATAGTCGACCGCCATGGCGAGGACACCGGAACGGATCGCGACCAGCACTGCCATGGCGCACACCAGTACCCCGATGGTGCCGAGCGGTGTATCCAGAAACAGGACCGATCCCGACAGGATCGCGGCCAGGACCGAGCAGGAAGCGAAAATCCCGAAGCGCCCACGCCGGTCTGACAGTCGCCCCACCAGCGGCTGACCAATGGACCCCGCCAGCATGGCGAGCGCAAATGCGACACCGGTCTCGGCCGGGCTGAAGCCGAAAGCGCGCTGGGAATAGAACGGCATCATGGTCATCAATGCGATTAACGCCATGTTGTAGGTTGCAATTCCCCCAACGAGGAGCAGCCCGGTCCGGCTCCGCCACTCGACAATAAACGCCATCAGATCGCCTCTGGTCAGGGCAGTGTTGGCGTGCCTGGAGGGAATACGCCGAAACAGGAAAAAGAAGGCGGTTCCCATCAATGCGGCCGGCAGCACCGAGAGTTGCAGAACCTGCTGCCAGTCGAGCATGGCCAGCAAAAAGCCCACCATCAGCGGAGAGAAGACCTCGGCGAGCGTTCCGCCAATGGCGTGAATACCGAGCGCCTGACCGCGCTGCTGCGGCATCTGCCGCACCAGCATCCCGGTCGCAATCGGATGCCAGGCGGCGTCACCCATACCGCCAATGGCAAGCAGGACCGCAAGAGACCAGAATCCCGGGGCTTCGGATGCCAGCAGATAGCCGAGCGTGACCCACCAGAAGGTTCCGAGCAGCAGAGCGCCCTGGGAGCGCACCCGGTCCGCCAGAATCCCTGCCGGAAAGTAGGCGAGCGAAGCACCGATCGAGTGAATGGTGAGCAAAAGGCCAATCTCGGAGGGTTTAAGTTCAAGCGCAAGACCAATCGCTGGCGCCAGAAGCCAGATGGCTCCGACTGCCCAGTCGTTGGAAAGATGACCCAGGACGCAGACCCCTTGCAATGTCTTTGATCCCAGCAGCCGATCCTGCGGTTGGTCTTCCGGATTTATCGCAGTCATTGTGTCAAAATTACGCCCACTCAATTTAACCGAGCATCAAGATTGCCATGGATGCTGCTGTACGCCCGCATATCCATCTTCCCGTTTATGGGTCCCCGGAGGAGGTGGTTGCCAGTCTGGAACCGAGTTATCCGGTGTTCTGTGTCCGGCGCCACCATATCAGCGCCGTGGCGGAACAGTTTCTGGAAGGATTTCCCGGAGATGTCCTGTACGCGGTGAAGTGTAACCCCGAACCGCATATGCTCAAGACCCTTTTCGATGGCGGCATTCGGCATTTCGATACCGCGTCTCTTGCCGAGGTGGCGTTGGTGGCGGAGCAGTTGCCCGGGGCAACCAGTTACTTCATGCATCCTGTGAAAAGCCGGGCAGCGATCCGCTCGGCACACCAAGTCTATGGGGTGCGTCACTATGTCGTGGATCATGTGACCGAGCTCGAGAAGATTGCCCAGATCATCCCCAAAGGCCCCGAGACGGTCATCGTCGTGCGGGTGGCGATTCACTACGAAGGCGCGGTTTATGAGCTTTCCAGTAAGTTCGGTGCTCCAGTGGCCGAAGCCATCGCTCTCGGAAAGGCTGCGCTGGGGCTTGGCTACCGATACGGTGTCGCATTTCATGTCGGTTCCCAATGTCTTGACGGCGAAGGATTTATCCAGGGCCTGCAACTGGTGGATGAGGTGATTCGTGGTGTCGGTACTGACCCGGTCTGCGTCGATGTCGGCGGAGGATTTCCGGGTGAGTACCTGAATTCGATGGGACAGGAGATGGAAAGTTACTTTTCTAGTATCCAAAAAGGCCTTTCAAGCCTTTCATTGCCTGAGGACTGTACCGTCATGTGCGAGCCGGGAAGGGCACTGTGCGTCGATGGAGAATCTCTGATCACCCAGGTGCACCTGCGCAAGGACGATGCGCTGTACCTCAATGACGGGATGTACGGCAGTTTTATTGAGGAGAAATACAACCTGCATCTGCCGGTACGGCCGGTGACCACAAGGAGTTTCTCGGATGCGCATCAGGAATACACCCTCTACGGACCAACCTGTGACTCGCTCGACATTTTCCCGCGCACGGTCAGCCTCCCGGTAGATCTAGAGGAAGGAGACTGGATCGAGTTCGACCGAATCGGTGCCTACGGGGCAGCGTGTCGTACCCATTTCAACGGATTCTTTGCCAATACCTTTGTTGAAGTCACGAATAACTTTGGTGAGTCGTAATTAGCCAGGCGCGGCTGCAAGCGGTAAATAATTCGCCCTTTGCACAGCGTCCCGACCCCTTGTGCTGACACCGGCAGGAGTACCATGAATCACGTAATCAGAGTCAGTGAACCCGGTGGTCCCGAGGTGATGCGATGGGAGACCGAGGAAGTCCAAAGCCCCGGTCCCTCACAGATCCTGCTGCATCATACCGCGGTGGGACTCAACTATATTGATGTTTATTTCAGAAGCGGCGCATACCCCGCACCCCAGTTGCCGTTCACACCTGGGTTCGAAGGGGCCGGTGTGGTCGAAGCCGTTGGGGAGGGCGTCACAGACCTCGCTCCAGGTGATCACGTAGGCTATGCCGCCCAACCGCTGGGCGCTTATTCGGAGTTGCGGGTGATTCCTGCAGACCGGGTGGTGCGCCTGCCGGATGGTATCGATGACCGGGTCGCCGCGGCGATGATGCTGAAGGGGATGACCGTGCAGTATCTTCTGCGAAGCACCGTTGCGCTGAACGCCGGTGACACCGTCCTGTTCCACGCCGCAGCAGGCGGCGTTGGCCTTATCGCCTGTCAGTGGGCAAAGCATCTCGGCGTGACCATGATCGGTACTGTAGGATCGGAAGAAAAAGCGGAACTCGCCCGGGCTCACGGCTGCACCCATACGGTGCTGTACAACGAGGAAAACTTTGTGGACCGGGTCCGGGAACTGACCGATGGCAAAGGTGTCGACGCGGTTTATGACTCTGTCGGCCGGCAGACATTCAGCCAGAGCCTGGACTGTCTCAGGACCCGCGGTACGCTGGTGCTCTTTGGGCAAAGTTCCGGCAAAGTAGAACCCATTGACCCTGCAGTGCTGTCGGCAAAAGGTTCGCTTTTCCTGACACGTCCGACGCTTTTCAATTACACCGCAAGCCGTGAGGATCTGCTCCATTGCGCCTCTGAGCTGTTCGATGTGCTGCAAAAGGGTGTCGTCAAGGCAGATATCAATCAGGAGTATCCGCTCTCGGAAGCGCAACGGGCGCATGAAGACCTCGAGGGTCGGCGCACCACAGGTGCTTCACTCCTGCTGCCCTAGGCAGTTGTGGTTCTAGTGTAAAGTCAGGCGATGAACCTGTCAGAAGCAATCCGGAAAGTTGCCAGGGGTGAGAACCTCAGTCATGAGGAGATGGGTGAGGTCATGCGGATCATCATGAGCGGTGATGCGACGCCTGCACAGACCGGCGCCGTGCTGACGGCGCTGCACATCAAAGGGGAGACTGTTGAGGAGCTGACCGGCGCCGCAACCGTGATGCGCGAATTTGCCGCCCGGGTGAATGTCATGGCAGGGCAGGTAGCAGATTCCGTCGGCACGGGCGGAGACGGAGCAAGCCTCTTTAATGTATCCACCGCTGCGGCACTGGTCGCCTGTGCTGCGGGTGCGGTCATGGCCAAACACGGAAACCGGGCCGCCACCGGCAAATCAGGAAGTGCCGATGTCCTGGAGGCCGCCGGAGTCAATATCACGCTTTCCCCAGAGCAGGTTGCCCAGACTATCGATGCCGTGGGAATCGGGTTCATGTTTGCACCCACACATCACGGTGCAACCCGGCACGCGGTTGGCCCCAGGCGAGAGATCGGGATCCGGACATTGTTCAACCTGCTGGGACCGTTGACCAACCCGGCCGGCGCGCGCTGGCAGCTGGTAGGGGTTTTTGACAAAGCCTGGGTCCATCCGCTGGCCGAGGCATTTGCAAATCTCGGCAGCGTGCACACCCTGGTGGTGTGGTCGGCTGATGGCCTCGACGAGATCAGCATTGCGGCAGACACCCATGTCTCGGAATTTCGTGATGGAGGCATCGAAGATTATGAGATCACGCCCGAGCAGTTTGGTATCGAGCGTCAGTCGCTCGACGCACTGGTTATAGGGGATGCCGAGGAGAGCCTCCAGATGATCCGCGGCGTCCTCGCTGGGGAGCCGGGGCCAGCCAGCGATATGGTGGCCCTCAATGCCGGCGCGACGATCTATGCAGCTGATCTCGCGGAGTCGTTGGAAGCCGGCGTCGAGCGAGCGAAAGAAGCTCTCAAGAACAAGGCCGGATACGCCAAACTGGAGGAGCTTTGCGCCTATACCCAGCAGTTTTCCGGGCAGGAGTGACGAGGAGGCCCAAGACTATGCAGACGATTTTTGTACAGGTGAAATGTGAACTTGGCCAGGCCTACCAGGTCGCTCAGTCGCTGGTGGACGTTGATGGCGTATCTGAGGTGTACTCGATCTCAGGCCCTTACGACCTTCTGGCTAAGTGTTATGTCGGTGACGGTGAAGATGTCGGGCACTTCGTCAACCAGCGTCTTCAGGTCCTTGCCGGAATACGGGACACCCAGACCATTATTGCGTTTAATGCATTCAGTTGATCTCGGGCGACATCTGAAACAAGAAATAAAAAAGGCCGGCTAAGCCGGCCTTTTTGGCGGGGTCTGATACCCGCTTACTGGGACAGGGCAACCATGTGATCGACAGCGGCTTTGACCTCGCCATCAGACAGGGCCATGTTACCGCCCTTGGCCGGCATCATACCCGCTTCACCCTGAAAGCCCTGGATGGCGTTGGTGTAAAGCGTATCGCCCCCCTGGGCAATGCGGTCTGCCCAGCCGGCGATATCGCCAACCCGAGGGGCGCCCGCAACACCTGCCGCGTGACAGGCCATGCAGGCGCTCTGGTAAACGCCAGCGCCATCAATCGCAGTAGCGGCCGCAGCGACCTGAACGGTCTCAGCCTGCTCAGCGCCTTCACTCGCCACATTTATTTGCCCAACCGGCTGAAGCGCGTTGCTGTTGGCAGCCTCAGCCATGGCATTTCGCTCGCCACGGACGCGGTCGGTAATCGTGCCCGCGTTAAGATTCCCCAGATAAATCAAAAAGAGTGTCAAGACGACACCCAGCACAAGGAAAATGGTAAAACTCTTGATAAACTTTTGATCATTCATGCCGCTTGCCATGCAGGGGTCCTCCGTGAAGCAATTCAGAAAAGTGTTGAATCGAATGGGAAATTTGGAAGCCCGGATTATACTGAAAAAGCTTCGTAAAGGCGTGCCGATCATGTCCACCGGTTGGGCATTGAGATAGCAGACTCGCTTCTGATGGCGCTCGAAGCCAGGGTTTTAGGAGCGGGCAGGAGTGTCCTTCGTTTGCCTTTAGATTTGGCGGCACTCCATCGAAAACTCGGGGTGGGCGAACACATTCGGATTCAGTTGTCCCCAAGACCGTCGCGGGCCTGGTGCGCCCAGCGCGCACGTGATCTCATGGTGGGTGCGGGATTTCAACTGCAGGGCAGATGCACCTTCCGAAACGAGTGCGCGACCATGACCGTCGAGCGGATTCAGAGTCTTTCGGATTCGGTGGGAGCGGGTATGCAGGTGCTGATTGTGGGGCTGAACCCGAGCCCGTATTCGGCGGATTCAGGAATTCCCTACGGTCGCCCGGGTAACCGGTTCTGGCCTGCGGCACTCGCTTCAGGGCTTGTGAGTACAGACCGCGATGTGGATCATGCTCTTTCTTCGCATCATTTGGGTTTTACCGACCTTGTCCGCAGGACGACCAAAAGGGCTGATGAGGTGAGTCAAGGTGAATTCGAAGCGGGGTTTGGTAGAGTCTCGCGCCTGATTGAGTGGCTGAAGCCAGGGATCGTGTGTTTTGTGGGCTTAAGCGCCTGGCGGTCGGTGATGAACCGCAAGGCGGTGCCAGGGCTTCAGGCCGAACTGATCGGACGCTCACAGGTTTATGTGATGCCCCATACCAGTGGGCTCAATGCGCATTGCCGCCTTGAAGATTTGACAGGGCATCTTGTTAAAGTCAAGAAGCTTGCGAGAAACAAAGCGGACCGGTAAACCTCCTACAAAGTGCAAGCCGTGGTGATTGGAATAAAAACATACAAGGTGTCCTTGAAGCTGACAATGACGACCTCGGACGGCGAGTCTTTTGAACAGGATATCGATATCGTGATCGATGCGGACAGCAGGGAGGAGGCGAAGAGGCGCCTGCAAGGCCTTCGCGCCTCGGTGCAAATTGAGGATGTCCGAATCACATCCATCCATCATGTGGGCCGGGAGGTAAAACCCTTTCAGCCCAAAAGCCAGAAATAGAACTCAATGCGGAAGAACCGAATGAAGACGTTCCTTTTGTGGCGAGGAAGGGTCCAAGGCGGGCACACGATTCTGATGGCACTTCTGCTCGCGACGGCTGGTCAGTTGACAGGCTGTGCCAAATCTGAGCCTTGTGCATGTGAGGTGCCGCGCGCCTGCTGCAGAGGTCTCGTGCCACAGTGTGCGGCTTGCGAAGAGGGCCTGACACTTGATGCCTGGTTGAAAAAAACCTGTCCCGGCGGTGAGACCGATGCACACTATGGTGGCTGGGATGAAGCGACCCAGAAAGCCATCTGGGTTTGTGATGACGGAACACGCCAGAAAATTCAGATATCAGACTGATCTCTAAATTTGAGGCGGCTGTGTAGAATATCGCTGTTGCACGCACTAGCAACGCGCCCGTAGCTCAGCTGGATAGAGCGCTGCCCTCCGGAGGCAGAGGTCAGGGGTTCGAATCCCTTCGGGCGCGCCATAACTCCCAGTATTTACATCACTTTTAAATCCGCCGATTTTGGCTCTTCTGCACTGTGTTGAAATTGAGCTGAAACTGGGTCTACTAGTGTCCTCTTCAGTCCATTCAGGCCGCTTTGCGTGGAGTTGGAGTCAAGTTTTTAAGGACAGTTTCGCCTGTTTGGAGTCGGGTGTTGCCTCGTGAAATAAGTTACCGCCACCTTAACAAGCCTGTTTCCGCATAGCTTCGGGGCCCTTGATCGCTTATCGTTGCGCGGTTGCCTCCAGATTTCACGCCACAAAACCAGTGTTGGATCAAGATTAATTTTGAGATAATCAGAGAATGAATGAACGTCTGAGGCTTATGAAATTATCTGCCAGTGTCTTAGGCAAGGCGAGCTTGCGTCGCTCGCTAATTGGTGTGTTACTCACTTTGGCGATGTTTCCTGCGTTGCTCGCTGTTATGGGTTGCCTTGGGGTGACATCAGCACCTATTGGAGATCCGGAAAAGAGTACGGTAGACACCAAGCTTAGCGGTGTTTGGATTGGGAAAAATGTACCCGGCTTTCTCATATTCGAACCCTACGATAGGCGTACATGGCTTGCAACTATCATCGGATTGGAACCCAATCAGGAGAATAAAGAGAGGCTAGAAGCACTTGAAGAGCAAGAGTTCCTTGACGTTATGGTAAAGGAGCTGAAAGCAGGTAACCTAAAGGGAGAAGTCGCGTATGTTCATAAAGCTTGGTTGACGACTATAGAAGATGTGCAATTTATGACGTGGGAAGCTAAGTTGCTGGTGGATGAAGACTACGGACAGACGCCTACTTCTTGGATGATAATGCGGGTGCGACGCGAGTCCCAAGATGATTTGTCGCTAGATTTCCCAAATACCGAGCTTGATGATCTAGGAACGGTTGATTCTCCATATGAGGCCGAAGGTATCCTGCGAAGAAATATCAAGAATCCGGAACTTTTTTCTGAAGAAGAAGCCCTAACCTGGAGTTTCGAGCGATGGCCCCGGGGCGATTACAGTTTTGTGAGTTCGATCCTTAGTTCGCTAGGGATCAAGGGGTTTCTTAACTGATTTTGTTCCTCCTATCTCCAGATTCGTCATGGATTACCCCATACGGTGTAATGCTGGGAATTGGTTTGTTGACTGCTTGGTGGTTTAGTCGCCGGCGTGCTGTTGTCGAGTGTATCGATCCGTCACATATTGACCTAGCTGTTCCACTGACGTTTCTGATTAGTATCCTAGGTGTCTGGCTGTTGTCCAAGATCAATCTAGGTGAGATGTTGATTGACAATCAACCTCTACAGCAGCAGAACAGATTCCGCCTATTTAGCTTACTATTCATTGCGCTACCGACATTGTTTATTTACTGTAGGGCTAGCGGGCTAGGTTACCGCCGGATGTTGGACCTATTTGCTCTACCGGCGCTTCTATGGCTAGTGTGTGTGCGGGTCGGATGCTTCCTGACTGGTTGTTGCTGGGGCGATATTGCAGTAAGGCTAGAGGCTGTAGTATTCCCATTCGCAGCCCAAGTTCAGACGTTGCCCTGGTTAATCGGAGACTGGGTTTGGTCGTCGGTCTCTTTTCCCCGAGGCAGTCTTGTTTATCAGCAACATATTGCGCTAGGTTTGATTGGAGATAGCGCAACAGAATCGTTACCGATACACCCCACTCAACTTTACGAATTAGTTTACGTTTTAATACTCTGGACCATACTTCAGGCTACTAAGTTCCGTTTGCTACCCGCCGGTTGCCTCGCGGTTGCTACACTAGCCGGCTATGTCATGGGTCGCTTTGTCATTGAGTTCCTGCGGGCTGACAGTGAGTTAATTGTTGCAAATTTAACTTTTGCTCAGCTCCTATGCACAATACTTTTAGTTTGCTGCATATTTGGGTACCGCAGATTTTCGGGGCGAGCCGCATATTAGAAGATGGGATCGTGAAGGATGGGATCTTTTCTGTTTTTACTCCACACGACGCATCTTCAAATCCTCTCACCCCGACCATTTAATACCTGTATTTAAGTCTTCCAGATGATGTCGTTAGCAGTGTGCCGGACGTTATCAGCGTCGCAGGTGATCAGAAGCCGAAATGCTATACCCATGACTGGGATAGATTGGGGTGCAGGCTCAGGCCGGCCATGCACTAACATTCAAACTGGACCAGTTGGCGGGGGCGGGTCACAAGGAGGAATCCGACGATGAAAAGAATGTCGATTGTTCGGTTTAAACCGAAACCCGAGTGCTACGACGAGTTTCTCGAGGCCCTTAAGAGCCTGCAAGAACAAAGAGCGCAAGCGGATCCACCCGCCGCCTGGACGCTCAGAAGGGATGACGAACTGATCCGAGTCGTCATCAGGGACGAGGAGGAGTTTGCGGCCGATGTCAGTAATACCAACTGGCTCGACTCCGTGCGGCACCTGCTGCAGGAGTACAACGAGGTCGATCGTCACGCTATCCCGCTGACGGGAGAAATTCTCGATCCCGCCTGATCGGTTTCGATGTTGCGTCGAGGCCGCCTTCTGCCGGGGGACATCGTGTAAATTATCGGCAGGTTCTTTTTCTGCTGTCCAGAGGGAGTATGGAAACACCCTTAAGTCCAATGGAATTTGCCCGGCGCGCACGGCGGCTCTACCGTGACCGGGAGGGGGTGGTTGATGGAGGGCTGAGATTCACCTTCGGCGAGTTTCTCGAGCGGTGCGACCGCTGGTCGGCGGCGCTCCAGGCGCTGGGTGTTGGTCAGAGTGATCGCGTTGCCTACATTGCCCCTAATACGCACACGCACCTGGAAGCCTATTACGCGGTGCCGCAGATCGGTGCCGTGCTGGTGCCGATCAACTTCAGACTCAAACCGGAAGATTTTGCCTACATCATCAATCACTGTGGAGCAAAAGCGGTCTGCGTACACCCTGACCACGTAGCCGCGGTTGATTCGATCAGGGATCAGATTCCGGGGGCGGAGGTGTTCGTGGCTCTTGAGGGTTCTGCCGATAGTTGGCTCCACTACGAGCAGATCCTGGCATCTCACGGCCTGGAGTTTGAACCGGTCGAAATCAGTGAGTCGGACCTCATTACGATCAATTACACCAGCGGGACAACGGCAAGACCTAAAGGGGTCATGATCACGCATCGAAACGCGTACATCAACATCATGGGCACCCTGGCGCACCATCACCTGAGTCCGGCCGACCGGTACCTGTGGACCCTGCCGATGTTTCATGCCAATGGCTGGACATTTACCTGGATCAATACCGCCCGCGGGATGACCCATGTTTGTCTCCGAAAGGTTGAGCCGGCTGCGATCTACCAGCTCATCAAAGAGGAGGAGATCACGATGTTCTGTGCGGCGCCAACGGTGCTGATCAGTATTGCCAATGCGCCAAAGGCAATGAGAGAGGGCGCCCCCCGGGGCGTGCGGCTATTTACCGCTGGCGCGCCGCCTGCAGCGGCGACCATAGAACTGGTGGAAAAGGATCTCGGCTGGGAACTGACGCACGTTTACGGCCTGACCGAGACGGCGCCCCTGATCACGTTCTGCGAACCCCGGCCGGAACATCAGGGGCTCTCTATTGAAGAGCGGTCAAAAATGAAGGCCCGACAGGGCGTCGAGCTGGTGAGTTCGGGAGAAGTTCGTGTAGTGGATGAAAATGGCCTTGAGGTGGCCGCCGATGGCAATACCCTTGGAGAGATTACGGTTCGCGGTAACGTGGTGATGGCAGGGTATTACAACGACCCCGAGGCAACCGCCGCCGCCATTAAGGATGGCTGGTTCCACTCCGGAGACGCGGCAGTCGTGCACCCGGACGGTTATGTCGAGATCCGCGACCGCTTCAAGGATGTGATCATCAGCGGTGGAGAGAATATCTCTTCGGTGGAGCTGGAAGGCTGTCTGTTAACGCATCCTGCCGTTCAGGAGAGTGCGGTTGTCGGTATGCCGCACGAGAAGTGGGGCGAAAGCCCGCATGCTTTCGTCGTACTCAAGGAAGGCGCACATGCCACCGAAGATGAACTTAAACAACACGTACGGTCCCAACTGGCGCATTTTAAGACACCCCAGGCGGTAACATTTGTTGAAGAACTGCCCAAGACCGCAACCGGCAAAGTGCAGAAATATGTGCTTCGCCAGCACCAGCCCGGCATTGCCACACAGTAAACGGAACGCGGGGCTGCCGGTTGCTGCAGAGGCGTTTTCGCGAGGGCCGGTAATAGATTTTTTACCAAGTCCAGACCCGGGCCGCCATCAGGAAAGGGGCATTCTCAAAGCGTCGGAATGCGGGGTTCACTTCGAAATCTTTCCTCTGAAGCCCTAGCAAGACTGGGCTTTCTTGGATTGCCTAAAACTCGTAGAGTGTCTGTTTGCACAAGGAGTGAAAGATGGCAGAAAGCGCATTGCTCTGGTCCTTGCCTGTGGAGGGCACTCATGAGGTGTCGGCGTCGGCGGCGTCACTTTCCTTGGTCGGGGGTTCAGGGGATTTTGACGATCAAGGCCGGATTCGCAATCCCGATGATCTTAATAGCCAGTTAAAAGGAGCCGTCGAGAATATAGAAGCGGCCCTGCAGCAGGAAAACTGTTCGCTGAAGGATGTCATCCGCATCAAGGCTTTTGTCGAACTTTCCGCACAGGTGGGCGAGGCAGCAGTGGTGGAGATGCTGCTGGCAACGCTGCCCGGCGCACCTGCTGCAGTCATCTCTGTTGTACCGGTCGCAATGCAGCCTTTTGCAGGGCAGAAGGTTCAGCTCCAGGCGATTGCCCAGCGCGGGTGGCGGGATGCTGCGTATCTTGTCGAGGAGAGCACACTCAAGATCTCTGGCTTTGATACAAATGATGGGCCGACGGTGACAACCGCGCTGCGGGCGGGTGAGTTTATTGCGACCGCCAACCGGACCGCGGCTCACTGCATGGAAGACTATGACGGCAGTCTAGATGGCGCCGGTCAATCCCATGCCATCATGAATTCCCTCAATGCCAGCCTGAAGACGGTGGGCGCTACGCTTCAGGATGCGGTCAAATTGGAGGGCTACTACCGAGGCACGACCCGGGCACAATGGACGCCGCTCGCCAAGGCCAGGGCCTCATACTTCGCAGAGCCCGGACCGCCGGCAACGGTGATCCCCTGTCATCTTGGAGAACACGACCTGACCGTGACCCGCGTTGGCGTGCTCGCCATGCGGGAGCGGCGCAACAGTTACGACAAATACATCCCAAGAGAAGACGCCTGGCCTGAGCGCGTCTGGGACTGGCCGGCGGAACTTCCTTACCGCCAGGCCCAGAAACTGCGTGACATGATCTGGTTGGGTGGGCAGGTGCCGGCACAGCCTTTTTCCAACACCGGCAAGAGAGTGCATCCAGGCCAGTTGCTACCCCAGGCCCGCTTCACCATGAGTTATATCAGTGACCTGCTACGACCCTTCGGGCGGTCTCCTTCAGATCTGAAACTGCTGGTCTGCTACTACCGGCGCTTGCCCGATCAGGACGAGACCCATGCCCTGATAGGACTGCTGTCGGATTATTGCGGGGGCGTTCTGCCGCCGTTGAGCCTGATTCCTGTGGATCATATGCAGGATGCCGATTCCACCATTGAAATCTGGGGCGTGGCGCAAGGCTAGTCCCAGGCATACCTTTGTTGCGAGGCTGCACTTCGGAGCCAATGATCTTGACCACGAGACCGTCTTATCGGAGCAGAAGCAGAAATGATCAGTCTGCCTGAGGAATCCTTGATACTTTCTTCGCCACGGTTGCTCCTGCGACCGCTCCAGCAGAGCGATGTAGACCTCGTGCTTGAACTCTTTACCGATCCCGCCATGATGAAGTACGCAGGCGGTCCCCAGGAGGGCGGCAAGATTCGGGACGAGATGGAGATCTACATCCGCCGCGGCGGGGATGGATCCATCGGGGTCTGGTGTGTCTGCAAGCGCGATAGCGAAGCAGCCATCGGCAGTATTGCACTGCTGCCGTTACCGATAGAGGTGGACGATACCGAATGGGAAACCGTGAGGATGGGTGAGGTTCCGGACGGCGACATCGAGATTGGTTACTTTTTGAGAAAAAACGAATGGGGTCAGGGCTACGTATCCGAGGCAGTCTCGTGCCTGCTGGACTTTGCATTTACGGTTTCGGAGCACCAGGGGATCGTTGCGGTAATTGATCCACGAAACACGGCCTCGCGGCGGGTTCTGGAGCGGGCCGGATTCTTGGGCACGGGCGATCGGCGCGCCTATCGGGAGACCTGTCCGGGATTCCGTATCACAAAGTCAGACTGGCTTGCCCTGACGGCAAAATCTGGCCTGAGATAAAGAAAACTACTCGGCCGCTTTCGCCCTTTCCACGGCCGTCGGCGTCAGCAGGTCTTCGCGCCGCGCCATGGCGTCGTAATAGGAGGCGAAGGCCGGACGGTCGATATAACGGCCGCTGCCGCGTTCCATATTCTGCACCTGACCATCGGCCCAGACGATGCGGCCCTGGCTGATGGTGTGGGTGTTGATGCCTTTCACCGTCATGCCTTCAAAGATATTGAAGTCGATATTCTGGTGATGGGTTTTGGCGGAAATGGTGCGTGTGCCTTCCGGATCCCAGACCACCAGATCGGCGTCCGCGCCGACAGTGACAGTGCCTTTGCGCGGGTAGATGTTGAAGATCTTGGCGGCGTTGGTGCTGGTGGCGGCGACAAATTCGTTGGGTGTCAGGCGGCCGGTGCCCACCCCCTGATCCCACATCACCGACATGCGGTCTTCAACGCCTGCGGTGCCGTTGGGGATCAGTGAGAAATCATCAATGCCCGCCGCTTTCTGATCGCTGCAGAAGCAGCAGTGGTCGGTCGCCGTGGTTTGCAGATTGCCCGCCTGCAGGCCGCGCCACAATGCTTCCTGATGGGGCTTGGCGCGGAACGGTGGGCTCATCACATGGGCGGCGGCGAATTCAAAATCCGGGTGGCGATAGACGCTGTCGTCAATCACCAGATGACCGGCCAGCACTTCACCAAACACACGCTGGCCTTCCAGCCGCGCGCGGGTGATGGCTTCCAGCGATTCCATGCAGCTAGTGTGAACGACATAAAGCGGCACATTGAGCACCTGGGCGATGCGGATGGCGCGGTTGGCGGCTTCGCCTTCCACTTCCGGCGGACGCGACAGCGGATGGCCTTCGGGGCCGGTGATGCCACGGTCCTTCATTTCCTGTTGCAGGCGAAAAACCAGTTCGCCGTTTTCCGCATGCACGGTGCAGATGGCCCCCAGTTCCTTGGCCCGCATGAAGCTGTTCACCAGGGTTTCGTCATCGGCCATGATGGCGTTTTTGTAGGCCATGAAATGTTTAAAGCTGTTGACGCCGTGTTCCTGAACCAGCGTGCCCATGTCGCGATGCACGGTCTCATCCCACCAGGTGATGGCGACGTGGAAACTGTAATCGGCGGCCGCCTTTTCCGACCAGCCACGCCATTTGTCATAGGCCTCCAACACCGGCTCCTGCGGGCCGGGAATGACAAAGTCGATACACATGGTGGTGCCGCCGGCGGCTGCGGCGACGGTGCCGGTGAAAAAATCCTCACTGGCGACAGTGCCCATGAAGGGCAGTTGCATATGGGTGTGGGGGTCGATGCCGCCTGGCATGACCAACTGACCACCGGCGTCGATCACTTCCGCATCGCCCGGCGCTTCGATACCTTCCCCGACCGCCTTGATGACGCCGTCTTGCGTATAGACATCGGCGCGGAAACTGTCGTCCGAGGTCACGACCGTGCCGCCACGTATCAATACTGACATCTGGACCTCCGCCTGCTGTATATTACCGCCGGCCTATAAACCTGACCATTTGGACAGATATTAGCAGGTTTGCCGCGACGTGCAAGAAAGATATTCGCGCAATAATCAGAAACGGGTTCCGATTTTGGCGCATGCGCCGCCACAGCCAGAAAGCGCCACGGCGTCATTATCGAAAAGAATGAGCAGAAGATCGAAAGGGGTGGGCAGCTTGTAAAACCGGCCCTGACCGGCGCTCATCTTTCAGACTGATATCGATCGCTAAGAAACCTGGCCGGTGCGCGTAAGGAACGCCGCCGGCCTTTTATCTGGAGATTCGCTGTGTACAAACTGTATGGAAGTCTGGGTGCGGCGAGCCTTGCACCGCATTGTGTGCTTGAGGCGTCTGCCGCGCCGTATGAGTTCATCCCGGTAGATATCTCGGACGATGTCGAGCGGGATCCGGAGTATCTCAAGCTGAACCTGCACGGCCGGGTTCCAACGCTGGTGATGGGGGACGAGATCATGATGGAGTCGGCGGCGATATCGATGTATCTCGCGGACAAGTACCCCAAGGCGCAGATGTCCCCGCGCGTCGATGACCCCCGTCGCTGGGAGTATCTGCAGTGGATGATCTATCTCACGAATACGCTCCAGGAGACCATGCTGCTGAAAAGGTACGGCTCAGGCTACACCACCGATCCCGATCCTTCCGCGGTGTCGGAATCGGCAGCCGCAAGGCTCGTCCGGATTCTGGGGATTATTGAAGCGGGTCTCGGAAAACACGACGGAGCGTTTTTCCTTGGCGACAGCCTGAGCACCGCGGATATCTACCTCAACATGATCCTCGGCTGGGATCCTGAGATCGGTGCAGGCGCAAAGGATGCCGAGGGCTGGCCCAAAATCGGGAAGAGTTATGACGCGTTATTCTCCCGCGATGATGTCGCCAGAATCCTTGTGGAAAACGGCTTCCCCGAGCCGTCAGCCTGAGTGGGGGCCCGTTAGGAAGTATCAGTTCAACCACTGACCTTCGGGAATGGAGTCCACCTCTTTTCCTGCCATCCAGCGTCCGTGGAACTGGAATCCTTCTTCTTCCATTTTGGCAAAAAAGTTTTTCGGGTCGTCGCCTTCGATATGCGCCCGATGCGCATCCGCATCGGTAAAAATCTGCGTATAGAGAAATACGTTTGGATTGTCAGCAGCCCTGCAGACGAAAAACTGCTTCATTCCGGGCTGATTCTCAAGGCAGGTGTAGCGATATTCGTTAATGAGTTGCTCAATGCGGTCAAGGTCGCCCTCTACGACAGCCGTTACGTGCACGATATAGGTCATGTGCAGGCCCAAAGTTCTGTGCTGAGGTAACGCTCACCGGTATCTGCAAGAATGGCGAGAAGTTGCTGGTCTTTTGCCTCATCCCGCCTGGCATATTCAAGCATTCCAACGACAGCGGCGCCGCAGGAGATACCGCAGAAGATGCCCTCGTGCTGCGCCAGTTGTCGCGCCACACCCATGGCGTGGTCCGCATTGACGGGAATCACGTCGTCGTAGGAGGTCTGGTCGAGTGTGTCCGGGATGAAGCCGGGTGCGGTGCCCATGATGCGGTGTTTGCAGGCAATCCCTTTGGACAAAATGGGAGAATTATCGGGTTCGGTTGCAACAATCGTGATCCCGGGTATGGACTCGCGGAGGATGGCAGACAAGCCGCTGATGGTGCCCCCGGTGCCGGTCGTGCAGATAACCGCTCCGAGATCGGTATTGAAATCCTCGATGATTTCGCTCGCGGTCTGGTGGTGGGCCTGCGGGTTGGCCGGGTTGTAGTGCTGACCGACAAAGAAGTAGCCTTTTTCTTTTTCGAGGCGCCGAGCCTCTTCGATGGCGCCAATGGTGCCCGTTTCAGCAGGGGTTAACACCAGTTCGGCACCAAAGGCCCGAAGAATAGCCTTGCGTTCCTCGCTCATATCGGCCGACATGACGAAGATCGCCGGGTAGCCTTTTACGGCGGCGACCATGGCAAGCCCGATTCCCGTATTACCTGATGTCGGTTCGACAAGCGTATCACCGGACTTCAGAACACCCCGTGCTTCGGCATCTTCGATCATGTTCAGCGCAGGCCGGTCCTTGACCGAGCCTCCGGGGTTAAAACTTTCGAGTTTTACCCACAGGGAGCGGGCCTTGCCCGTGTCGAAGTGATGCAGTTGAACCGTCGGAGTATGGCCGATGGTCTGGAGGATGTTGTCGTACTTCATAAATGTATTTTAACGGCTTGCATGCCAACTAAGCCCCTGTGAAGAAGGGAAACGAATCCAGAGAGTGGATTGAAATGGTGTTCAGGGCGACCGGTGCGGTCGACGCGATCGCGAGGCAGGCGCGATACTCGGTGGGAGCGGTCAGATC